>NZ_CP061725.1:621811-932717 GCF_014764405.1 Micromonospora craniellae | reverse complement strand
ACCCGGTCTTCGACTGCGCCATGGGCGAGCGGTCCATCGCGCCGATGGGCCACGTACGGATGATGGCGGCGGTCCAGCCGTTGATCTCCGGCGCCATCTCCAAGACGGTCAACATGCCGGAGCAGGCCACCGTCGCCGACGTCGAGAAGATCTACTTCGAGGGCTGGAAGCTCGGCCTCAAGGCGCTGGCGATCTACCGGGACAACTGCAAGGTCGGCCAGCCGCTGTCGGCGGCGAAGAAGAAGACCGCCGAGCCGGAGGCGACCGCCACCGTGGTCGAGCCCGTGGTGGAGAAGGTCGTTGAGTACCGCCCGGTACGCAAGCGGCTGCCGAAGAAGCGCCCCTCGGAGACCATCTCCTTCTCGGTCGGCGGCGCCGAGGGCTACCTCACCGCCTCGTCCTACCCGGACGACGGCCTTGGCGAGGTCTTCCTCAAGATGTCGAAGCAGGGCTCCACCCTGGCCGGGGTGATGGACGCCTTCTCGGTGGCCATCTCCATCGGCCTGCAGTACGGCGTCCCGCTGGAGACGTACGTCAGCAAGTTCACCAACATGCGCTTCGAGCCGGCCGGCATGACCGATGACCCGGACGTGCGGATGGCCGCCTCGGTGATGGACTACATCTTCCGTCGCCTGGCGCTGGACTTCCTGCCCTACGAGCGCCGAGCCGAGATCGGCATCTTCACCGCCAAGGAGCGGGCCGCCCAGCTCGCCACCGAGGCGGAGGCGGAGGCCAACGGCACGGACCTCACCGCCATGGCCGCGTCCGCCCCGGTGGAAGACAAGCCGGACGAGCCGAAGAGCGGCCCGGTCGCCCAGCCGGCCCAGGAACTCACCGACGCGGCCGCGATCAAGCCGGCACCGTCGGTCGGTTCCAGCACCGAGCTGCTGGAGGCCGTGATCGGCAAGGCCGCCGACGCACCGCTCTGCTTCACCTGCGGTACGAAGATGCGCCCGGCCGGTAGCTGCTACGTCTGCGAGGGCTGCGGCTCCACCAGCGGCTGCAGCTGATCCACGAGTACGCGACGAGCCCCGGGTGGATCATCCGCCCGGGGCTCGTGGAACAGTCCTTAGACTGCCCGGGATGAGCGGCGAGCGAAAGCCCCTGGCGGCGCGGCCCCTGACCGAGCCGCACCCGTCCCGGCTGTCGCCCGAGCATCCCGGCCGGCAGCGGATCATCGCCGCGCACGATGCGGCCCTGGCTGCCGGGGACGCCGGCTACCTCGACCCGGACACCGGCCTGTTCGTGCTCAGTGCCGGCTTCCTGGCCCGCCGGGGTACGTGCTGCGGCCGGGGCTGCCGGCACTGTCCGTACGTCCAGTGACGGGTCAGGCGGCGGCGACGAAGACCCGGGAGGCGACCTCGCGGGGCAGCCGGACGCTCTCGCCGGAACGGTCGATCGACACGCCGTCGCGTTCCTGCGCGACGGTGACCGTGGCCCCGGGGTCGACTCCGGCGGCGTGCAGTTGGCGCAGCACCTCGGCGTCGGTCTGCACGCTCTCGCAGATCCGCCGGACGATCACCTTGCCGCTCAGGCCGGGGAAGGCGAGGTTGCGCTCGCTCTCGGCGGTCTCCGGTTCGGTCTGGGCGGGCGGACCCAGCGCGTCCAGACCCGGGATGGGGTTGCCGTACGGCGACCGGGTCGGCCGGTTGAGCAGGTCGTAGACCCGCTTCTCGACCGCGTCGCTCATCACGTGCTCCCAGCGGCAGGCCTCTTCGTGGGCCTCCTCGTAGGGCATCCCGATCACGTTGACCAGCAGCAGTTCGGCGAGCCGGTGCTTGCGCATCACCGAGACGGCGGTGGCGCGGCCGAGATCGGTGAGGCTGAGGTGCCTGTCACCCTCGACGGTGAGCAGGCCGTCGCGCTCCATCCGGGCGACGGTCTGGCTCACGGTGGGGCCGCTCTGGCGCAACCGTTCGGCGATCCGTGCGCGTAGCGGCGGCACTCCCTCCTCTTCGAGTTCGAGGATGGTGCGCAGGTACATTTCGGTCGTATCGACCAAGTCGTGAGACTTCATAGTGTCAGCGGCCCTCCGGGTATCGATGCTACCCTGCCGCACCCCGATCGACGGTCACCGAACCGCTGTTGCCGTCACTGATGGTGTTGACTGGATGCATGTCCGGTACAGACGATCTTCTGGTCGAGGCGCGGTCACTCGCTGCGGAACTCGACGGGGCCGAGCCGCCCACCCTGCTCGACGTGCGGTGGCGCCTGGTCGGCCCACCCGGCCGGGACGACTACGCGGCCGGGCACGTCCCGGGCGCGGTCTTCGTCGACCTGGACACCGCGCTCTGCGGCCCGCCCGGCCCGGCCGGCCGGCATCCCCTGCCCGACCCGGCCGCGTTGCAGGCGGCACTGCGGGCCGCCGGGGTGCGCGAAGGGCACCCCGTGGTGGTGTACGACGGCGGTGACGGCATGTCCGCCGCCCGCGCCTGGTGGACGTTGCGCTGGGCCGGGCACCGGCCGGTACGCCTGTTGTCCGGCGGATTCCCGGCCTGGTTGGCCGCTGGCCTGTCCACCAGCGACGACGTGTCGACGCCCGAACCCGGCGACGTGACCGTCCGCCCGGCTGCGCTGCCGGTGCTCGACGCCTCGGCCGCCGCCCGGCTGGCCGCCGCTGACGGGGTGCTGCTCGACGTGCGGGCCGCGCCGCGCTACCGGGGCGAACAGGAGCCGATCGACCCGGTCGCCGGGCACGTCCCCGGCGCGGTGAACGTGCCCGCCTCCGAGTACGTCACCGAGGGCCGCTTCCCGGCCGCCGAGGTGCTGAGGGACCGCTTCGCCGCAGCCGGGGTGGCCGCCGGGGCGCCGGTGGGGGCGTACTGCGGCTCAGGGGTGACCGCCGCGCAGGCGGTGCTCGCGTTGCATCTGGCCGGGCGTCCGGACGCCGCGCTGTACGTCGGCTCGTGGAGCAACTGGGTGGCCGACCCGGACCGGCCGGTGGCCACCGGCTCGGGCACCGACGCCTGACCAGGCCGGTTGCCCGGTCGCGTGCGACCATGGGCAGATGTCCGACGACACGGTGGTGATGTGGGACGAGTCGCTGCTCGCCTACGACCTCGGCGACCACCCGCTCGATCCGGTCCGGGTGGAGTTGACCCTCGCGCTCGCCTGGGAACTCGGCGTGCTGCACCGGCCCGGAGTCCGCATGGTCAAGCCGTACCCGGCCGACGACGAACTGCTCAGCCGGGTGCACGACCCGCGCTACCTGGGCGCGGTCCGGATGGCGCCGCGCGAACCGTTCTTCACCGGCTTCGGTCTGGGCACCTCGGACAACCCGGTCTTCGAGGGAATGCACGAGTCGAGCGCGTTGATCGCCGGAGCGACGGTGGCCGCCGCCGAGGCGGTGTGGCGGGGCCAGGCCCGGCGTGCGGTCAACGTGGCCGGTGGCCTGCACCACGCCATGGCCGACCGGGCCGCCGGCTTCTGCGTCTACAACGACCCGGCGGTGGCCATCGCCCGGCTGCTCGACCTGGGCGCGGAGCGCATCGCGTACGTCGACGTCGACGTGCACCACGGCGACGGGGTGCAGCAGATCTTCTGGGACGACCCGCGGGTGCTGACCGTCAGCCTGCACGAGACCCCGCTCGCGCTGTTCCCGGGCACCGGGTTCCCGGACGAGACGGGTGGCCCGAACGCCGCCGGCAGCGCGGTCAACGTCCCGCTGCCGCCCGGGGTGGAGGACGCCGGCTGGCAACGCGCCTTCCACGCGATCGTGCCGTCGGTGCTGCGCGCCTTCCGTCCACAGGTGCTGTTCACCCAGTGCGGGGCGGACGCCCACCGGGTCGACCCCCTCGCCGACCTGCACCTGTCGGTGGACGGGCAGCGCGCCACCTACCTGGCGTTGCGGGCGCTCGCCGACGAGCTGTGCGACGGCCGGTGGGTGGCCACCGGCGGGGGCGGGTACGCGCTCGTCGAGGTGGTGCCCCGGGCCTGGACGCACCTGCTGGCGGTGGCCACCGGCGCGCCGCTGGACCCGGCCACGCTGACTCCGCCGGGCTGGCGGGACCTGGCCCGGGCCCGGCGTCCCGGTGCCGACATCCCGCTGCGGATGACCGACGACGTCGACCCGGGCTACGAGCCGTGGCAGCCCACCGGCGAGCCGAACCCGGTGGACCGGGCCATCGCAGCCACCCGGAAGGCCGTCTTCCCGCTGCTCGGCCTCGATCCGTACGACCCGCGCGACTGAGCTGGCCGGGGGAGGGCCGCCCGAGGTGACCACAACCGAACCAGCCGTGGACGTGCTGCTCAGCGACGGCAGCACCGTCCAGTTGCGACAGATCCGCCCCTCCGACGCGGCGGCGATCGTCGAGATGCACTCCCGGTTCTCCGAGCGCACCCGCTACCTGCGGTACTTCTCGCCGTACCCGCGCATTCCCGAGCGGGACCTGCACCGCTTCGTCAACGTCGACCACCGCGACCGGGAGGCGTTCGTGGTGCTCGTCGGCGACCGGATCGTCGCCGTCGGCCGGTACGAGCGGCTCGGCCCGGCCTCGCCCGACGCCGAGGTCGCGTTCGTGGTCGAGGACGCATACCAGGGCCGGGGCATCGGCTCGGTGCTGCTGGAACACCTCGCCGACGCGGCCCGGCGCAGCGGGATCGTCAACTTCGTGGCCGAAGTGTTGCCGGCCAACGGCGCGATGCTGCGCGTCTTCGCCGACTTCGGCTACCAGATCCAGCGCCAGTTCGCCGACGGCGTGGTGCACCTGACCTTTCCGATCGCGCCCACCGAAGCGACCCTGGAGGTGCAGCGCGGGCGGGAGCACCGCACCGAGGCCCGGTCCATCGCCCGGCTGCTCGCCCCGCGCGGCGTGGTCGTCTACGGTGCCAGCGCCACCGGCCAGGGCGTCGGCGCGGCGGTGCTCGGGCACCTGCGCGACGGCGGGTACGCCGGGTCGGTGGTGCCGGTGCACCCGACCGCCGCCCGGGTGGCCGGGTTGCCCGCGTACCCGTCGGCGGTCGACGCCGGCCTGCCGGTCGACCTGGCCGTGGTGGCGGTGCCGCCGGAGTCGGCGCCCGAGGTGGTCGCCGACGCCGCGGTGGCCGGCGTACACGGCCTGGTGGTCATCTCGGCGGGCTTCGCCGAGGCGGGGATGGCGGGCGCCGCCGTGCAGCGCACCCTGGTGCGCGCCGCCCACGCGGCGGGCATGCGGGTGATCGGCCCCAACTGCCTCGGGGTGGCCAACACCGACCCGGCGGTACGCCTCAACGCCACCCTCGCGCCACGCCTGCCGGTGCCCGGCCGGGTCGGCATCTTCAGCCAGTCGGGCGTGTTCGGGGTGGCGCTGCTGGCCGAGGCGGACCGGCGCGGGCTGGGCCTGTCCAGCTTCGTCTCGGCCGGCAACCGGGCCGACGTCTCCGGTAACGACCTGTTGCAGTACTGGCAGGACGACCCCGCCACCGACGTGATCATGTTGTATCTGGAGACCTTCGGCAACCCGCGCAAGTTCGCCCGACTGGCCCGGCGGATCGGCCGCGACAAACCGGTGGTGGCGTTGGCCTCCCCGGCCCGCCCGCCCGGGCTGGGCGACTCCGCAGGCCCGGACGAGACGGCGGTGAGCGCCCTGTTCGCCCAGTCCGGGGTGATCCGGGTGGACACCGTCGCCGAACTGCTCGACGTCGGGGCGCTGCTGGCCAATCAACCACTGCCGGTCGGGAACCGGGTCGGTGTGGTCGCCAACTCCTCGGCATTGGCCGGACTGGCGGCCACCGCCTGCGCGGCACACGGCCTGCGGGTCGCACCGGGCTACCCACGCGACGTCGGTCCCCGGGCCAGTGCCGCCGAGTTCGGCGCGGCGCTCGCCGGGGCCGCCGCCGACGACTCGGTCGACGCGCTGGTGGTCCTCTTCGCACCACCGTTGCCGGGGCAGCTCACCGGCACCGAGGCGGACTTCGCCGCCGCGCTCACCGCGCCCACGACCGACAAGCCGACGGTGGCCACCTTCCTGGTCGGTCGGGCCCCGGCGGGCACGCCTGCCTACCCGAGCGTGGAGGAGGCGGTACACGCGCTGGCCCGGGTCACCGCGTACGCGAACTGGCGGCGTCGTCCCGCCGGCGTACTGCCCGATCTTTCCGATGTCGATCCGGTGGCGGCGCAGGTGGCGCTGCGGGCGGACGGTGGCGATCCGGAGGCGCTGCTCGCCGCGTACGGCATCGACGTGGTCGAGTCGGCGCGGATCGACTCGGTCGACGCGGCGGTCGACGCGGCGACGCGGCTCGGTTTCCCGGTGGCGCTCAAGGCTGCCTCCGGTGGACTACGGCACCGCCTCGACCTCGGTGCGGTCCGCCTCGACCTGCCCGACGCCGACACGGTCCGCCGCGCGTACGCCGAGCTGGCCGCCGTGTTCGGTGCGGACGTGCTGGTGCAGCCGATGGTGCCGCCCGGGGTGGCCTGCGTGGTGGAGCTGGTCGAGGACCCGGCGTTCGGCCCGGTGGTGGGCTTCGGTCTCGGTGGGGTCGCCACCGACCTGCTCGGCGACCGGGCCTGGCGGGCGGTGCCGTTGACCGACCGGGACGCGACCGAGCTGGTCGACGCCCCACGGGCGGCACCCCTGCTGCGGGGTCACCGTGGTGCCGCTCCCGTGGACCGGGCGGCCCTGGCCGACCTGCTGCTGCGCATCGGGCGGCTCGCCGACGAACAGCCCCGGGTACGCGCACTGACGCTGAACCCGGTGCTGGCCCGTCCGGACGGGTTGTCCGTGCTGCACGCCTCGGTCCGGATCGGCTCGGCCGCCGCCCGCCCCGACACCGGCCCCCGCCGTTTGTGAAAGGAAGGGTCCCCTACTAACGCCTCGTGTATAGGAAGGGACCCTTCCTTACATCGCGGCCGCCCGACACGAGCCGCCCGGGACGGTCGCACCCGGGCACATACGACCCCGGGCACATACGACATCGGCCCCGGCGCACCGCCGGGGCCGATCGCACACCAGTCACGTCAGGAGGCGTACGCTTCCAGCCGCTGCGCCCGCTCCGGGGCCCGCAGCTTGAGCAGCGTCACCTTTTCGATCTGCCGGATCCGCTCGCGGGACAGTCCGAACTCGCGGCCGACCTCGTCCAGGGTACGCTGCCGGCCGTCGTCGAGCCCGAACCGCAGCCGGATGACCGCCTGCTCGCGCTGGGACAGCGTGGCGAGCACGATGCTCACCTCGTTGCGCAGTTCGCCCTGGGCGGTGGCGTCGCCGGGCTCGCCGGCCGGGTCGACGGCGGCGACGAAGTCACCCAGTGCGCTTTCCCCGTCCTCGCCGACGGCCTGGTCCAGGCTGACCGGCTCCCGGTCGTACGAGATCAGCTCGATGACCTGGAACTCGGGTACGTCCAGCGCGTGGGCGACCTCGGCCACCGTGGGCTCCCGGCCCAGCGAGACGGACAGTTCGCGGCGGGCCCGGACCATCCGGTTGACCTGCTCGACCATGTGCACCGGGATGCGGATGGTGCGGGCCTGGTCGGCCATGGCGCGGGTGATGGCCTGGCGGATCCACCAGGTGGCGTAGGTGGAGAACTTGTAGCCCTTGGTGTAGTCGAACTTCTCGACGGCGCGGATGAGGCCGAGGTTGCCTTCCTGGATGAGGTCGAGGAAGGCCATGCCACGGCCGGTGTACCGCTTGGCGATGCTCACCACGAGGCGGAGGTTCGCCTCCAGCAGGTGGTTCTTGGCGGCCCGCCCCTGCTGCGCGACCACTGCCAGGTCGGCGTGCAGGTCGGCCGAGAGTGGGGTGCAGGTGGACAGCTTCTCCTCGGCGAACAATCCGGCCTCGATCCGCTTCGCCAGGTCCACCTCTTCGGCCGCGGTGAGCAGCTTGGTCCGGCCGATCCCGTTGAGGTACGCGCGGACCAGGTCGGTGGAGACGCCGCGCTCGTCGGTGGCGTCCAGGTCGGTAAGGGTGTCGACGCCGTGCTCCGCCTCGGTGCCGGCGCGCATCCGGTGCTCCATCATCTGCAGGGCCATCTCTGTCTCTCCCCGTTCCACGTCCGTGCCGTGTCGCCCCGGCCCAGTAGCAGCCGGTGACACCCAGCTTGGCGGGTGAGGCGTAAAACGGGAGTGAGGCGATCGGAGAACCGACAGTGACCGTTCCGTTACCCCCTCCTTGCGGGTCGGTGTGCCGGTTCGGCAGATGCGACTTGGTGGCGCCGGGTTACCGTGCCAGCGGTCGGCCGTCGGGCCGGCGCAACCCCGTACCCCGGGTGCCGGGATCGGGCGATCACACGACGGAGGCAACGGTGGTCTTCAAGCGGCTCATGCAGGCGATGGGAGTCGGCGGCCCGTCCGTGGAGACGGTGCTGACGAACTCGAACTGCCGGCCGGGCGGCGAGCTGACGGGCAGCATCGCGGTGACCGGAGGCGAGCACGGGGTGGACATCTCGTACGTGGCTCTGGGGTTGATGACCCGGGTCGAGGTGGAGAGCGGCGACAGCGAGTACGTCACGAACCAGGAGTTCCACCGGCAGCAGGTGACCGGCCCGTTTCGCCTGGAGGCCGGGCAGCGCTACGACGTCCCGTTCCGGTTCCCGGTGCCTTGGGAGATGCCGGTCACCGAGCTGTACGGGCAGCACCTGTACGGGATGACGATGGGGCTGCGTACCGAGTTGGAGGTGGCCCGGGCGCTGGACAAGGGTGACCTCGACCCGGTGGCGGTGCACCCGCTGCCGGCGCAGGAGCGGCTGCTGGAGGCGCTGCTGCGGCTCGGTTTCCGGTTCGCCCGGGCGGACGTCGAGCGGGGACACATCTACGGCGTGCACCAGACGTTGCCGTTCTACCAGGAGATCGAGTTCTATCCCGCGCCGCAGTACGCGGGTGCGATGAAGCAACTGGAGGTCACCTTCGTCGCCGATCCCCGGCAGATGCAGGTGGTGTTGGAGCTGGACAAGCGCGGCGGCCTGTTGAGCGAGGGACGGGACGTCTTCGGCCGCTTCACCGTCGACTACGCCACGATGGACCGTACGGACTGGGCGGCGCAGCTCGACGGGTGGCTGCGTCAGTCCCTGCAACGCCGGGGGCTCTTCGGCTGACCGGTGACCACGGGACGGGCGGGCGACGTGGTCCGACGCCCACCCGCCCCGTGGTCGCGCGTCAGAGGTCGAGGAGGATGGTGCGCGGCCCGACGTTGACGCTCTCGACCAGCATGTGCGTCCGGAAGCGGCCGGTGGCGACCGTCGCGCCGCGTTGACGCAGCGCCTCCACCACCGCGTCGACCAGGGGCTCGGCCACCTCGGCGGGAGCCGCTGCGGTCCAGCTCGGACGGCGTCCCTTGCGGGCGTCGCCGTAGAGCGTGAACTGGCTGACCACCAGGATCGGCGCCCCGACGTCGGCGGCGGACCGCTCGTCGTCCAGGATGCGCAGCTCGTACACCTTGCGGGCCAGCGTCCGGGCGGTCTCGGCGGTGTCCGTGTGCGTCACCCCGACCAGCACCAGCAGGCCGTCTTCGACCGCGCCGACCACCTCACCGTCGACGGTGACACCGGCCCGTCCGACGGTCTGCACCACCGCCCGCATCAGCGCCGTTCCTCGGTCGTCGTCGGGTCGTCGTACCCGGACGGCCGTGCCGGGTCGGGGCGCGTCACGACCGCACCGGCTCGATGAAGCCGCGTTCGACCAGGTGCGCCACGATCGGTCCGGCTGCCTCGCCGAGCTCGTCCGGGGTCACGTCGTGCGCGACGGCGAGCAGCGCGATCTGGTCGCGCAGCGGCAGGCGCCCGTCGGCGCCACCCACCAGCGCGAGTACCAGCGGATCGATCTCCTCGGTCCAACGCAGCCCGTGCGGCATGGTGAGGACCTGCCGGTCGACGCCCCAGCCCTCCGGGCCCATGGTCGCCTCCTGCCGCAACTGGAGCCCGTCGGCGGCGCGGTAGCGGGCGTCCAGCAGCCCGTCGGCGCCCTGCCGGCGCAGCCAGTCCTGCCGGTCGAACCAGGCCGCGACCCGGTCGCCCATCGGGGCCTGCACCCGCTGTCGCAGGTCCTCCACCCGCAGCACCGGGTCGTCGTGCCCGCCGCGACGCAGCGAGACGATGCCGAAGCCGATCGCCTCCACCTTGTGCGCGTCGAACCAGTCCAGCCAGTCGGCCATCCGCTGCGGGTCGGTCGCCTCGCCGACGTCGGTGAGCCAGAGGTTGACGTACGCCATCGGGTCGGCGACCTCGCGCTGGATCACCCAGGCGTCCAGGCCGGTCCCGGCGAACCAGCCGGCCACCCGCTCGCCCCAGTCCTCCCCGGCCACGTGCACCCAGTTCGCGAGGTACTGCATGGTGCCGCCCTCGGTGAGCAGCCCGTCGGCGGCGGCAGCCAACTCGGCGCCGATCGCGTCGCCGACCCGCCCCGAGTCGCGGTAGACGTGCGTGGTGGTGCCCGGCCCGACCACGAAGGGCGGGTTGCTGACCACCAGGTCGAAGCGGCGACCGGCGACCGGTTCCACCATGTCGCCGCGCAGCAGCTCCCACTGCTGGCCGTTGAGCGCGGCGGTGGTGGCGGCGAACCGTAGCGCCCGCCGGGAGACGTCGGTGGCGGTGACCTGCCGGGCGTGCGTACTCAGGTGCAGGGCCTGGACGCCGGAGCCGGTGCCCAGGTCGAGCGCGCTCCCCACCGGCTGCCGGACGGCCGCGCCGATCATTGTCTGGGTCGCCCCGCCGATGCCCAGCACGTGCTCGGCGTGCAGCGAGCGACCGGGGCGGGCGCTCGCCGGCACATCCGCCAGCACCCACCAGTCGTCGCCGTACGGTTCGAGGTCCAGCCCCATCCGCAGCCCGTCGCCGTACCGCTCGACGAGTCCGGCGGCGAGCGCCTCGTCGATCGAGAGCGGCGCCAGCGCGGCGGCGACGGCGGCCTCCGGCTCGGTCTGCTCGCAGACGAAGACCCGGATCAGGGTGGCGAGCGGATCACCGTCGGTGGTGGCGCGCAGCGCGGCCCGGAAGTCGTTGCGGGCCACCCCGCCGGTGGCCTGCGGGCCGAGCCGGGTGGCGATGCCGTTGGCGGTGAACGCGGCTCGCGTCAACGCGGTCCGCAGCGCCTCGACGCCGGCGGGGGAGAGCAGCATGTCGTTTCCGTCCACACCGCCATCCTGCCTGGTGACGTCGGGGCGGGGTGCGGGCGCCCGTGACAATCTCAGTCAATCGATGAACATCTCTGTCATGTTCATCGATCTAGCGCTAGCATCTCATCCATTCGAGTCCATGGGACGCACCGTCCGGCCATGACCCGGTCGGTCGTTCCGGTTAGGGAGGCAGACGATGTCCTCAGGGTTCACCGCGCGACGGCACGTCATCCGGGCGCTCGCCGTCGTCGCCACCGCGGCGGCCGTCTCGGCGGCCAGCACCACCGCGGCGGTCGCCGCACCCACCGGCGAGATCCGTGGCGCCGGCGCCGCGAACGCGGTCAGCGGCAGCTACCTCGTCGTCCTGCGCTCCGACGCGGTCGGCGCCGCCGGTTCGTCGGCGGCTCGCACCGCAGTGCCGGACCGGGCCACCGCCCTGGTCCAGCGGTACGGGGGCAGCGTCTCCGACACCTTCTCGGCGGCACTGACCGGCTTCGCCGCCAAGATGTCCGCGAAGCAGGCGGCCCGGCTCGCCGCCAACTCGGCGGTCGCGTACGTCGAGCAGGACCAAGCGTTCACCGTCCAGGCCACCCAGACCAACCCCACCTGGGGCCTGGACCGCATCGACCAGCGGAACCGTCCGCTGAGCGGCACCTACACCTACCCGAACACGGCCTCGAACGTACGGGCCTACATCATCGACACCGGCATCCGGACCACCCACAACCAGTTCGGTGGCCGGGCCACCTGGGGTACCAACACGGTCGACTCCAACAACACCGACTGCAACGGCCACGGCACCCACGTCGCCGGGACCGTCGGCGGCGCGACGTACGGCGTCGCCAAGTCCGTCCGCCTGGTCGCGGTGAAGGTGCTCAACTGCTCCGGTGGCGGCACCACCGCCAGCGTGGTCAACGGGGTCAACTGGGTGACCGCCAACGCGGTGAAGCCGGCCGTGGCGAACATGAGCCTCGGCGGCGGGGCCAGCAGCACGATCGACAACGCGGTGGCCAACTCGATCGCCTCCGGCGTCAGCTACGCGGTGGCGGCCGGCAACTTCAACGCCAACGCCTGCAACTACTCGCCTGCCCGCACCTCGACCGCCATCACCGTCGGCTCGACGACCAGCACCGACGCCCGGTCGTCCTTCTCGAACTACGGCTCCTGCGTGC
Source organism: Micromonospora craniellae (assembly GCF_014764405.1). NCBI lineage: Bacteria > Bacillati > Actinomycetota > Actinomycetes > Micromonosporales > Micromonosporaceae > Micromonospora > Micromonospora craniellae. Next base: position 920,524 of record NZ_CP061725.1, on the reverse strand, counting down.
ACATCTTCGCGCCCGGGTCGAGCGTGCTGTCCGCGTACCACACCAGCAACACCGCGACCAGCACGCTGAGCGGCACCTCGATGGCCTCCCCGCACGTGGCCGGCGCCGCCGCGCTCGTGCTCTCGGCCAACCCGTCCTACACCCCGGCCCAGGTCAAGAACTACCTGACCAGTAACGCCACCACCGGCGTGGTGACCAGCCCGGGCAGCGGCTCGCCGAACCGCCTGCTGTTCGTGGTCAACTGACCCTGACGCACACCGGCCCGGCGGACGGCTCCAGCGTCCGCCGGGCCCGCGCGTGACCACCGAAGACCAGACCGAACCGGGCCGACGCCACCGGTGCCGACCAGGGCCCGCCGGACCACCGGTCGAGGTCAGGCGGCGAGGTCGACCGGGGACCTGCGCGCGGCGTCCGCCGGAAAGACCCGCGCCCGCGTCACCGACGAAGCCGGCCACCCACGGGTCGGCCGGTTTCCGGTAGACCGTGGTCGGCGCGGCGGCCTGCACCACCCGACCGTCGCGCAGCACCACCACCTTGTCGGCGACCGACAGCGCCTCACCCTGGTCGTGGGTGACCAGCATACCGGTCGCCCCGTCGGCGCGCAGCGCCTCGCGTACGTCGTGCCGCAGCCCGGCGCGCAGCCCCGCGTCCAGAGCGCTGAACGGCTCGTCGCGCAGCACCACCGACGGTCGGGGCGCGAGCGCGCGGGCCACCGCGACCCGCAGATGCGGGAAGAGGGCACCCTCCTGGGGCACCACCACGATGTGGCGCCGGTGCGCCGGCAGGTGCCGGCCGCCGCCCGCGACCACCGCGCCGTCGATCCGGATCTCGCCGCCGTCGAGCCGCTCGAAGCCGGCCAGGCAGCGCAGCAACGTGGTCTTGCCGCAGCCGGACGGCCCGAGCACCGCGGTCAACTGCCCGGACGGCACGCTGAGGTCGGCGCTAGCCAACGCGGTGACCCGCCCGTACCGCTTGACCACCCCGTCGAGCACGACGTCACTCATGCCACCCCTCCACTCCGTTGCGTGTTTCATGCGTTGCGTTCCCGGTCGAGCAGGCCGCTGCGGGCGACCAGCAGCCAGGTGGGTACCGCCGAGATCAGCACCAGCAGCGCGGCGTAGGGGGCCGCCGCCGCGTAGGCGCCGACGGCCGTACTCGTCCACAACTCGGTGGCGAGGGTGTCCGTGCCGGTGGGGCGCAGCAGCAGGGTGGCCGGGAGTTCCTTCATGCCGGTGAGGAAGACCAGCGCGGCCCCGGCGCCGATGCCCGGCAGGGTGAGCGGCAGGGCCACCGTGCGCAGCACGGTCCAGGGGCCACGGCCGAGCGACCGGGCCACCTCCTCCAGGCCGGGCCGGTCAGGTCGAACACCGATGCGGGCAACTCCTCGGCCTTCACCAGGTCGGCGTTGTACGCCAGCACCCGGGCGCGGGCGCTCACGCCGACCCACTGGCCGTTGCCGGCGCGGTAGGACGCCGGCACCTTCGCCGTGGTCTCCTCGGCGAGCGTGGTGAACATGCCCTGCTTGGCCACGGTGCCCAGGGTGCCCGCGTCCTGCGCGAAGAACACGTCGGCGGGGGACCGGTCGCCCTCCTCCACGAGCTGGGCGGCGAGTTGCGCGGTGTTCGCGTACCGGGCGTTGACGGTGATCGACTTGTCGGTCGACTGGCCCGAGTCTGCCGCCGCGTCCGTCCTCCTCACCTGATCCGCAGGCGGCCAGCCCGACGGTGAGCAAGCTGGCGGCGAGCAACGCGCCGGTGGTACGGCGGGTGAGAAGCACGATGAACCCTTTCCTCCGCGGCCCGGGGCGACCGAGCGCCGGAGTTAGCACGGCCTAACCTAATCCGGAATCAAGCTGAGTGTTGGATCACCTGCTGCGGCCGGGGCGGGCAGGATGAGGGGCATGACACTCGCACTGCCCATCGACCCGGAGGCGAACCGGCTGCTCACGCAGAGTCCGCTGGCGCTGCTGACGGGGATGGTTCTGGACCAACAGGTCTCGATGGAGAAGGCGTTCTCCTCGCCGTACGTGCTGGCCCAGCGGCTCGGTCACGACCTGGACGCCCGGGAACTCGCCGAGTACGACCCGGAGGCGTTGGTGGCTCTCTTCGCCCAGCCGCCGGCGCTGCACCGGTTCCCGAAGGCGATGGCGGCCCGCGTGCAGGAGGTCTGCCGGGCGCTGGTCGACCGGTACGACGGCGACGCCGCCCGGCTCTGGGCCGACCCCGCCGACGGTGCGGAACTGCTCACGCGGATCACCGCCCTGCCGGGGCTCGGCCGGCAGAAGGGGCAGATCTTCCTCGCCCTGCTCGGCAAGCGGTTCGGCGTACGACCGCCGGGCTGGCAGGAGGCGGCCGGCGGCTACGGCGAGCCGGAGGTCCACCGGTCGGTGGCCGACGTCACCGACGCCGAGTCGTTGCGCCTGGTCCGGGAGTACAAGCAGCAGCAGAAGGCGGCGGCGAAGGCGAAGGCCGCCGGGGGCTGAGCGGTCCGGCGAGGCGATGGCCCGACGAACGTCGTCGTGGGCCCGGTCGAGGTGACAGGATGGGAGCGACCCCTCAAGGAGGTACACGGTGAAGCATCAGGCGTACCGGCCGATCCTCATCACCGACGCCTCGCGCAGCCAGCACGACCAGCTCACCAGCCGGCAGCGGCGGTACGTCGCGATGATGGGCGTCCGGGTGGCCTGCGTGATCGTGGGCGCGATCCTGGTCGGCATGCGGGCGCCCCTGCTCTGGCTCTGGCTGCCGCTGGTGGCGCTGGGCATGATCGTCGTCCCGTGGCTCGCGGTGCTGCTGGCCAACGACCGGCCGCCGAAGGAACAGCACCGTCTGATCGGCCGGTCGGCACGGCGGCGGCAGGAGGCACCGACGATGAGCCTCACCGCCGAGGAACGGCCGCACAAGGTCATTGACGCCGAGCCCTGACGCGGGCGCAGTCCCACCCGGGGAGCGTGGGTCGGAACGCCCCGACCCGGGCGGAACTGATCGAGCGGTTCAGGCGACCGGTCGGGCGCCCACCTGGGAGACCGCCGCCGCGCCGAGGTCGGTGGCCCGGTTCAGGGCGGCCTCCGGAGTCGCACCGGCCAGCCAGGCGGCGAGCAGCCCGGCCGCGAAGGCATCGCCCGCCCCCGTCACGTCCACCACCGCGACCCGACGGGCCGGTGAGGTGACGACCGTGCCGGTCCGCTCGACCCAGGTGGCGCCCGCCCCACCGCGCTTGACCACCACCCGCCGGGCGGTGGCGGCCAGTGCCCGCCCCTGGGCGGCCGGATCCAGGCCGCCGGCCAGCACCGTCGCCTCGTCGGTGTTCACCAGCAGCAGGTCGACCCCGCGTACCCAGGACAGGAAGGCCGCCGAGCCGACGGCCCGCAGCGGCGCCGCGGAGGCCGCGTCCACGCTGGTGGTGAGGCCGCGCTCGCGGGCGGCGGCCAACGCGTGCCGGCCCGCCGGGCGGGACTCCGGGTCCAACAGGGTGTACGCGGACAGGTGCAGGTGGCTCGCCTCCGGCGCCTCGGCCAGCGCGGCGTCGACCTGTTCGGGCCGCAGCCGCACGTTCGCCCCGCGTTCGGTGACCATCGTGCGTTCGCCACCACCGGCCAGCACGATCACCGTGCCGGTGCCGACCCCGGTCACCGTCCGCACCGCGCAGTCGACGCCCACGGCGGTCAGCTCCGCGATCCGGTCCCGTCCGGCGGCGTCGTCGCCGACCGCGCCGACCAGAGTCACCGGCACGCTCTGCGTGGTCAGCCAGGCGGCGGTGTTCGCGGCCTGCCCGCCGCCGGTGAACCGGATCGCCGCAGGCGTGTCCGTGCCACGGGCCAACGGGGCGGCCAGCACCGCCAGCACGTCGGTGATCACGTCACCGACCAAAAGCACCCGGCCGGCGACGCCGACGCGGCGCGCTCCGGTGCCGGTCCGTACGCCAAATCCGTTCACGCGGCGTCGCGTCGGGTGGCGGCGGCCACCGCGATCCGGGCGGCGAGATCGGCGTTGCGCAGGATGGTCCGGACGTTGACCGCCAGGCTGGCCCCTTCGGTCGCGGAGTGGAAGTGGGAGAGCAGGTACGGCGTGACCGCCTTGCCGCTCACTCCGTCGCGCTCCAGCCGCGCCAGTCCCTCGGCGAGGGTGCGGTCGTGCAGGTCCGGGTCGAGTTGCTCGTCGACGGGCAGCGGGTTGGCGACGAGCAGACCACCGTGGTGCACGCCGTGCGCCTCGCGGGCGGCCAGCGCGTCGGCGACCAGCTCCGGCGAATCGACGGACCAGTCCAGGTCGAAGCCGCTGTCGGTGATGAAGAAGCCCGGGAACCGGCGGGTGCGGTAGCCGACCACGGCCACCCCGAGGGTCTCCAGGCGCTCCAACGTCGCGCCCACGTCGAGGATCGATTTGACGCCGGCGCAGACCACTGCGATCGGCGTCCGGGCGAGGGTGACCAGATCGGCCGACTCGTCGAAGGTCTGCGCGGCCTCGCGGTGCACCCCGCCCAGGCCACCGGTGGCGAACACACCGATGCCGGCCCGGGCCGCCACCGCGCTCGTCGCGGCCACCGTGGTGGCGCCGTCCGCGCCGGTCGCGGCGGCCACCGCGAGATCGCGTACGGAGAGTTTGGTCACGTCCTCGGCGGTGGCCAGCCGGGTCAGCTCGGCGTCGTCGAGGCCCACCACGAGTTCGCCGGAGACCATCCCGATGGTGGCCGGGACGGCGCCTGCGTCCCGGACGGCCTGTTCGATCTCCCGGGCCACCCGCAGGTTGTCCGGCCGGGGCAGGCCGTGCGAGACGATGGTGCTCTCCAGGGCGACCACAGGACGCCGCTCGCGCAGCGCCCGGGCCACCTCGGTGCCGTGGCGAAGGTGAAAGTCGGTCACAGTCGCCCACCGTACTGCCGCCGCCCCGGTCACCTCAGGTGGACCGGGGCCACAGTGACCTGCCAGACTTGACGGTTGGAGGTGCAGACGTGAGCACACAGGTACTCGAGCGTCCGGAGCTGAAGGACGCCGACACCGGTCCGGAGATGTTCCACTACGTCCGGAAGGAAAAAATCGCCGAGAGTGCCGTCATGGGCACCTTCGTCGTAGCACTGTGCGGGGAGACCTTCCCGGTGACGAAGACCCCCAAGAAGGGTTCGCCGGTCTGCCCCAAGTGCAAGGAGATCTACGACTCGTACCGCGAGTGACCCCGGGCCGATCGCCCGTCCGCCCGCGTAACCTGCGGCGGTGACCACCTCCACCGCCCTGCTCCTGGCCGACCTGGCCGGGGTCGCGGTCTTCGCCGCCGCGGGAGCCTCAGCGGCGGTCGCCAAACGGCTCGACCTGTTCGGTGTGGTCTTCGTCGGTTTCGTCGCCGCCCTCGGTGGCGGGATCTTCCGTGACCTCGTCATCAACGAGGCCCCGCCACTGGCCTTCGGCGACTGGCGGTACGCGACCACCGCCGCGCTGACCGCCGGGGCGATCTTCTGGCTGCACCCGCAGTTGGCCCGGCTGCGCACCACAGTCCTGATCCTGGACGCGGCCGGGCTCGGCCTGTTCACCGTCACCGGCACCCTCAAAGCGCTCGAAGCTGAGGTTCCGGCGGTCGGGGCGTGCCTGATCGGGATGCTCACCGCGATCGGTGGCGGCCTGGTCCGGGACCTGCTCACCGGCGAGATACCGGTGGTGCTCCGGCGGGAGATCTACGCGCTCGCGGCACTGGTCGGCGCGATCGTGGTCACGGTCCTGTACGGCCTCGACCAGACCGGCCCGATCCCGCTCACCGCCGCGGCCGTGCTGGTCTTCGGCGTACGCCTGGTGGCGCTGCGGCGTCGCTGGTCGGCGCCGGTGGCAATGCTGCACCCACCCCGCACCGAGGCGCCCGGGCCACCGCCGGAGTGACCCTGGTGGCCGTCCGGCCGGGCAGTGGCGAAGGGCACCGGCCGGCTGGTGTGGCGTCGCGTGGGGCCGGTCGCCGGTCCTGGTTATGCTGAGTCGGCCTTCGCGGCTTCTTGTGCGCGGAGGCGTTTTCGTGGGGCGACTACCGCGCCCCCGGCCCGGGTCCGCCGGCCTGCGGTCGGGACACTGCGGTCGGAGAGGAGCGAGCCGTGGCACCCCGGACGCCGGCGCTCGAGACGTTCCCGCCCTTACGGGCCTGGCAACGCAAAGCCATGGTGGAGTACCTGCGACGACGCAGCGAGGACTTCACCGCGGTCGCCACGCCCGGCGCCGGGAAGACCACCTTCGCCCTGCGGATCGCCGCCGAGCTGCTCGCCGACGGCACCGTCGAGGCGGTCACCGTGGTCGCGCCGACCGAGCATCTGAAGACCCAGTGGGCGGCTGCGGCGGCCCGGGTCGGCATCCAGCTCGACGCCGCGTTCCGCAACGCCGACCTGCACTCGTCGGCGGACTTCCACGGAGCGGTGATCACGTACGCGCAGGTCGGCATGGCGCCGCAGGTGCACCGGCGGCGCACCATGACCCGACGCACCCTGGTCATCCTCGACGAGATCCACCACGCCGGCGACTCGCGTACCTGGGGCGACGGGGTGAAGGCCGCCTTCGAGCCGGCCGTACGCCGGCTGATGCTGACCGGCACGCCGTTCCGCTCCGACGACAACCCGATCCCGTTCGTCAGCTACGAGCGGGGCGGGGACGGGCTGCTGCGGTCCCGGGCCGACTCGGTGTACGGCTACAGCGACGCGCTGCGTGACAGCGTGGTCCGGCCGGTGCTGTTCCTGGCGTACTCCGGCGAGACCCGGTGGCGTACCAACGCCGGGGAGGAGCTGTCGGCCCGGCTGGGCGAGCCGATGACCCAGGATCTGATCGCCCAGGCCTGGCGTACCGCCCTGGATCCGGCCGGCGACTGGATGCCGCAGGTGCTGCGCGCCGCCGACGCCCGACTGACCGTGCTGCGCGAGGCGGGCATGCCGGACGCGGCGGGCCTGGTGATCGCCACCGACCAGCAGTCCGCCCGCTCGTACGCGAAGCTCATCGAGCAGGTGACCGGGGAGAAGGCGGCTGTCGTACTCTCCGACGACGTGGGCGCTTCGGCCCGGATCGCGACGTTCGCGGCGTCCGAGCAACGGTGGATGGTCGCGGTACGGATGGTCTCCGAGGGGGTCGACATCCCCCGGCTGGCGGTCGGCGTCTACGCCACCAGTGCCAGCACCCCGCTGTACTTCGCGCAGGCGATCGGGCGGTTCGTCCGGGCCCGTCGGCCGGGCGAGACCGCCTCGGTGTTCCTGCCCAGCGTCCCGCACCTGCTCGGGTTGGCCAGCGAGATGGAGGCTGAGCGGGATCACGTGCTCGGCAAGCCGAAGGACCGTGAGGGCTTCGACGACGACCTGCTGGAGCGCGCCCAGCGTGACGACCAGGCCAGCGGCGAACTGGAGAAGCGGTTCGCCGCACTGTCCGCCACCGCCGAGCTGGACCAGGTGATCTTCGACGGTGCCTCGTTCGGCACCGCCGCCCAGGCCGGTACCCCGGAGGAGGAGGAGTACCTGGGCCTGCCGGGGCTGCTGACCCCGGAGCAGGTGGCGGAACTGCTGTCCAAGCGGCAGTCCGAGCAACTGGCGGCCCGGAAACGGCGGGCGACCGAACGGCCGGCCGAGCCGGCGGCACCGGCCGCACCGGCACCGATGAACGCCGCACAACGCCGAGTCGCGCTACGCCGCCAGCTCAACGCCCTGGTGGCCGCCCAGCACCACCGCACCGGCCAACCGCACGGCAAGATCCACGCCGAGCTCCGCCGCCTCTGCGGCGGCCCACCCAGCGCCCAAGCCACCATCGAACAACTCGAAGAACGCATAGCCACCGTCCAAACCCTCTAACTCCACCCACCACCCCACCCCTGACGCGCGTGATCAAGAGGTTTGCGTCGGGCGAATCGGCGATTGTGGCCCAAACCTCTTGATCACGCGCGTGACCCCGAGGTGGGGGGGAGGGGGAGGGGGGGAGGGGGAGGGGAGAGACGGAGCCGGCCGGAGGTCCCGTGAGGGGCCTCCGGCCGGCTATGTGGGCCGTGGGTTCTAGTTGGCCATCAGATCGGCGCCACGCCAGGTGAACTCCGGGTCCGTCGCGAACCGTACGGTGATCTTCACGAGATCTTCCGCGTACTTGTTGGCGTGGTGCCCACAGAACACCAGCTCACTGCCACCCGAGAGGGTGATCCGGAGCTTGCCGGCGGCATTGCAGCGGTCGCACCGTTCATCGGCGGCCGGGGGGCTCACCGTCTCGGGCGGCGGCGTGAGGGTCGGGGTCATCGCCTTCCTCCTCTGGTCGTCACCGATGAACACTCTCTTCGGTCTTGGTCACCTATCGTGCAACACCCTTGTAGGGCCTCGCCTTCCCTGTGTGCCCGCGGGGGACCGAGGTCACACCTGGCACGGACAGTGTGCCGTGCACCCAGGGTGCCACGTCAACGATCACATTCGTGCAACCGCCTGATCACCATCCGGCGTTGACGCCAGGTGGTCAAAACGACACGATCAGTTGACGTGCGCTGATCAGTCGAGATAATCCCGGAGGACCTGGGAACGCGACGGGTGCCGCAGCTTGGACATCGTCTTGGACTCGATCTGCCGGATCCGCTCCCGGGTCACCCCGTAGACCTGCCCGATCTCGTCCAGCGTGCGCGGCTGGCCGTCGGTGAGGCCGAAGCGCAGGCGTACCACGCCCGCCTCCCGCTCGGACAGCGTCTGGAGGACCTGCTGGAGCTGGTCCTGGAGCAGCGAGAAGGACACCGCGTCGACCGCGACGACGGCCTCCGAGTCCTCAATGAAGTCACCGAGCTGGCTGTCGCCCTCGTCACCGATGGTCTGGTCGAGCGAGATGGGCTCCCGGGCGTACTGCTGGATCTCCAGCACCTTCTCCGGTGTGATGTCCATCTCCTTGGCCAGCTCCTCCGGGGTGGGCTCACGGCCCAGGTCCTGGAGCAGCTCACGCTGGATCCGGCCCAGCTTGTTGATCACTTCGACCATGTGCACCGGGATGCGGATGGTGCGGGCCTGGTCGGCCATGGCGCGGGTGATGGCCTGGCGGATCCACCAGGTGGCGTAGGTGGAGAACTTGTAGCCCTTGGTGTAGTCGAACTTCTCGACGGCGCGGATGAGGCCGAGGTTGCCTTCCTGGATGAGGTCGAGGAAGGCCATGCCACGGCCGGTGTACCGCTTGGCGAGCGAGACGACCAGGCGGAGGTTCGCCTCCAGCAGGTGGTTCTTGGCGCGCTCGCCGTCGCGGGAGATCCAGAGCAGGTCGCGCTGCATCTCGCGGACGAGCTTCTCCTCGCCCTCGTCGGCCGCGCGCAGCCGCTCGGCGGCGTAGAGCCCGGCCTCGATCCGCTTGGCCAGCTCCACCTCCTGCTCGGCGTTGAGCAGCGGCACCTTGCCGATCTGCTTCAGGTACGCCCGGACGGAGTCGGCCGAGGCGGTGAGCTCGGCGTCCCGGCGCGCCTGCTTGAGCGCCTCGGACTCCTCGTCGTCCCATTCGAAGTCGTTGTCGGTGGCCGAGCTCGCCGCGTCGGCGGCAGCGGCCTGGGCCAGCTCGGCCGGCTCCTCGACCACCACGTCCTCGATCTCGGCGGCGAGTTCCTCGGGGTCGACCTCACCCCCGGGGCCCTCGCCCTTGGCCTTGCCGGCGGTCTTGGCCGGCTTGGCGCCGGTCGCGGCGGCCACCGTCGCCTTGGTGGCGCGGGTGGACTTCTTGGCCGGCGCGACGGCCTTGGCCACCTCGGCGGTGGTGCCGGCGGCCTTGCGCGCGGTCGCCTTGCGGGGCGCCGGCGCCGGTGCCTCGTCGGCTGCGGCCGCCTGCTTCGGGGCAGGAGCCGCCGCCTTCTTCGTGGTCTTGGCGGTGGTGGCCCGGGAGGCGGGAGTCGCGGAGCGGGCGGCTGCGACCCGGCGGCGGGTGCTGGCCGAGCCGTCGACCACCACGGTCACCCCGGCCTCGGAGAGCGCCCGCAGGATCTTCTTGGCCTGGGCCGGAGTCACCTCGGCGGACTCGACGGTGCGCGCGAGCTGGGCCGACGTGAGCTGGCCGCCGGCGCTCTGCGCGTGGGCGATCAGGGTGTCGGTGAGCGAGCGAACGTCGGCGCCGGTCTGGCGGGGTTCTGTCACGAATGACCTTCCGGAGGCGAAGAGCGAGCACGGCCGGGATCGTCCGGCGCAGCGTAGGGCACCACGCCGGGCGATGTGGTTGAGGAACCCCCGTGTCCCCGGTCGACCGGTCGTCCGGCCGCCCGTGGCGGTGGGCAGGGGTGAATTGTAACGCCGTCTGCGGCGATCATCCTGCGCCGCACGGCTGACCGGCGATCGAGACCGCCGATTCGGTGCGCTTGTGGACTTTGTAAGGATGATACCCGCGCAGGCCTCGGAAACCCGGCCGTGCGGGGAAGGGGACGGACGATGGACCGCTCGGCACCGCAGCCAGGGCAGTTGCTGGAGATCGCGATCGAGGTGGCGCGGGAGGCGGCGGCCACCGCGTACCGGATGAGGGTTGATGGGGTCCGGGTCGCGGCCACCAAGAGCACCGCCACGGACGTGGTGACCGCGGCGGACCGGGCGGTGGAGCGCCAGATCGTCGACGCGCTGCGCCGGCTGCGCCCGGACGACGCCGTGCTGGGTGAGGAGTACGGCGCGGCGCAGCGCGGTACGGCGGCACCGGCGCCGGTGCGGTGGATCGTGGATCCGATCGACGGCACGGTCAACTACCTGTACGGGCTGGCGCACTGCGCGGTGTCGATCGCCGCGGAGGTGGACGGCGAGGTCGTGGCGGGTGTGGTGCGCAACATCCACACCGGCGAGGAGTGGACCGCGACGGCCGGTGGCGGCGCCTGGCGGGACGGCCGGCGGCTGCGCTGCTCCACCGAGACCGACCTCGGGCAGACGCTCGTGATCACCGGCTTCGGCTACGACCCGGCCCGCCGCGCCCACCAGGCCCGGGTGGTGACCGAGCTGATCGCGCACGTCCGGGACATCCGCCGACTCGGGGCTGCCGCCGTCGACCTCTGTCTGGTCGCCGAGGGGCGGGCCGACGCGTTCTACGAGAAGGGCCTGGCGGACTGGGACCGGGCGGCCGGCGGGCTGGTGGCCACCGAGGCCGGTCTGCGGATCGGCGGGATCGACGGGCAGGGCCCCGGACCGGACATGGTGATCGCCGCGCCGCCGGACCTGTTCGCGCCCCTGCATGACCGGCTGGCCGCGCTGGACGCCTCCGGCGGCCCGTGATCGTCCGGCCGGATGATCCGTAGTCCGGACGCACGGCCGGCCAGATCGACCCGCCCGGCTCGTCCGGTCCACCCGGCCGGACCGATCCGTCGGTCAGTCCTCGACCGGCATGGGACAGGTCATCGGCGGGGCCACCGGGGAACCGAGGTCGCCGAGGGACTGGTTGACCTCGGTGGTGGTCGCCAGTTGCCGGAAGCCGTTGCCGAGGATCACGTCCACCACGTCGTCCTCGCGCGTGGCGTCGTACTCGTACGCGGCGGCATTCAGGAAGTAGGCCCGCAGCAGGTGGGCGGAGCCGACGCCCTTCGGGCCGTACCGCAGCACCGCCACGTCGTCGACCTGCTTCTTCTGGTTGCCTTCCTTCTGGACCTGGAAGTCGCGATTGCGGAACTCGTCGCCCACGCTGGCGGCCAACCCGGGGCGGTCGGTGGCGTTCAGCACCTTGATCCTGACGTCCTTGCGCTCACGCAACGTGACGTCGGCACGCGGCCAGTCCTCCGGGCAGCCCTGGGCCGAGCCCGCGTTACCCTGGGTGTCCTTGACGAGTGCGACGACCACGAAGACCAGGGCGACCACCGCCAGCATGCCGACGACAACGAGTGCTCGCACTCGCGCAAAGCTCATCAGGGCGCTCCCGGGCGATGGATGGGTGGCAGCGGCCGTCGGCGTGAAGGGCCGTCCCGCCGGCCGCCGGGTACGCCGCTGAGGTTAACGGTTGTCCGACCGTCGCGTGGAAACAGTCCGACATACCGGCGCGCCACCCTGGAACCGGGTAGTACTACCCCTATCTTCGTGTCGCCTGAGTCACATTGGGAACAACTTCCCGTGCAGGGGCGTACATCTCGGCCACGAGGGCGGTATACATGCCTCGCCCAAGGGGGGGTAGGTTCCGCGCTCGTCGGGGAGATCCTCTGGCGGTCTGGCCCGCGGAGTCGTCGGGTCGGGTGGCCGACACTTGCGGTGGCCCGCCAGCGGAACCGAAACAGCGTCGTCCGGCGTTACAACCGGAAGCGACAACATCGAAATGGGAGAGTGAAACCGATGGCCACCGACTACGACGCCCCGCGCCGCGACGAGGTCGACCTCGGCGAGGACAGCCTGGAAGAGCTCAAGGCCCGGCGCGTCGACTCGCAGTCGGGTGCCGTGGACGTCGACGAGGCGGAGGTGGCGGAGAGCTTCGAGCTGCCCGGCGCCGACCTGGCCGACGAGGAGCTCACGGTCAAGGTGCTGCCGATGCAGCAGGACGAGTTCCGCTGTGCCCGGTGTTTCCTGGTGCACCACCGCAGCCAGCTGGCAGTCGAGCGCAACGGCGAGCTGATCTGCCGTGAGTGTGTCTGACCGACGGCCCGACACCACCACAGCGGCGGCTCCTCCACGGGGCCGCCGCTACGCGGCTCGGCGCGCGGCGGTGCGCGAGACCTGATTCACTCGTGAGGTGACGCGCCACGCGGTGGCGGTCAGCCGGTGGAGGTCAGGCATGGGCGCGCGGCAGCGGTCGAGTCATCGGCTCCGTGTCGCGGTGCGTCATGCCGGCACGGAGGGCAGCGGAGTGGCGGCATGAGCGAGCCGAACGCGAACGGGCGGAACGCGGACGAGCAGGGTACGGACGAGCTGGGCGCGACGGTCGTGGCGCTGACCGCCGACGACGTCGAGCCGGCGACGCGCCGTCAGCTGCTCGGACGCCTGGTGGGGCAGGCCCGGGCCCGGGGCATCGGTGACCTGTTCAAACCGAAGGCGGCGGTGCGCTGGATGGTCGACACGGTCGCCGAGATCGCCCCGCACGTGCCGATCCGCGATCTGGCCACCCTGCGCCGGCACTTCCCGGGACTGGACGACGAGCAGTTGGCCGACCGGCTGGTGCGCAACGCGTCCCGAGCGACCGCAGGGATCGGCGCGGCCGGCGGCGGTGCCTCCGCGGTGCAGTGGACGGTCACCCCGAGCCTGCTGTCCGCGCCGGTGCTGCTGGCCGCCGAGACGGTCACCGTGGTGGCGATCGAGCTGAAGCTGACCGGCGAGCTGCACGAGATCTACGGCGTCCCGCTGCCCGGCGGCGGCACCCAGCGCACGGTCGCCCTGGTGCAGGCGTGGGCCAACCGGCGCGGGGTCAACCCGATGATGCCGGGCGTGGGGGTGGGTGCGGTGCTCGGCACGGCCGCCCGTCACGAACTGCGGGACACACTGCTCAAGCGGTTCGGTCGCAACCTGACCACGCTGGGGCCCTTCCTGACCGGCGCGGCGGTGGCCAGCTTCCTGAACCGGCGGGCCACCCGGGCGCTGGCCGACGAGCTCCGCACCGATCTGCGTCGACAGCGGCGGCCGCTGCCCGGTGCGCCGCCCGGGCCGCCGTCGTCCGGTGGACCGCCCGCGCTGCCCGCCTCCTGACCGATCGTCCGGCGGCGGCTGAGCCCCGGAACAGTGCCGGGAACGGCCCTGAGTGCGTCGAGGAGGCCCGAGTCAGTGCCGGGTGGGTGGGAGTCAGCGTGCCGCGTCCCGCGCGGCCAGAAGCGCCTCGGCGAGTTCGACCGGGCGCCGGGAACTGACCACCCAGAACGGAGTGGGGTCGTCCGGGTCGTTCAGCACCACCTGGACGGCGCCGGGGATCCACGGTCGCTGCACGACGAACGCCAGCGGGTCGGCGCCGACACCGAGCACCTCACGCCGCCCGTCGGCGTCCAACGGGACGACGTCGGTGACGAAGCGCACCGGCAGGCGGGCGTCGTCGACCCGTAGCTCCCCGTCGGTCACCGCGACCCGGACCCGGCCCAGCCACGCCATGGTCGCCAACGCGAGCGGGACGAGCACCGCGAACGGCAGCCAGGCGCGTACGCCGGCCGCGCCCATCCAGACCTCCACCGCGAGCAGCGCGGCGACCGCCAGCCCGGTGGGCCACAGCCACCAGGGCAGGCGGAGCCGTTCGGTGTACGTCGGGGTCGCCGTGGTGGGGGAGGGGGACGGTGACGTGCTCACTCGTGCCAGGGTACGGCGCGCGGCAAGCCGGGTACCGGGCAGGATGGCAGGGTCAGTCCAGCGGAACGGACGAAAGAGGTGAACCGTGACCGACCTGGTGCCCGTGCCGGTTCGGCGGCTCGACCCCGAGCTGCCGCTGCCGGCGTACTCGCATCCCGGTGACGCCGGGGCCGACCTGGTGGCCGCGGCCGACGTCGAGTTGCCGCCCGGCGGCCGGGCGTTGGTGCCGACGGGTGTGGCGATCGCGCTGCCCGACGGGTACGTGGGCCTGGTCCATCCCCGATCGGGGCTCGCGGCCAGACTCGGCGTGACGGTGCTCAACGCGCCCGGTACGGTCGACGCCGGCTACCGGGGTGAGATCCTGGTCAACCTGATCAACCATGATCGGGCCGCGCCGGTGAAGATCTCGCGGGGCGACCGGATCGCGCAACTCGTTGTGCAGCGGGTGGAACGGGCGGCCTTCCAGCCGGTGGCCGAGCTGCCCGCGTCCGGACGCGGGACCGGCGGGCACGGCTCCACCGGCGGACACGTCGGGCTGGTGCCGCCGCCGGCCTCGGACGGCGCGGACGGAAGAGATGGCACGGTGAGTGCGAACAGCGGAGGGTGGACGCAGTGATCTTCTCCCGAAAGCGGGCCGCGGGACGGCACGCCCGTGACGAGCGAGCCACGGACGCGCTCCAGACGGTCGACGGCGCCGAGTCGGCGTCGGAGGCGCCGGCGCGCGGGCCGTACGACGTCTCCGAGGCGCCGGACGGGGTGCAGCGGCTCGATCTGGGCAGCCTGCAGATCCCGGCGGTCCCCGAGGTCGAGGTGCGGGTGCAGGCCGACCCGCAGGGGGTGATCCAGCAGGTCGTCCTGGTGCACGGGCCGAGCGCCCTGCAACTCGGCGTCTTCGCCGCGCCGAGGTCCGAGGGGATCTGGGACGAGGTGCGCGAGGAGATCCGCAAATCGTTGTACAACGACGGCGCCGCCGCCCAGGAGGTCGTCGGCGAGTACGGCACGGAGCTGCACGCCCGGGTGCGTACCGAGGACGGCCTGACCAACCTGCGGTTCGTCGGTGTCGACGGGCCGCGGTGGATGGTCCGTGCCGTGTACCAGGGTGCGGCGGCCACCGACCCTGCCGCCGCCGGTCCGCTGGCCGACTGCCTCGACGGCCTGGTCGTCGACCGGGGACAGGAGGCCAAGCCGGTGCGGGAACCGCTACCGCTGCGCCTGCCCCGCGAAGCGGGCGGTCAGGTCGAGGCCGACGCCGAGGCGGCACCGGCACCCGGTGCGCGCTGAGTCCGGCTTCGGCGAACACGCCGGGACGGCCCGGACCGGCGTACGCTGGCGTGAGTCGTTCCGGCGCCGCCGGGATCGCGGCGGGTGCCGGTGACGTCCCGGCCGGCGTGGATGGGGTGACGCGGAGGTCATGAGCACCGGCGAGGGGCGGGGTTCGCTGCGGCGGATGCTGCGACGGCTCACCGCGAGTGAGGCCGAGATCGAGGCGCAGCAGTTGCAGCGGGACAGCGCCCGGTGCGGCGGTGTCCCGGCGGCGCAGTGTGCCCGGGGCCAGGTGGCGTCGGTCACCGGCCGCCTGCGTACGGTGGTCTACACGCCGCGCACCAACCAACCGGCGCTGGAGGCCGACCTCTACGACGGCAGTGACGTCGTGACGCTGGTCTGGCTGGGGCAACGGCGCATCACCGGCATCGAACCCGGGCGACACCTGACCGCGAAGGGGCGGATCGCGGTGCGGGACGACCGCAAGGTGATCTACAACCCGTACTACGAGTTGGAGCCGTCGACGTGACTGCGCGGACGCGGCGGATGAAAGGCGGGCGATGACCACCGGACAGCATCCGGCCACCCAGCCGGAGACCGAGCCGACCGACGAGGAGCGGCTGCCGACCGTCGCCGAGCAGATGGCCGACCAGCTCGGCGGATGGCGGGGGCTGGTGGAGTCCAGCATCCCGGTGGTCGTCTTCGTGGTGGTCAACATCCTCGGCGAGCTGCGTCCCGCGGTGATCGCGTCGGTGGGCGTGGCGGTCCTGATCGGCGTGCTGCGGCTGGCCCAGCGCCGGCCGGTGCGCCACGCGGTCAACGGGCTGTTCGGCATCGGCATCGGTGCCGCCATCGCCTGGCGGACCGGCGAGGCCCGCGACTTCTACCTGCCCGGCATCCTCTACGGCATCGGCTACGGGGTGGCGCTGCTGATCTCGGCGGCGATCCGGCAGCCCCTGGTCGGCTGGCTGTGGTCGGTGCTGGTGGCCAAGGGCAGCTCCGCGTGGCGCGACGACCCGAAGCTGGTGCGGACCTTCACCGGCCTGACCGTGCTGTGGGGCGTGGTCTGGCTGGCCAAGGTCGGGGTGCAGGCCGGGCTCTACCTCGCCGAGCAGGACACCGCGCTGGGCGTGGCCCGGCTCGCGCTGGGCTACCCGCCGTACGTCCTGCTGCTGCTGATCACGGTCTGGACCGTCCGGCGGGTCATGCGGGAGTCGGAGCCGACGCCGCTGCCGACCTGACCGTCGGCTCAGCGCGACTCGCGGGTCCGTTCGACGCTGTCCGGGCCGAGGATCACGGCCCGGACCGCGTCCTCCATCTCGGCGGTACACACGAAGATCAGCTCGTCGCCGGCCTCGATCGGGTCGTCGGGGCTGGGCACCAGCACCCGCTTGCCGCGCAGGATGGCCACCAGCGCGGCGTCCCGGGGCAGCGGCACCGCCCGCAGCGGCTGCCCGACGTACGGCGCGGTCGGCGGCAGCGTGATCTCGACGAGGTTGGCCTCACCCTGCCGGAAGGTCATCAGGCGGACCAGGTCGCCGACGGTCACCGCCTCCTCGACCAGGGCGGCCATCACGCGCGGCTTGCTGACCGCCACGTCCACGCCCCACTGCTCGGTGAAGAGCCACTCGTTCTCGGCCCGGTTGACGCGGGCGACCACCCGGGGCACCGCGAACTCGGTCTTGGCCAGCAGCGAGACCACGAGGTTGGCCTTGTCGTCGCCGGTGGCGGCGACCACCACGTCACAACCGGCGAGGTCGGCCTGCTCCAGGCTGGTCAGCTCGCAGGCGTCGGCCAGTACCCACTGCGCGTCCGGGACCCGCTCCGGCCGCAGCTTCCGCCGCTGCCGCTCGATGAGCATCACCTGGTGGCCGTTCTCGATCAGCTCCTGGGCGATCGAGCGGCCCACGTTGCCGGCGCCGGCGATGGCGACCCGCACGTCACTGCCCCCCTTCCGGCGCCGCCGCCGTCGCGGTGACCGTGGCCACCATGTCGTCGGTCACCAGCATGAAGACCTGATCGCCCTCCTGCACCACGCTGGAACCGGTGGGCAGCGTGCCGATGCCGAACCGGATCAGGTACGCCACCCGGGCCCCGGTGGCCTCCTCCAGCGCCCGAACCGGGCGGCCGATCCAGTCCTCGTGCACCGGCACCTCGATGATCGAGACCGTGCTGGTCGGGTCGCGGAAGATCTCCACGTTGCCCTCCGGCAGCAGGTGCCGCCGCATCCGGTCGGAGGTCCAGCGGACGGTGGCCACGGTGGGGATGCCGAGGCGCTCGAAGACCTGGGCGCGACGCTGGTCGTAGATGCGGGCCGCCACCCGGGACACGCCGAACGTCTCGCGGGCCAGCCGGGCCGAGATGATGTTGGAGTTGTCGCCGCTGGAGACGGCGGCGAAGGCGTCGGCGCGCTCGATGCCGGCCTCGCGCAGCACGTCGCCGTCGAAACCGGCCCCGGTGACCGTGATCCCGGCGAAGTCCGGACCCAGCCGGCGGAACGCCTCGGCGTCGTGGTCGATCACCGCCACCGAGTGCCCCCGGGCTTCGAGGCTGTGTGCCAGGGTTGCGCCGACCCGGCCACATCCCATGATCACGATATGCACGCTTCCTCCCACGGTGCGTACTGCCGCGCCTCGTCGCCTGCGAGCCTGCCACGTCGGCGTCGCGGACGGGGACCGACGGTACTCCGGCTCCGGGAGCGACTGCGGGCGACCACCGCGCGTCCCGGCCGGCAGCGGTCGTACGCTTGGCGGTTGTGGCCCGATCCACCTCCCTGTTGAAGCGGCTGCTCGTCGGTCGACCGTTCCGGTCCGACCGCCTCAAGCACACCCTCCTCCCGAAGCGCATCGCCCTGCCCGTGTTCGCCTCGGACGCGCTGTCCAGCGTGGCGTACGCGCCGGACGAGATCCTCCTGATGCTCTCCATCGCGGGGGCCTCGGCCTTCGTGTTCTCGCCGTGGGTGGCCCTCGGCGTCGTCGTGGTGATGCTGGCCGTGGTGGCCAGCTACCGGCAGAACGTGCACGCCTACCCCTCCGGCGGTGGCGACTACGAGGTGGCCACGGTCAACCTCGGTCCACGGGCCGGAGTCGGGGTGGCCAGCGCCCTGTTGGTCGACTACGTGCTGACGGTCGCCGTGTCGGTCTCCTCCGGGGTGGCCAACCTCGGCTCGGTGATCCCCTTCGTGGCGACCCACAAGGTGCTGATCGCGGTCTGCGCGGTGGTCCTGCTCACCGCGGTCAACCTGCGCGGGCTCAAGGAGGCCGGCAGCGCGTTCGCCATCCCCACCTACGGCTTCATGATCGTCATCATCGGCATGATCCTCACCGGGCTGGTCCGGATCGTGGTGCTCGGCGAGGATCTGCGCGCCCCCAGCGCCGACCTGGTGATCGCCGCCGAGTGGCACGACACCACCGGCTGGGCGATGGCGTTCCTGCTGCTGCGCAGCTTCTCCTCCGGATGCGCCGCGCTCACCGGCGTGGAGGCGATCTCCAACGGGGTGCCGGCGTTCAAGGCCCCCAAGAGCCGCAACGCCGCCACTACGTTGCTGATGCTCGGCCTGGTCGCGGTGACCATGCTGGTCGGCATCGTCTGGCTGGCCCGGCTCACCGGGTTGCAGTTCGTCGAGGCCCCGGGACACCAGATCGTCGGGGGCCCGGACGGGTACGTGCAGAAGACCGTCACCGCGCAGCTCGCCGAGACCATCTTCGGATCCGGCTCGATCCTGCTGTTCCTGGTGGTCGGGGTCACCGCCACGATCCTGTTCGTGGCCGCGAACACGGCCTTCACCGGTTTCCCGGTGCTCGGCTCGATCCTGGCCCAGGACCGCTACCTGCCCCGGCAACTGCACACCCGGGGCGACCGGCTGGCCTTCTCCAACGGCGTCCTCTTCCTGGCCGCCTTCGCGATCGTGCTGATCGTCGGCTTCCAGGCCGAGGTGACCAAGCTCATCCAGCTCTACATCGTCGGGGTCTTCGTCTCGTTCACGCTCTCCCAGGCCGGCATGATCCGGCACTGGAACCGGCTGCTGCGCACCGAACGCGACCCCCGGGTGCGGTCCCGGATGGTCCGCTCCCGGGCGATCAACGCCTTCGGCATGGCGATGACCGGAACGGTGCTGGTCATCGTGCTGATCACCAAGTTCCTGCTGGGCGCGTGGATCGCGATCGTCGCGATGGGCGTGATCTACCTGCTGATGCTGGCCATCCGCCGGCACTACGACCGGGTCGCGGTGGAGCTGTCCCCGGACGAGGGCCGCCCGGTGCTGCCCGCCCGCAACCACGCGATCGTGCTGGTCAGCAAGCTGCACCAGCCGACGCTGCGGGCGGTGGCCTACGCGCAGGCCACCCGGCCGGACACGCTGACCGCGGTGACCGTGAACGTGGACGACACCGACACCCGGCAGTTGCAGGCGGACTGGGAGCGGCGGGAGGTGCCGGTCACGCTCACCGTGGTCGACTCGCCGTACCGGGAGATCACCCGGCCGATCCTGAACTACGTGGCGGGGGTCCGCCGGGAGTCGCCGCGCGACGTGGTCACCGTCTTCATCCCCGAGTACGTGGTCGGCCGCTGGTGGGAGAACCTGTTGCACAACCAGAGCGCGCTGCGGCTCAAGGGCCGCCTGCTCTTCGAACCGGGAGTGATGGTGACGAGTGTGCCGTGGCAGCTCGCCTCGACCGCCGGCAAGGACCTGGACCGGATGGACGCCACGCTGAGCCGGGGACCGGCCCGGGGGCCCCGGGTGACGCCGCGCAGCACGCTGCCGCCGAGCGTCCCACCGGCCGGCTCGGTGTCGTCCCGGGACGGCGAGACGCCGGGCGGTGAGCCGCGATGAGCGGGCCGGCTGGCGGCGGGTTGGAGGAGGCCCAGCGGGTCGAGCTGACCGTCGCGGCGGTCGCCCCCGGTGGCCACTGTGTGGCCCGGGTCGACGGGCAGGTGGTCTTCGTCCGGCACGCGCTGCCCGGCGAACGGGTGGTGGCCGAGGTGACCGAGGTGCACCGGGGATTCGTCCGGGCCGACGCGGTGACCGTGCTGGAGACCGCCGCGCAGCGGGTCACCCCGCCCTGCCCGTACGCCCGCCCGGGCCAGTGCGGCGGGTGTGACCTGCAACACGTCGCCCCGCAGGCCCAACTCGACTGGAAGACCACGGTCGTCCGCGAGCAACTCGTCCGGATCGGCGGCCTCGACGAGGCCGCCTGCGACGCGCTGGGCGTCCGGGTCGAGGCGCTGCCCGGCGGGCCGCTGGGCTGGCGCTCCCGGGTTCGCTACGCGGTCGACGCGGCGGGCCGGGCCGGTCTGCTCAAACACCGCTCGCACGAGGTGGTGCCGATCGACCGCTGCCTGATCGCCCACCCGGCCGTGCAGGAACTGCCGGTGCTCACCTCCGCCGGTGCGCAGTGGCCCGACGCCGAGGCGGTGGAGACGGTCGCCTCCACCGGCGGGGACGTGACGGTGACCGCCGTCGTGGCCGGGCGTACCCGGATCGTCAGCGGCCCGGAGCGGGTGCGCGAGCGGGCCGCGGGCCGGGAGTGGGCGCTGCCCGCCTCGTCCTTCTGGCAGGTGCACCCGGCGGCGGCGGACGCGCTTGTCGACGCGGTGCGGGAACTGACCGACCCGCAGCCGGGCGAGACCGCCTGGGACCTCTACGGCGGGGCCGGACTCTTCGCCGCCGCGCTGGCCGAACGGGTCGGCGAGTCGGGCCGGGTCACGCTGGTCGAGGCGGCCGGCGCCGGCGTCACGGCGGCCCGGGAGAACCTGCGCGACCTGCCCCGGGTGGAGGTGGTGGCGGCCCGGGTGGAGACCGCGCTGGCCCGCCGCCGGATCACCGGCCCGGTCGACGTGGTGGTGCTCGATCCGCCCCGGTCGGGCGCCGGTGCCCGGGTGGTGCGCGACGTGGTCGCCGCCGGGCCGCGCGCCGTGGCCTACGTGGCCTGCGACCCGGCCGCGTTTGCCCGGGACCTGCGGGTCTTCACCGGCCTGGGCTGGCGGCTGGCGACGCTGCGCGGCTACGACCTCTTCCCGATGACCCAGCACGTGGAGCTGGTGGCGCTGCTGGTCCCAGGCCCGGCCGCCGACTGACGGCCCGGGCGCCTAGCCTGGGCCGGTGAAGATCGTCGGGCTGATGTCGGGGACCTCGTACGACGGGGTGGACGTGGTGGCGGCCGAGTTCACCGTCGAGGGCGACACGCTGTTGCTGCGGCCGCTCGGGCACCGGGGACTGGCCTACGACGACGAGCTGCGCGCCGCGATCGGGGCGGTGCTGTCGCCGGGCGCGACCACGATCGCCGACGTGTGCCGGCTGGACAACCGGCTGGGCGAGGTCTTCGCCGAGGCGGCGACCGTCGGTCTGGACCTGGCCGGGGGCGGCGTCGACGTGGTGGTCTCGCCGGGGCAGACGGTCTTCCACTGGGTCGAGGGCGGCCGGGCCCGGGGCACCCTGCAACTCGGCGCGGCGGCCCGGGTGGCCACCCGGGCCGGCGTACCGGTGCTCGCCGACCTGCGCTCGGCGGACGTCGCCGCCGGTGGGCAGGGCGCGCCGCTGGTGGTCGACCGGCCGGGAGCTGTTCCACGCCGGGTACCTCGACCGGAGGCTGGCCGCTCTGGACGAGCCGGTGGCCGTCGACGACGTGTTCGCCACGTTGACCGAGTTGACCGCCCGGTCCGCCGGGGTGGTGCCGCCCGCCGCCTACGGGTGCGGGCCTGACCTGGCGGTCAGGGAGCGGGGGCGGTGACCCGGGCTGCGAGGTGTGTGAAGGCCGATAGACTCTGCGGTCATGAGTGTTGAAGAGGACACGGCCAACCAGGGCCGGCTGCTGGCCACGGTGCATGGTCCCCAGGACGTCAAGCGGATGTCCGCCAGCGAACTGGACATCCTCGGCGCCGAGATCCGCGACTTCCTGGTCGCCAAGGTGTCCCGCACCGGTGGACACATCGGTCCCAACCTGGGCGTGGTCGAACTCACCCTCGCCATGCACCGGGTCTTCGACTCTCCCCGGGACCGGCTGCTGTTCGACACCGGCCACCAGGCGTACGTTCACAAGATCATTACCGGCCGCCAGGAGGGCTTCGACCAGCTGCGCCAGCGCGGCGGGCTCTCCGGCTACCCGAGCCGTGCCGAGAGCGACCACGACATCATCGAGAACTCGCACGCCTCCACCGCCCTGTCGTACGCCGACGGGCTGGCCAAGGCGTACGCGCTGCGGGGCGAGGCGCGCAGCGTGGTCGCCGTGGTCGGCGACGGGGCTCTGACCGGCGGCATGTGCTGGGAGGCGCTGAACAACATCGCCGCCGCCGGCAACCCGCTGGTGATCGTGGTCAACGACAACGGCCGCTCGTACGCGCCGACCATCGGCGGACTCGCCGACCACCTCTCGACCCTGCGGCTGAACCCCGGTTACGAGAAGATCCTGGACACCGTCAAGGACGCCCTCGGCTCGACCCCGCTGGTCGGCAAGCCGATGTACGAGGTGCTGCACGCGGTCAAGAAGGGCATCAAGGACGCCGTCGCGCCGCAGGCGATGTTCGAGGACCTCGGCATCAAGTACGTCGGCCCGGTCGACGGGCACGACGTGGCCGCCGTCGAGACCGCGCTGCGCGCGGCGAAGAACTTCGGCGGCCCGGTGATCGTGCACGCGGTCACCCGCAAGGGCTACGGCTACCGCCCCGCCGA
Organism: Micromonospora craniellae; assembly: GCF_014764405.1. Lineage (NCBI taxonomy): Bacteria > Bacillati > Actinomycetota > Actinomycetes > Micromonosporales > Micromonosporaceae > Micromonospora > Micromonospora craniellae. Next base: position 897,444 of record NZ_CP061725.1, on the reverse strand, counting down.
GGAGGACGAGGCGGACTGCTTCCACGGCCCGGGTGCCTTCGACATCGCCACCGGCAAGGCCACCGCCGCGCCGTCGGTGAAGTGGACCCACGTGTTCGGCGACGAGCTGGTCGCGATCGCCGACGAGCGGCCCGACGTGGTGGGCATCACCGCCGCGATGGCCGAGCCGACCGGCATCGCGAAGCTGGCCCGCAAGTACCCCGAGCGCACCTACGACGTGGGCATCGCCGAGCAGCACGCCGCCACCTCGGCGGCGGGTCTGGCGCTCGGCGGGCTGCACCCGGTGGTGGCGGTCTACGCGACCTTCCTCAACCGGGCCTTCGACCAGGTCCTGCTGGACGTGGCGATGCACAGGCTGCCGGTGACGTTCGTGCTGGACCGGGCCGGCATCACCGGCCCGGACGGGCCGAGCCACTACGGCATCTGGGACATGTCGGTCTTCGGGGTGGTGCCGGGTCTGCGGATGGCGGCCCCCCGGGACGCCGCCACCCTGCGCGAGGAGCTGCGCGAGGCGGTCGCCGTCGACGACGGCCCGACCGTGCTGCGCTACCCGACCGGTTCGGTCGCCGCCGACCTGCCCGCGATCCGCCGGATCGGCACGGTCGACGTGCTGGCCGAGTCGGCGCGTACCGACGTGCTGCTGGTCGCGGTCGGCGCCTTCGGCCAGCTCGGCATGGAGGTCGCCACCCGGGTCGCCGAGCAGGGCTACGGGGTCACCGTGGTGGACCCGCGCTGGGTGCGTCCGATCCCGGCCGAGCTGGTCGAGCTGGCCGTCGGGCACCGCCTGGTGGTCACCGTCGAGGACGGCGTCCGGCTGGGCGGCGTCGGGGACGCGCTCGCCCAGGCCATGCGGGACGCGGGCGTCCAGGTGCCGCTGCGCGACCTGGGCGTACCGGCCGAGTGGCACCCGCACGGCTCCCGTGCGCAGATCCTGGCCGACCTCGGCCTGACCGCGCAGGACGTGGCGCGCGACGTCACCGGCTGGATATCCCGCCTGGACAGCACCCCCGTCGACCCGCCCCGCCTGACCTCCGAGAGCACCCCCACCCCGTCCGCCAACTGACCCTCGGGAGCCGCACGCTCCCGTCGTGGGCCATCCGCCCGTACGCCGACGGCGTACGGGCGGCGCCTCGCCTCGCCCCTTCGATCATGGAGGCGTGGTCGGCTCAGCGCCGATCATGGAGTTCGGGTTGAGCTTTTGGCGTGTTGCGCCCCTTTTGTGAGCGCCACAACTCCATGATCGCGGGCGTGTCTCGCCCGGTGGCCCGCACCGGGGCGTGCGGTGCGGGGCGGTGCGTGGCGGGGGAGGGCGGCCCGTGAGGTCAGCGGCGGTGGCCGGCGGAGCGGTAGTGCGTCTTGTCGTCGGCGGCGAGGCTGAAGGTCTCGCTGCGTTCGGGGAGCGGCGCCACCACCAGGCCGGGACGGTCGAGCAGGCGGGTCGTGTCGGGCGGCACCGACAGCGTGGTGTCCTTGGTGGCGCGCCAACTCAGCACGACCAGCGGCTGGCCCGGCACCGGCAGCTCGTAGACCTGCAACGGGTTGGTCCGGTCGGCGGGGGAGAGCACCGTCGCGCCGCTGTCCGCGGGCCGGTAGACCAGCGCCGTCATCGTGCCGTCCGCGGTCTCCCAGGTCAGCTGCTCCAGCTCCGCCGGCTCGCCGCCGCCGAGGGCCAGCTCGCCGAGGGTCCGCACGGCGACCTTCGCCTTCGGCCAGGACGCCGGCACCGAATCCGGGGTGTCCCGGTCGCCGACCCGTCGGGTGACGCTGCCGAACGGACCATCCTCGCCGGCCAGCGCACAGGTGTCCAGGTCCGCCAGGGCCCGCCGACCCGAACCGCTGTCGTCGCGGACCAGCGGGTACCGGGGGTTCGCGGTGCCGGTGCCGAGATCCAGCAGCCGGTCGGCGGCACGGCCCCGGGGCAGCGACACGGTGGAGCGCAGCGTGGCGGTGACCGGCACCGCCTCGCACTGCGGGACGTCCACCGGGTCGGTCAGGCCGTCGGTGGCCGAAACGGCACGCCCGTTCGGGCCGACCAGCCGCCGGACCCGCTCCGAGGTGAGGTAGCGCCGCCCCTCGGCGGTCTGCACCGGCAGCACGTCGGAGTAGACGAGATAGCCCGGGTCGGTGTACTCGGTGGCCTGGCTGACCTCGTACCCGCCCTCGCCGCCGCCGAGCTGGAGCAGCCAGGACGCGGCCTGGCCGGGCACCGACGCGGCCACCAGGGCCAGCGGGGCGCCGTCGACCTCGCCGGAGAAGAGGATGCCGGAGGAGGGTACGTGCACCCGGTCGTCGATCGGTGAGCGCCACTCACGGACCGCCTCGGTCACCGCGGCGATGGCCGCCGCGTCCTCGACCAGCGAGCCGCGGGGCGGCCACACCGTCAGCGACCCGTCCATGCTGTCGTAGCCGACCCGGAGGTCCTGCGGCCTACGCTCGGCGACCGGACCGCAGGCGGTGACGGCGAGCAGCAGACTGGACAGGCCGGTGGCGGTCAAGCCGCGCCAGCGGGCTGGAGCCACCTGTCACGCCCCCGATCACATCGGCCGTCGTTTCGCTGGGCAATAGTACGAGACGCCCGGTCGTCGGCTCGCGCCGCCTCACGCTGCGTCGCCCGGGCAGCAACACCGGCCACAGGGGACGCCGCGTCGACTTGGGAGCTATTTCCCCACTCGGGTAGACTCCGCCGACTGTGACGCCTGCTGAGACCCGCGCCGCATCGCCGCCGAAGTCCGACGTCGTCGCAGGCTCGCCGTTCGAACCCGTCACGCAGGGTGAGGGTGCGCGCGACTCCGCGCCGACCATCGACGCCACGGACGCTTCTGTGGGGAACGGAGCCTCCGCCGCGTCCACTGTGGAGGCCCGCACGGGCACGCCGGTAATCGACGACACGCCGACCACCGCCGCCGGGACCGTGCCGGCGGTCGACGCCCCGGCCGACTCCGCGACCACGTCGGCCCCTGACGCGCCGACCGACGCGGACCCGCTGGCGGGCGCCGCAGCGGCCGGCTCGGCACCGTCACGGTGGCGACGGTTCCGCTGGACCCGCCGCCGGCAGGACCTGGCGGTCTTCGGCGGCTTCCTGCTCACCGCGATCTGGGTGACCAGCCAGATCTGGATGGACCCGGCCGGTCGGGTGGCCTCGCTCTACAGCAGCGACCCGGCACAGGTGCAGTTCTTCCTCGCCCACTCGGTACGGGTGGTGCTGCACGGCGAGTTCCCGTTCTTCACCGAGCAGTTCAACTACCCCGACGGCGTCAACCTGATGGCCAACACGGCCATCCTGGCGCTGGGCATCCCGATGGTGCCGGTGACCCTGCTGTTCGGGCCCGCCGTCACCTTCGTGGTGCTGGTCACGCTCGCCCTCGCCGGCACCGCCTCGGCCTGGTACTACGTGTTGTCCCGGCACGTGGTCAGCTACCCGCTGGCCGCGATCGTCGGCGGCTGGTTCTGCGGGTTCTCCCCGGCGATGCTGTCGCACGCCAGTTGGCATCCGAACATCATCAGCCAGTTCCTGCTGCCGTTCATCGTGTGGCGGGTCATGGTCATCACCCGCTCCACCCGGCCGTACCGGGACGGTGCGCTGCTGGCCCTGATGGTCACCGTGCAGGCGTTCATCAACGAGGAGATCCTGCTCTTCACCGCGATGGGCTGCGGCATCTTCCTGATCGCGGTGGTCGTCCAGCGTCCCGGACTCTGGTCGGCGGCCTGGCGTCCGCTGGGCAAGGCGGTCGCCACCTGCACGGTGATCGCCGGCGCGCTGCTGGCGTACCCGCTCTACATCCAGTTCGCCGGGCCGATGGCCTACCACGGGCTGAGCGACGCGGTCCGCGACTACGGCAACGACATCGCCGCGTACTTCGCCCCGGGCTCGCCGACCATCGGCGGCAACCAGCGGGCCAACGTGAACCTGGCCCCGAACTACTCCGAGGAGAACGCCTTCTTCGGGTGGAGCCTGGCCCTGATCGCGGCCGGGATCGTCCTCTGGTTACGGCGGGAACTGCTGGTCCGGGCGCTGGCGGCGACCGCCGGGTTCTACGTCGTCCTCTCCCTGGGCGAGCGCATCACCTGGTGGGACCGGGAGCTGATGGTCGGCCCGTGGGAGTGGCTGGTCCGGCTGCCGCTGCTCGACGCGGTGGTGCCGACCCGGTTCGGCATGATCGTCAGCGTGGTGGTGGCGATCCTGCTGGCGCTGGCCATCGAGCGCAGCCGCACGCTGGACCTGGACCGGCGGGTGGTGCGTACGCTGACCGTTGCCAGTCTGGTGCTCGCCCTGCTGCCGATCGCCCCGATGCCGCTGCCGATGACCTCCCGGCCGCCGGTGCCCGACTTCATCACCTCGGACCGCTGGCGCGCCTACGTCGGGCCGGACCAGACGCTGGTGCCGATCCCGGTGCCGAGCATGGGCAACACCCACGGGATGCGCTGGGCGGCCTCCACCAACCTCGACTTCAAGATGCCCGGCGGCTACTTCCTCGCCCCGCGCAACGCCACCACCGGTGACCCGGGTCGCTTCAACGGGCGGCCCAGCGGTGTCGGGAAGCTGCTGGAGGAGGTCGCGACGACCGGCCGTACGCCGGAACTGGACGATCGTCAGCGGCGTCGTTCCCTCGACGAGCTGCGGCACTGGAAGGCGGCCGTGCTGGTGCTGCCGTTGCGCCAGCCGCATTCGGAGCCGCTGCGGCAGACCGTCGAGCAGTTGGTCGGCCCGGCCCGGCAGGAGTTGGACGTCTGGGTGTGGGACGTACGGTCGTTGACCGCTCCGACGACCTGATGGCGGTGGTCGGCACGGCCGACCGTACCGCCGAGGTGGCGTCACGCCGTCGCCGGTGGCTGCCCGCGCGTACCCCGGACATGGCGGTGCCGGTCGGCTACCTCGCGTTGGCGGTGTGGCTGACCCACCGCCAGTGGGGCCCTCCGGACCGGCTGTTCCACCAGGCCGGTGACCAGATCCTCTTCGAGTGGATGCTGGCCCGCGCGGCCCGTGCCGTGGTCGGACTGGAGAACCCGCTGTGGAGCGACGCGCTGAACGCGCCCGGCGGGGTGAACCTGATGGCCAACACCTCCGTGCTCGGGCTCGGTGTCCCGCTGACCCCGGTCACGCTGCTGTTCGGGTCGCAGGCCGCCTTCGGCGTCGCGGTGGTGCTCTGCCTCGCCGGCACCGCCACCGCCTGGTACGTGCTGCTGCGCCGCCGCCTGGCCGCCGCCTGGCCGGCCGCCGCCGTCGGCGGGCTGATCTGCGGCTTCGCGCCCGGCATGATCGCCCAGGCCGGTACGCACCTGCACATGGCCGCCCAGTTCCTGGTGCCGGTGATCCTGGCGCTGGTGTTCCGCCCCGAGCCGGACGGCCGGGTGCGGCGGCACGGGGTGCTGCTCGGGCTGGTCGTGACGTACCAGGTCTTCCTCGGTGAGGAGGTCCTGCTGTTCGTGGCGCTGGCGTCCGGCGTGCTCGTCCTCGGCTACGCGGCGGCCGACCCGGCCACCGCCCGCCGGCTCGCCCCGTCGACGGCCGGGCGGATCGGGATCGGTGCGCTGGTGGCCGGGGTGCTGCTGGCATACCCGCTGTGGTTCCAGTTCTTCGGGCCGGGCCACTACCGGGATATGCCGTTCCACGCGTACAGCTACCAGTTGGACGCGGCCTCGTTCACCGGGTTCGCCCGGCAGACGCTGTTCGGCGACGACCGACCGCCCGGCCTGCTGGCGCCCAACCCGACCGAGGAGAACTCGTTCTTCGGCGTCGGCCTGCTGGTGCTGGCCGTGGTGGTCACGGTCCGGCTGTGGCGTCGGCCGCTGGTCCGCGCGCTGGCCGCCTGCGGGCTGGTGTTCGCCCTGCTCTCCCTCGGCGCCCGGGTACGCCTCGACGGGACGGCCACCGACCTGCCCGGGCCGTACCGGCTGATCGCCGAGCTGCCGCTGCTCGACCACGTGGTGCCGGCCCGGTTCGCGCTGGTCTGCGCCCCGGTGCTGGGTGTCCTGGTCGCGCTGGCGGTGGACCTGTGGATTCGGCGCGCGGCCGTCGACACCGCGCCCGCCCGAGGCCGGTGGCACCGGCCGCTCCGCCTTGTCGGGCCCGCCGCGTTGGCCGTCGCCCTGCTGCCGCTGGTGCCGACCCCGATCCGGACCGTGCCGAGCCGGCCGGTGCCGGCGTTCGTCGCCGACGGCGCCTGGCGGGCGTACGTGCCGGCGGGCCGGACGCTGGTGCCGGTGCCGCCGGTGACCAACGCCGGTCGTAGCCCGGGCATGCTCTGGTCGGCCCGGACGGGCCTGGCCTTCACCGCGCCGGGTGGCTTCTTCATCGGCCCGCGCGCCCCGGACGACCCGACGGCCCGGTGGGGTGCCCCGGACAGGCCCACCTCGGTGCTGTTGCGGTGGGTGGCGGACACCGGCGTGGTGCCGCCGATCACCGAGACGGACCGCCGGCAGGCGGTGGTGGACCTGCGGCACTGGCGGGCGGCCGTGGTCGTGCAGGGCGGGCTGCACCACGGCGAGCCGGTGCGGCACACCCTGGAGGCCCTGCTCGGCCCGCCCGGGGAGATCGACGGCGCGCTGGTCTGGGACGTCCGCCCACTGGTCGACTGAGCCGCCCCCGGCGGCGCGCGGTCCGGGCGACGCGGTCCGGCGGCGGCTCCGCCGGCTTCCGGCGGGTTAGGAAGGGTCCCCTGCTATGCACGAGGCGTTAGCAGGGGACCCTTCCTTACACATCCTCAGACTCGGTCGCGGACGTCCCAGAGCCAGACGTCGTCCACCCGCTGCGGCTCACCGAGCAGGCCGGTCAGCAGGTCCCGCAACACGGCCTCCCGGGGGTGGGCGCCGAGCACCACCACCGAGGCCCGCCAGAAGCGCAGGTCCTCGACTGCCTGCTGGCGGTTCTCGTCGGTCAGCTCGGGCACCTCACCGGCGTCCATGGTGCGGTAGACGAGGGTGCTGGTGGGCCGGTTCGGTGCGCCGAAGACGCCCTCGCCGTCCAGGTTGGGGCCGATGAAGTAGCCCGCCGGGATTGGGAACTCGTGCTGGGTCAACGCGCTCCAGCGCAGCGTGGACAGCCCGTGCACGTTGCTGGGGAGGGGCACCGGCACCAGCGTGCGGCCCGCCGGCACGTACGGCCGCCAGGCGCCCGAGGTGATGAAGGTCGGCGGCGGGGCGACCTCCTCGGCCGGCAGCGGGGTGGGGAAGAGCGGCAGCACGGCCAGCGAGATGGCCGCGTACCCGACGCCGCGCTGCCACCGGGGCCGGGACCCGGCGGCGGGCGTGGGCTCGCCGGAGCGCGGGGCCGGCACCGGCGGTCGACGGTTGCCGGCCACCGCGTCCCAGGCCAGGGCGAGCAGGACACCGAGCGCGGCGGTGGTGACCAGGGTCAGCCGGGTCGGCATCATCATCTCGATCAGCGGCACGTCCTCCGGGATGTACGACCACGGGCCGGCGATGCCGGTCAGCTCGCCGTTGAACCGGATCTCCGGGCCGAGCGAGGCCACCGAGAAGAGCACCACCAGCACGGCGAGGATCCGGGCCACCAGCGACCGGCGTACCAGCAGCGCCAGCGCCACCACCGTGAACAGCACCATCGGCCAGCCGAACCAGGTGTTCTGCTCGGTCAGCCCGATGGTCGCCTCGACCGCCTCGTTGCCGGCGATGGTGTCGCGGGGGAAGGTGACGAAGGCGACGACGTCCTCGCCCCAACTGTGGAACACCCCGCCCTGCAGGCCCCGGTAGGACTGCGGGCCGTTGAACTGGAACCAGATCGGATAGGCGGTGAGCAGCAGGGCGACGCCACCGCCGAGGCCCAGACCGGCGCCGAAGGTGCCGGCGCGGGCCCACGCCTCGCGCGGCCGCATGGCCGCGTACGCGATCACGATGACCAGGCAGGCCATCGCGGTGAGCAGCAGCATCTCCTCGTTGATGAAGATCTGGTACGCCACCAGCAGGCCCAGCACCAGCCCGTTGCGCCGCCACCGGCCGGGTTCGGCCAGCCGGAACACCCGCACCACGATCAGCGGCAGCAGGAAGTTGGAGACGAAGTTGGGCTGGCCGTTGGCGTGGTGCACGATGCCGGGGGCGAAGCCGAGGAACGCGCCGCCGACGAAGGCGGCAGCCCGGGACCGCACCAGGTGCCGGGAGAGCATCCAGTACGAGGTGGCGGCGGTGGCCGCCAGCGCACCACCCAGGTAGAGCGCGTACACCACCTGCGGGCCGAGCAGCCAGGTGAGCGGGGCCAGCGGCAGGGTCACCCCGAGCAGGGAGGTGTTGGCCATCATGTTCACCCCGTCGGGGGCGTTCTGCCGCGTACTGAACAGCGGGTTCTCCAGGTGCAGCACCGAGTACGCACCGTGCGAGAACAACCACTCGAACCAACTGTGGTCGGTGGGCAGATGTGACGAGACGCGGTTCTGCACGTCCACCCAGTAGTAGAGGCAGACGAGGACACCGAGCAGCACGTAGGCTCCGATGGCCAACACGTCGATGCGCGTCGGCCCGCGTCGGCGACGTGTTGTCGCTGACTCCGCCTCGACGGTCTCGGGGACGGGGTTCAACGAGGAATCAATCACCGGCACAGCCACGACGGGCCATCGTACAGGCGGTCGCCGGGGCCGCCGACGCCCGTGAGGGCCGCGTCGGTGCGCCGCAGGAAGGACGACCGTGACGGTGATCGACCTCGGTGAACTCACCGAGCCGACCGACCAGCCGCCGAGACGCCGCCGGACCGTCGCCGGTTCGCGCCACTTCCGGGCCGCGCTGCTCGCGGTGGTCGTGCTGATGTCGATGGCCGGCGCCGCGCCGCCGACCCGCCGGGTGTACGCGACGGTGCCGGTGCCGCTCGGTGCCTCCCTGCATCTCACGGCGGACCAGATCTTCGCCGTCGTCCCCGGCACCGACGCCACCGGCGACAGGCCCGAGTTGCTCGCCTTTCCCCCTCCCGAGCGGGCCATCGGTACGCCGCCGAAGCTGACGCCGTCGTGGCGGGTTCTCCTGCCGTCCGGCCATTGGGGTTTCCGGGTGCAGTCCGTCGCCGACGACGGCGTGCTGGTCTCGACGTCCGCCGAGGCGCCCGAGAACAGCCATAGCCTGTTGCTCGACGCGCGTACCGGTCGGCCTCGCTGGCGCGAGCCGGGCGTGGCGCTCCACGATGACCCCCGCCGTGCGCTGCTGCGGACCCACCGCGAGAGCATGCCGAACACGCTGCGGGCGATCGAGTTGCCGAGCGCCCGCGAGCTGTGGTCGGTGCCGCTCTCGGCGTCCAGCGTCGACTACCGGCTGCGCGACGGTGCGGTCGACGCGATCGTAGTGTCCACCCTCGACGGTGACGTCGAGGTGCGCGACCCGGAGACCGGGAAGGTCCGGCACCGTCTGCCGGCGCCCGCCGACGACCCGGCCGGTTACCAGTCGGCGTGGGTGGTCGGCGACCTGGTGGCGGTGGTCCGCAACTCGAACACCGTCGCCGCCTATGCGGTCGACGGGCTGGCCCCGCGCTGGCAGACCACCGTGCCGACGGTCTACCACGTCACCGTCTGCGCCGCGCTGCTCTGCGCCTGGATGGCCAGCGGTGGGGTACAGGTCCTCGACCCGGCCACCGGCGCCGCACGGTGGGACGACCGGAACGTGGGTGACCTTCTGCTGGCCGGGGAACGCCGCGCGCTGGCCCTGTCCGGTCGGGCCAGCGGGGCGACGGAACTGGTCACCGTCGACATGACGACCGGGGCGGTGCTGGCCGACCACGGGACGTGGGAGCAGGTCCACCGCTACGAGTACGCGCCGCACCTGCTCGCCGTGCGACCGGTGCCCGACGTCGGCCTGGTGCTGGCCCGACTCGATCCGGACCAGGACCAGGCCCGGCCGATCGAGGTGCTGGCCGGGGCGCGTGGCGGATGCCAGGCCCGCTACGACCTCGTGGCCTGCCGCCGACAGGACGGCGACTTCGGGGTCTGGCGACTGCCGGAGTGACACCGGCCGGTGGCGCCGCGGCGACTTGGCGGCCGACGCTAGGTTGTCGGGTGGTCACCGGCGGAAAAGGGGCGTGACATGCGGGTACTGGTGGTCGAGGACGAGCGCAACCTCGCCGACGCGATCGCGCGCGGCCTGCGCAAACGCGGCATGGCGGTGGATGTCGCCTACGACGGCGACAGCGGACACGAGATGGCCTTCGTCACCCGGTACGACGTGGTGGTGCTCGACCGGGACCTGCCCGGCATGCACGGTGACCAGATCTGCGCCGAGCTGGCCGCGTCCGGGGCGCTGACCCGGGTGCTGATGCTGACCGCGAGCGGGACGGTCGCCGACCGGGTCGAGGGGTTGCAGCTCGGCGCCGACGACTACCTGCCCAAGCCGTTCGCCTTCGACGAGCTGGTGGCCCGGGTGCAGGCGCTGGGTCGGCGGGCCACCCCGGCGGCGCCGCCGGTGCTGGAGCTGGCCGACCTGGTCGTCGACCCGGCCCGGCGGGTGGCCACCCGGGCCGGGCAACCGGTGGAGCTGACCAACAAGGAGTTCGGCGTGCTCTGCGAGCTGCTCAAGGCCCGTGGCGCGGTGGTCTCCAGCGAGGAACTGCTGGAACGGGTCTGGGACGCCAACACCGACCCGTTCACCACCATCGTCCGGGTCACCGTGATGACGCTGCGCCGCAAGCTCGGCGACCCGCCGTTGATCGAGACCGTTGTCGGGGCCGGCTACCGTACCGCCGGGGTGGCGGCGTGACGCCCGCACTGGGGCTCGGGCCCGTCGCACGGCTGCGTCCGCGGCCCACCCTGCGGCTGCGACTGACCCTGCTCAACGGCGTGCTGCTGATCGGCGCCGGGGCGATCCTGCTGCTGCTGGCCTGGCTGCTGGTCCGCGACGCGCTGCGCCCCACCGACGAACTCCTGCCCGGGACCACCGTGGTGCTGGCCGACGGCAGCACCCTGGAAGCCGGAGCGTGGCAGCGGCAACTGGTCAGTTCGGCGTCCGGGGAACTGCTGGCCAAAGGTCTGGCCGCGCTGCTGGCCATCGGGGCGGTCGGCGTGATCGGGGCGTACGCGGTCGCCGGGCGGGCACTGCGACCACTGCACCAGGTGACCGCCACCGCGCGGCGACTCGGCGAGACCACCCTGCACCAGCGCATCGGCTACTCCGGAGCGGACGACGAGGTGGCCGAGCTGGCCGACACCTTCGACGCGATGCTGGACCGGATCGGCGCCGCCTTCGAGTCGCAGAAACGGTTCGTGGCCAACGCCTCGCACGAGTTGCGTACGCCGCTGGCGGTGATGCGTACCGAGATCGACGTGACGCTCAGCGACGACGACGCGGACGCGGCCGAGTACCGCCGGATGGCGACCGTGGTGCGCGACGCCTCCGAACGGGCCAACGGGCTGGTCGACGCCCTGCTGGTGCTGGCCCGCAGCGAGGCGCAGACGGGCCGGCGGCTTGCTCGGCGTACCGAGTGCGACCTGGCCGCCGGCACCCTCAACGCGCTGTCCGCGGTCCGCCGTGAGGTGGAGCGGATCAAACTGGACGTGCGGACCTCCCTCCAACCGGCACCGGTGGTCGGCGACCCCGGGCTGCTGGACCGGTTGGCCGGCAATCTGATCGAGAACGCGGTCCGCTACAACCACCTGCACGGCCGGCTCTGGGTGCGGACCGGCTCCGACGGACAGCGATCGTGGCTGGTGGTCGGCAACACCGGCTTCGAGGTCGACCCGGCCGACGTACCCGGGCTGTTCGAGCCGTTCCGGCGCGGCGGCCGGGAACGGACCGGTGCCCGAGGGTCCGGCCTCGGCCTCTCCATCGTCCGGGCGGTCTGCGACGCGCACGGCGGCACCGTGACCGCCGTGGCGCAGCCCGGGGGCGGACTGGAGGTGACCGTGAACCTGCCGGCGGCCGACGCCGCGCCGACCGTGGAGCAGGACGCCCGCTGACCGCCGGGCAGAAATTCGCTTGATCACGGTGAGAGGTTGGGGGCATGGCTTCCCGAGTGCGTTGGATCGACGTCGACTGTGCTGACCCGTACACCATGGCGACCTTCTGGGCAGCGGTCACCGGGCTGCGGCCCGACCCGGACGACCAGCCGGGGGATGAGGAGTGCGCGTTGCTGTCCGGCCCGGACGTGGCCGGTGGCGGGATGCTCTTCCAGCGGGTGCCCGAGGGCAAGGTGGCGAAGAACCGCATCCACCTGGACATCCAACCGATCGACCGGACCAGGGACGAGGAGGCCGACCGCCTGCTCGACCTGGGTGCCATGCTGGTCGCCGACCACCGTCGGCCGGACGGTAAGGGATGGGCGGTACTGGCCGACCCGGAGGGCAACGAGTTCTGCGTGGAACGCAGCGTGGCGGAACACTCCACGACGGTCGGCTGACCGCTCAGTACACCCCTCCGCCGGCCTGGAACCCGACGAGCAGGTGGCCACCGGGACGGACGGCCCGGCTCGGCGGGCGGGCCGTCGACGGAGTGTGCTGCTTCTGGTCAGGATCGTTGTTCGATCTGGCCCCGAATGGTGACGAACTCGGCCGCGGCGTCGGCGCGGGAGGAGAAGTACATGACGATCATGCCGAGGCTGCCCCGGTTGGACCAGACGCAGATGCCCAGCGCCACGTCGGCCCGGCCGTCGCCGCAGCGGGCCTCGCCGCCGAGCGGGCCCGGCTCGACCGGCGTCATGTTGCTGACCGCCAGCTCGGTCGAGATCGCCTGGACCGCCTCGTCGAGTTCCTTCTTCGGGTCGGCCATCAGCCCGGAGACGGCCACGATCATCACGAGGCTCTCCTGTGACGGGTCACCGTAGAAGGCGCCGACCGCGCCCGTCTCGTTCTGGATCGAGGACTTCAGTTCCCGGACCATCGAGTCGGAGAGCTGCTGCAACTCCGGATCGGTGACCTTCGGGCGCCCGGCCAGGGTCTCCGGCGCCACCACCCGGGTCCGGCTGGCGTCGACCGCCTCGCCGACGGTGTCCCGGACCACGAACCAGACGACCGCGCCGCCGCCGACGCAGAGCACCAGGAGTACGGCGAGGACGATCAGCACGATCTTCCCGGCGCTGGACTTCTTCGGCGGTGGGGGCGTCGGGAAGGCGCCGTACGACTGACCGGGCGCAGGGTACCCGCCGCCCGGCGGGGGCGGGGGATAGCCGGCACCCGGCGGAGGCGAGGGATAGCCGGCACCCGGCGGCGGTGGGTAGCCACCGGCCTGCGGATACGACCCGGCCGGCGGGTAGGGGCCGCTGCTCGGCGGCGGGTAGCTGCCGCCCGGTGGGTACGGGCCGGCGCCGGGCGGATTGTGGTGCTGGTCCGGGTGGGACATGCGGTCAGCTCCTGGTGAAGGGTGGAACCGGTGATGGTAGCCAACCGCCGCTCATGCAGCTGCCCCAGGTCACGGTGGTCGCCCGGACCGGGCGACCACCGTGACGCGGCTCGGCTCAGCCGGCCAGGCTGGCCACACCGCGCGGTAGGAAGCGCCGGCCGGTGACCTGCTCGCTGGTGCCGGTCCGGTCCAGGTACGGCGTGACGCCGCCCAGGTGGAACGGCCACCCGGCACCGAGGATCATGCACAGGTCCACGTCCTGCGCCTCGGCGACGACCCCCTCGTCCAGCATCAGCCGGATCTCCTGGGCCAGCGCGTCGAGCGCCTGCTGGCGTACCTGCTCCTCGGTGAGCGGCTGGTCGCCGACCACCAGCAGCTTCGCCACCTCGGCGTTGATCTCGTCGTCCACCACGATGGGCTGGCCGGAATCCGCGATCCGCTTGAGGTTCTCGCTGACCGTGAACCGCTCCGGGAAGGCCGCGTGCAGGGTGCCGCCGACGTGGTGGGCGACGGCCGGGCCGACGAGCTGGAGCAGTGCCAGCGGTCGCATCGGCAGGCCCAGCGGGTCCAGCGCGCGGTTCGCGACCTCCAGCGGGGTGCCCGCGTCCACGGCGGCGAAGACGGTGCCGAGGAAGCGGGTCAGCAGCCGGTTGACCACGAACGCCGGGGCGTCCTTCACCAGCACCGACGACTTCTTGAGCTGCTTGCCGACGGCGAAGGCGGTGGCCAGGGTGGCCTCGTCGGTCCGCTCACCGCGGACGATCTCCAGCAGCGGCAGCACCGCGACCGGGTTGAAGAAGTGGAAGCCGACCACCCGCTCCGGGTGCGCCAGGCCCTCGGCCATCGCGGTGATCGACAGCGAGGAGGTGTTCGTCGCCAGCACCGCCTCCGGCGAGACGATCTTCTCCAGCTCGGCCCAGACCTGCTTCTTGACGGACAGGTCCTCGAAGACTGCCTCGATGACGAAGTCGGCATCCGCGAATGCGCTCTTGTCGACCGTGCCGCTGACCAGGCCGTACAGCTTGGCGGCGGTGCCCTTGTCCATCCGGCCCTTGCTGACGGCCTTCTCGATCTGGGCGTGCACGTAGCCGACGCCGGAGTCCACCCGGGCCTGGTCGAGGTCGGTGAGCACCACCGGCACCTGGAGGCGGCGGGCGAACAGCAGCGCCAACTGGCCGGCCATCAGGCCCGCGCCGACGATGCCGACCTTGGTCACCGGGCGGGCCAACGCCTTGTCCGGCGCGCCGGCCGGCCGCTTGGCCCGCCGCTGCACCAGGTCGAAGGCGTACAGGCCGCTGCGCAGCTCCTCGGAGAAGACCAGGTCGGCCAGGGCCTCGTCCTCGGCGGCCGTGCCGGTGGCGAAGTCGGCGTCCTTCGCCGTCTCCAGAAGGTCCAGCGCCCGGTACGCGGACGGAACCGCGCCGTGCAGCCGCTGGTCCAGCGTCTGCCGGGCGAAGTAGAGCACGCCCGCCCACATGTCCTTGTCGACCTCGGGCCGAGTGACGGTGACCTCGCCGCGCACCACCCCGGCGGCCCACTCCAGCGACCGCTCCAGGAAGTCGGCCGGCTCCAGCAGAACGTCGGCGATGCCCAGCTCGGCGGCCTGCTTCGGCTTGAGCATCTTGTTCTGCATCAGCGGGTTCTGGATGATCACCTGGGTGGCCGCCGGGATGCCGATCAGGTTCGGTAGGAGCTGGGTGCCGCCCCAACCCGGGATCAGCCCGAGCGACACCTCGGGCAGCGCCAGCGCCGCCGCGCCGCCGGACAGCGTCCGGTAGTGGCAGTGCAGGGCCAGCTCCAGGCCGCCGCCCATCGCCGCGCCGTTGACGAAGGCGAAGGTGGGGATTGGGCTGTCCTTGAGCCGGGCGAAGACCCGGTGTCCCAGCCGGCCGATCTCCAACGCCTGCGCCCGGTCGGCCAGCAGCGGCAGGCTGGTGATGTCCGCGCCGACGCAGAAGATGTACGGCTTGCCGGTCACCGCGATGAACGCCGGGTCGGCCGCCAGCGCGGCGCTGATCGCCTCGTCCAGGCTGGTCAGGCCGCCCGGGCCGAAGGTGTTCGGCTTGGTGTGGTCGAATCCGTTGTCGAGGGTGATCAGAGTGGCCGGGCGGTCCAGCCCCGGCACGTTCACCTGACGCAGCAGCGCCCTGGTGACCACCTCGTTCGGTGCCGCGAGACTCATTTGTCTCCACCCTCCCGTTGAGCCGGCTGGCCGGACTCGGTCCAGTGCGGGTTCTCCCAGATGACCGTGCCGCCCATGCCGATGCCGATGCACATCGCGGTGAGGCCGTAGCGGACCTCCGGGTGCTCGGCGAAGTGCCGGGCTAGCTGGGTCATCAGCCGTACGCCCGAGGAGGCGAGCGGGTGCCCGATGGCGATCGCGCCGCCCCACGGGTTGACCCGGGGATCGTCGTCGGCGATGCCGAAGTGGTCGAGGAAGGCGAGCACCTGCACGGCGAACGCCTCGTTCAACTCGAACAGGCCGAGGTCGCCGATGGTCAGACCGGCGATGCGCAGCGCCTTCTCGGTCGACGGGATCGGGCCCACGCCCATCACCTCGGGCTCGACGCCGACGAAACCGTACGACACCAGCCGCATGGCGACCGGCAGGCCCAGCTCGCGGGCGACGTCCTCGGCGACCAGCAGGCTGGCGGTCGCGCCGTCGTTGAGCCCGGCCGCGTTGCCTGCGGTCACCTTGCCGTGCGGGCGGAACGGGGTCTTGAGCGTGGCCAGCTTCTCCAGCGAGGTGTCCCGGGGCGCCTCGTCCACGGTGGCCAGGCCCCAGCCGGTCTCCGGGTCGCGGACCGCCACCGGGACCAGGTCGTCCTGGAGCTTGCCGTTGGCGTACGCCTTCGCGGTCTTCTGCTGCGAGGCGAGAGCGAACGCGTCGGTGCGCTCCTTGGTGATGTGCGGGATCCGGTCGTGCAGGTTCTCCGCCGTGGAGCCCATCACCAGCGCGGACGGGTCGACAAGCTTCTCCGCGACGATGCGTGGGTTCGGGTCGACGCCCTCGCCCATCGGGTGGCGGCCCATGTGCTCGACCCCACCGGCGATCGCGACGTCGTACGCGCCCACGGCGATGCCGCTGGCGACGGTGGTCACCGCGGTCATCGCACCGGCACACATCCGGTCGATCGCGAAGCCGGGAACCGTCTTGGGCAGGCCCGCCAGCAGGGCGGCGGTTCGGCCGATCGTCAGGCCCTGGTCACCGATCTGGGTGGTGGCGGCGATGGCCACCTCCTCGACCCGTTCGGGGGGTAGCTGCGGATTGCGGCGCAGCAGTTCGCGGATGCATCGGATCACCAGGTCGTCGGCGCGGGTGTTGGCGTACATCCCACCCGCCTTGCCGAACGGGGTACGGACGCCGTCCACGAAGACGACATCCCGAACTTCA
Organism: Micromonospora craniellae; assembly: GCF_014764405.1. Lineage (NCBI taxonomy): Bacteria > Bacillati > Actinomycetota > Actinomycetes > Micromonosporales > Micromonosporaceae > Micromonospora > Micromonospora craniellae. Next base: position 880,796 of record NZ_CP061725.1, on the reverse strand, counting down.
CGGGGCACTTGAGCCTCCTAGCCAGCACTGGCGTTTCCCCCGAATGCTACTAGCCGGTAATAACCCGCGCCTCCGCCCCCGCTGTGGCCCACCCCACACCCCCACCCACCCCCACACCCCCACACCCCCCCACCCACCCCCACACCCCCACACCCACCCCCACACCCACCCCACGCGTCGACGGCTCGTCTTGTCGCGTTGATCAAGAGGTTTGCGTCAGGCAGGCGTGCGGTCGCCGACGCAAACCTCTTGATCAACGCTGGATCAGGCGGGTGGGGTGGGGGAGTCGGGGGGTGGGGGTGGGGGTGGGGTGGTGAGGGCTTGGGCTAGGGCGGGGAGGAGGAGGGTGATCTGCCAGTCGCGGGCGTGGTGGCTGCGGAGGGCCTCGGCGACGGTGTGCTCGGTGATCTCCTCGGGGGGCTGCCAGGCGACGCGGCGGATGGTGTCGGGGGAGATCAGGTTCTCCGGCGGCAGGTGGTGCTCGCCGGCCACCCGCAGCACCACCTCGCGGGAGCGGGTGAGCCGGGCGGCGGCGGCCGGATCCCGTTCCGCCCAACGGTGCGGCGGGGGCGGACCCTCCACCGTCGGCGTCACCGGCAACGCGTCGTCCGGCAACTGCCGGGCGTCGTCCAGCGCCGTCAGCCAGGTCCGGGCCAGCCGGCGTACCGACCGACCGCCGAAACCGGGCAGGGTGAGCAGCGTCTTCTCGTCCTTCGGGTCCAGCTCGGCGGCGGCCACGATGGCCGAGTCGGGCAGCACCCGCCCCGGTGCCGCGTCGCGGCGGGCGGCGATCTGGTCCCGGGCGTACCAGAGGCTGCGCACCCGGGCCTGCGCCCGCGCCCCGCGTACCCGGTGGATGCCGGAGGTACGCCGCCACGGATCGGCCCGGACCCGCGGTGGACGGTCCCCGCTGTTCACCAGCGCGGCGAACTCCTCGGCCGCCCACGCGGACTTGCCCTGCCGGGACAGCTCCGCGTCGAGCGCGTCCCGCAGGTCGGTCAGCAGCTCCACGTCCAGCGCGGCGTAGGTGAGCCAGGACTCCGGCAACGGCCGACTGGACCAGTCCGCCGCCGAGTGGTGCTTCTCCAGGCTGAAACCGAGCAACTGCTCGGTGAGCGCGGCCAGGCCGACCCGCTCGAAGCCGGCCAGCCGGGCGGCCAGCTCGGTGTCGAAGAGCTGGCGCGGTCGCAACCCCAACTCGGCGAGGCAGGGCAGATCCTGGTTGGCCGCGTGCAGCACCCACTCCGACTCGGCGATCGCGGCGTCGAGGGTGCTCAGGTCGGGCAGCGGTAGCGGGTCGATCAGCACGGTGCCGGCGCCCTGGCGGCGCAACTGCACCAGGTACGCCCGCTGGCTGTAGCGGTAGCCGGAGGCACGTTCGGCATCCAGGGCCACCGGGCCGGTGCCGGCCGCGAAACGGGCCACCACCTCGGCGAGCTGGTCCGGTGTCGCCACCGGTTCGGGGGTGCCCTCACGGGGTGCGGTCAACGGCACGGACTCGCCGCCGGTGGGTTCGGTCCCCGCGTCCGACGGCTCCGGCCGCGCCGACGGCTCGTGGTGCGTGTCGTTTCCCGTACGGCTTGCGGCGGTCCGACGGCGCAGGGGTGGTTCGTCGGTCACCTGGCAACCCTAGTGCGCCACTGGATCGTGCGGCGCGCACCCGCCCTGCCGCGTGTCGGCGGTTCGCCGACTCCGGGCCGGGGCGGCCCCGTCAACCGGCAGCCGCGGCGCGGCGCTCGGGCAGCGCGGTGACGCCGGGCGGCGGCAGACCCGCGGTGGAGGCGAGCAGCGTGCACCAGGCGTACAGGTGCGGGGTGAGCTCGACACCGGTCGGAGTCCACGACGCGCGGATCTCGATGTCGCAGGCCGCCGCGGGACCCGCCAGGTCGCCGAACCGGGTCGACGCCGTCTGGGTGATCGTGCCGCCGATCGCGCGGTGCCCGGCGTCGTGCGCCTCCAGCGCGTCGGTGAGCCAGGTCCAGGCCACCGCGGGCAGCAGCGGGTCGGCGGCCAGGTCGACCTCCAGCTCGGCGGTCACGTAGGTGACCAGGCGCAGGGTGCCCTGCCACCCCTCGTGCCCCGCCGGGTCGTGCAGCAGGATCAGCCGGGCGGTGGCCACCTCGTCGCCGTCCCGCAGCACCGCCGCGGAGAGCGCGAACGAGTACGGCGCCAGCCGTTGCGGCGCGCCGACCTCTTCCAGCTCGATCTCCGGTCGGGGTGCCGCCACCCGGAGTCCGGTGACCGCGCGGGCGAAGGTGTCCGGGAGCACGATCGGGGCGGCCATGTTCGCAGCCTAAGCCGCCGCCCGGTTCCCGGCTCGGACGGCGCGCCGACGATCTCCCCACACGACCACCGCCCGCCTGCTGTGTTAGCAGGGGTCCCCTGCTCTACCGCAGGCGTTAGCAGGGGGCCCTTCCTTTCACGTCACAAAGCCGGTGGTGGGCGCGGAGCGGGGATCGGGCGCGTGGCACGATGGCCGCGATGGCCACCGACACCACGGGCGACGCTGCCCGAGACGACGCACCCCGCCCCGACGGGCCGGCCGGCTCGCCCTTCGTGCGGGCGTGCCGCCGCCGGTCCGTCCCGCACACCCCGGTCTGGTTCATGCGCCAGGCCGGCCGCTCGCTGCCGGAGTACCGGGAGATCCGGGCCAACGTGGCGATGCTGGAGTCCTGCCGCCGGCCCGATCTGGTCACCGAGATCACCCTCCAGCCGGTGCGCCGGCACCACGTGGACGCGGCGATCCTGTTCAGCGACATCGTGGTGCCGGTCGCCGCCGCCGGGGTCGACCTGGACATCGTGCCCGGAACCGGCCCAGTGGCGGCCGAGCCGGTACGCACCGCCGCCGACGTCGAGCGGATCCGACTGATCGACCGCAGCGACGTCGCCTACGTCGACGAGGCGGTCCGGATGCTGGTCGAGGAGCTGGGCGACACCCCGCTGATCGGATTCGCCGGCGCTCCGTTCACGCTGGCCAGCTACCTGGTCGAGGGCGGCCCGTCGCGGACCCACGCCAAGACCAAGGCGCTGATGTACGGCGAGCCCGAGCTGTGGCACGCGCTGGCCGGCCGGTTGGCCGAGGTGACGTTGGCGTTCCTGCGGGTGCAGATCGAGGCCGGGGTCTCCGCCGTGCAGCTCTTCGACTCCTGGGCCGGCGCGCTCTCCGAGGCCGACTACCGCCGCTTCGTGCTGCCCCACTCGACGGCCGTGCTCAGCGGGCTTGCCGAGGCTGGTGTGCCCCGGATCCACTTCGGGGTGGGCACCGCCGAGCTGCTCGGCGCGATGGGCGAGGCCGGCGCCGACGTGGTCGGCGTGGACTGGCGTACGCCGCTGGACGTCGCGACCGGCCGGATCGGGCCGGACAAGGCCGTGCAGGGCAACCTCGACCCGTGCCTGCTGTTCGCCCCGTGGCCGGTGATCGAGGCCGAGGTGCGCCGGATCCTCGACGAGGGCCGGGCCGCTCCCGGGCACGTGTTCAACCTGGGCCACGGCGTGCTGCCGGAGACCGACCCGGAGGTGCTGACCCGGGTGGTCGCGCTGGTGCACGAACTCTCCGCCCGGCCCGCCGACCGGGACTGACCGTCATGGCGACGCGGTGGCGGGTGGCGGTGGTCGGTGGCGGCATCACCGGCCTGGCCGCCGCGCTCCGGTTGCGCGACCGGGCCCCCGAGGGCACCGAGATCACCGTGTACGAGCAGTCCGGCGCGCTCGGTGGCAAGCTGCGCACCGGCGAGCTGGCCGGTGGGCCGGTGGAGTTCGGCGCCGAGTCGTTCCTGATGCGTGACCCGGTCGGCGGCGAGTCCGCCGCGGTGACCCTGGTCCGCCGGCTCGGGCTGGCCGACCGGATCGTGCACCCGACCGTCGGGCAGGCCGCTCTCGCCGTCGACGGCGGGCTGCGCCCGATCCCCGGCGGGACGCTGGTGGGCGTACCCGGTGATCTGGCGAAGGTGGCGGCGGTGGCCCGGCCGACGCCTGCGGCCGACCACGACGGCGGTCGTCCGCTGCTCGGGCCCGGCGAGGACGTCTCGGTCGGCGCGCTGGTCCGCGCCCGCTTCGGCGACGAGGTGGTCGACCGGCTGGTCGACCCGATGCTCGGCGGCGTGTACGCGGGCCGCGCCGACGACCTGTCGCTGGCCACCACCATGCCGGCGCTGGCCCGGGCCGCCCGGGTGGAGCACACGCTGCTCGGCGCGGTACGCGCGGCGCAGGCCGCCACCCCGCGTGCCCCCGGCGAGCCGGTCTTCGGCACCCTGGCCGGCGGACTGGGCACCCTGGTCGACGCCGCCGCGACGGCCGGCGAGGCGACCGTCCGCCGCAACGCCGCGGTCCGGGAACTGACCCCGGTCGGCCCCGGCTGGCGGCTCACCGTCGGTCCCACCCGCGACCCGGAGCACGTCGACGTCGACGCGGTGGTGCTGGCCGTCCCGGCCCGCCCGGCCGCCCGGCTGCTCGCCGGACCGGCCGCCGAGGTGGCGGCGCAAATCGGCGAACTGGACTACGCCAGCGTCGCGCTGGTCACCCTGGCCCTGCCTGAGCCGGCGCTGCCGGCGCTCTCCGGCTTCCTGGTGCCGGGCACCGAGGGGCTGCTGATCAAGGCGTCCACCTTCTTCACCACCAAGTGGGGGCACCTGCGCCGGTCGGACGGGCTGGCCCTGGTGCGCGCCTCGGTCGGCCGGTACCGCGACGAGGCCCAGCTCCAGCGCCCCGACCAGGATCTCGCCGCCACCGTGCACCGGGAAATGTCGGCGGTGCTCGACACGCCGCTGCCCGCCCCGGTCGACGGGCACGTGCAGCGGTGGGGCGGCGCGTTGCCGCAGTACACCCCCGGTCATCTCGACCGGGTGGCCGCCGCGCGGGCCGCGCTGCGGGCGACACGTCCGACGCTGGCGCTGGCCGGCGCGGGCTACGACGGGGTCGGCATTCCGGTCTGCGTCCGCTCCGGCGAGACGGCGGCCGAGGAGATCATCACAGCACTGGAGGGATCGGGGAGATGACCGAGCAGAGCAACGCGGCGCGGCTGCGGGAGCTCAACGCCACCATCCGTTACACGATGTGGTCGGTGTTCCGGGCCAGCGCGCCGCTGCCGTCGTCGCGGGACAGCGTCACCGGCGAGGTCGAGTCGCTGATCGAGGAGCTGGCCGGCAAGGACATCGTGGTGCGCGGCACGTACGACGTGTCCGGCCTGCGCGCCGACGCGGACCTGATGATCTGGTGGCACTCCTCGTCCAGCGACGACCTCCAGGACGCCTACCTGCGGCTGCGGCGTACCACGCTGGGCCGGGCGCTGACTCCGGTCTGGTCGCAGATGGCGCTGCACCGGCCGGCCGAGTTCAACAAGAGCCACATCCCGGCGTTCCTGGCCGGCGAGGAGGCCCGCGCCTACCTGTGCGTCTACCCGTTCGTCCGCTCGTACGACTGGTACCTGCTGCCCGACGCAGAGCGGCGCGAGCTGCTCGCCGAGCACGGCCAGATGGCCCGGGGCTACCCGGACGTACGCGCCAACACGGTCGCCTCGTTCGCGCTCGGCGACTACGAGTGGATGCTGGCCTTCGAGGCCGACGAACTGCACCGCATCGTCGACCTGATGCGTGACCTGCGCGGCTCGCGGGCGCGCCTGCACGTCCGCGAGGAGGTGCCGTTCTACACCGGCCGCCGCCGCCCGATCGCCGACATCGTCTCCGCGCTCGGCTGAGGCGTAAGGAAGGGTCCCCTGCTAACGCCTCGTGCATAGCAGGGGACCCCTGCTAACACCGGCACCGGCACCGGCACCGGCGGATGTGACGAGCCGGGCGGAGCCGCGCCCGAGGGAGGTGGGCGCGGCCCCGCTCGGGGTCAGGTGGTCGCCGTGCAGGTGAGCGTCGGCGCGCTCGACCCGCTGCCGGAGGCCAGGAAGCCGAAGGTGGTGCTGGTCCCGGCTCCGAGCCCGCCGTTGTAGCTGACGTTCTGGGCGGTCACCGTCGAACCGCTGGAACTGACGGTGGCGTTCCACGCCTGGCTGACCTGCTGGCCGCTGGCGTACGTCCAGGTCACCCGCCAGCTGCGGATGGCCGCGCTGCCCGCGGTCACCTGCACCTCACCCTGGAAGCCACCGGACCAGGTCGAGGTGACCCGGTACGTCGCCGAGCAGGCGCCCGTGGCGGGCGGTGCGGTGGTGGGCGGGGGCGTGGTCGGCGGGTCGAAGGTCGGGGTCGGCGTCGGCGAGGCCGGCGGCGTGGTCGGGGGCGGGTTGGATCCGCCACCGAACTGCACGTCGCTGCAGATGTAGTACGCCTGGTCCGTGTGGCTGGCCTGCCAGACGGTGAACAGCACGTGCCGTCCGCTGCGTCCCGGCGCGTTCACCGGGATCTCGGTGGACACCCCGCCGGTCTCCGGCTGCCACCGGGACGCCGGGGTGTTGCCGATCTGGCCGACCAGTTCCAGGTCGGACCAGGCCAGGGGCTTGGTCAGCGCGTCGTAGCCCGGCCGGGTCGCGTACACCCGGATGTAGTCGGCGCCGTGGCTGGCCTGATCGTAGAACTTGAGCCGGAAGCTGTTGGCCACGGAGGTGGTCCGCCAGGCGCCGACCGCGTCCAACGCGTTGTAGCGCCCGCTCTCGGTACGGCCACCCGAGCAGAGCTGGCCGTCCGGGATGGTGCCCTGGTGGTTGCCGCCCACCCCATCGCGGAGCAGGCCGTTCCAGTTCCACATGGCGTTCGGGTTGGCCTGCCAGGCCTGCCAGCACATCGGGTCCTCGGTGGCCATCCGCGGGTTCTGGAAGTCGCTGCCCCAGCGTTGCCAGCAGCCGTAGTTGCGGGAGACGGGGTTGGCCACGGAACCGTGTCCGGACGCGGGGGCGACCAGCGCTGTGGAGAGCAGCAGCATGGCGCCGGCCGTCACACCCAGCAGCGAGAGTGCCCGTGAGTTTCGGAGTAGTTTGGACATGGAGCCCCCAGGGGGAGTCGTCGGATCGCGACATCGCCCGGATCGCTCGGGAGTTGCCCCTCCCGGCCTGATCACGTTGCCCCGGCTTTCGCCCGAAGAATGGCACAGACCATCGCCACTGGTCAATGTGGTGGCGGGGTCGGTGGGGCTGACGGGGGCCCGGTGTCCGCGGCTCAGGCGGTGCGGCGCATCGGGGTGTGCGGGATGCCGTCCTCGACGTACTCGGGCCCGCTGACCGTGAAGCCGTACCGGGCGTAGAGGGCCACCAGGTGCGACTGGGCGTCCAGCACGCAGGGCCGGTCGCCGATCCGGGCCAGTGCCTCGGTCATCAGCCGCCCGGCGTGCCCGCCGCCGCGCGCCGCCGGGGCCACCACCACTCGTCCGATCCTGGCTGCGCCGTCCGGGTCGGCCAGGATCCGCAGGTACGCGACGGGTGTGTCGTCGTGGGTCAGCCAGAGATGCCGGGTGCCCGGTTCGACGTCCCGCCCGTCGAGTTCCGGGTACGGGCACTGCTGCTCGACCACGAACACGTCGGCGCGCAGGCGTACCAGGTCGTGAAAGGTCCGGGCGTCCAGGTCGGCGAAGCGTGCGACCTGCAGTTCGGTGCTCGACACCCGGCCAGGTTAGGCCGTGCCGATCCGGTCGACCCGGTCGACCCGGGTAGGTTGCTCGGGGCCGGCGTCACGGCGCCTGGTGGTAAGGAAGGGACCCTTGCTAACGCCTCGTGTATAGCAGGGGACCCTTCCTAACGCCCGAGCGGCGATCGGTGGGGGAGCCGTCAGGCGGGGCGGGCACCGACGGCGTCGCGGATCTCGGCACCCTGCTCGCTCTCCACCGCTCGCGCACAGTGCCCGCAGCAGAAGAAGCGGCCGGACACCTCCACGCCGTGTCCGAGAATCTTGACGCCGCAGTGCTCGCAGATCGGGGCCAGCTTGTGGCTGGCGCACTCGAAGCTGTCGAACGTGTGCACGTCGCCGCTGACCGTACGCACCTCGAACGCCAGCCAGTAGTCGTTACCGCAGACCTCGCAGATCGCCACCGTAGCCCCCTCCAGTTAGAACCCTTTGTCCAAGCTTGCGCCAACTGCGGGCCCGCTCGGCGGGAATCGCGGCGACTCGGCCGGCCGGCTGGGCGTGTCGACTCCCGCGAGCCGCTGGTCCGTCAGCTCGCGGAGCTGCGCGCTTTATCGATGTCGGTCTTTACTGTTAACAAGGTTTAAATTATGTTGGTGGCACCTGACCAGGCAACATGCCGAAAGGGAGTGCCGCCATGCGTCGAAGAATCACCCTCCCACTCGTCGCCGCCGGGGCCGTGGTCTCCACCCTGGCCGTCGCCACCCCGGCCCAGGCCCACGGCTACGTCTCGTCGCCGCCGAGCCGCCAGGCGCTCTGTGCCCAGAACCGGGTCCCCGACTGCGGCCAGATCCGCTGGGAGCCGCAGAGCGTGGAAGGCCCCAAGGGGCTGCGGAACTGCCACGCCAACATCTCCCACTTCGCCGCCCTCAACGATGACAACCGGGGTTGGCCCGCCACCTCGGTCGGCACCACGGCGACCTTCACCTGGGGCAACACCGCCATGCACGCCACCCGCGACTGGGAGTACTTCATCGGCAACACCCGGGTCGCGGTGTTCAGCGGCGGCGGTCGCCAGCCGGGTGCCACGGTCTCGCACACCGTCAACCTGTCCGGCTACTCGGGCCGACAGAAGCTCCTGGCCGTGTGGAACATCTCGGACACCGCCAACGCCTTCTACTCCTGCGTCGACCTGCAGGTCGGTGGCGGCAGCGGCAACCCGACGCCGAGCCCGAGCCCGACCACCCCGCCGGCACCGTCGCCTACCCCGACGACCGGCCCGACCACCAACCCGCCGGTCGGGGGCACCTGGACCGCCGGCCGGGCGTACGCCGTCGGCGACCAGGTCACCTACGGCGGTCGCACGTACCGCTGCCGGCAGGCGCACACCGCCATCGCCGGATGGGAGCCGCCGAACGTCGCGGCGCTGTGGACCCAGGTCTGACCAGCGCGAGGTGCGGTCGGGCCCGGCCCGCACCGCACCTCACGCCGGCTCCCCACCCGGCGACACGCCCCACCGCGTCCCGCCTGCGGCACCACCGGTGTACCGTGCGGTCCGTCGCGTCGCGTCGCTGGCGTGCCGCGCTCGCCGCCCTGCTCGTCGTGCTGCTCGCCGTCGGATGCGGCGGCCCGTCCGTGCCGGCTGTGGACCACGCGCCGACCGGTACGCCGTCAGCGGTCGCTGCCCCGGAAACGCCGTCCGCGGCGACCGGGATGACCGGCATCGACCTGCTGTTCCTGTCGATGATGGCCGGGCACACCGAGCAGACCCTGGAGATCGTCCGCCTGGTCCGGGACCGGCTGGTCGACGGTGAGCTGCGGACCCTGGTGGCCGCCATCGAGGTGACCGAGACCGACGAGCTGGCCGACGCCCGTGCCTGGTTGGCGCAGGCCGGGCGCAGTGCACGGGCCGACGACCACACCGGGCACGGCACCGGCCCGGACCAGTTGGCCCGGCTCCGCCACGCCGCACCCGGCGAGGTCGACGCGGTGCTGATCGAGGTGCTCGGCGCCCACCAACAGGCCGCCGCCGACCTGGCCCGGGCGCATCTCGAGGCCGGCACCGACGAGCGGGTACGCGACCTCGCCCGGCGCGTCGCGCAGTCGCGTACCGCCCAGGTGGCGATGCTGGCGGCGCGCCCGGCAGCCGACGGCTGACCGGACGCGGCGTGGGCTCAGGGCTGACCGGGACGCGGCGCGGGGGCCGACGGGTGCCCGGCGGTCAGGGGGTGCTGGGGTCCAGGCGGATCGAGAGCGAGTTGACGCAGTGCCGGGTGTTCTTCGGGGTGAAGCCCTCGCCCCGGAAGACGTGCCCCAGGTGGCTGTCGCAGCGGGCACAGCGGATCTCCGTCCGCCGCATGCCGTGACTGGCGTCCTCGATCTCGGTGATCGCGCCCGGGATGGCGTCGTCGAAGCTCGGCCATCCGCAGTGCGAGTCGAACTTGGTGTCGCTCGGGTACAGCTCCGCGCCGCAGGCACGGCAGCGGTACCTCCCCGGCGTCTTGGTGTCGACGTACTCTCCGGTCCACGCCCGTTCGGTGCCGGCCTCGCGCAGCACCTGGAACTCCTCGGGGCTGAGCCGGACCCGCCACTCATCCTCGGTGCGGGGCAGCTCGCTGTCGGGAAGACTCACCGGCCAACCGTACGTCGAAGGTCGGACCCATCGCATATGGTCGCGCCATGGCAGGTGCGAAGGCTGCGGCCGAGGAGATCAAGGTCGCCGGGCACACGGTCCGGCTGTCCAGCCCGGATCGGGTGATCTTCCCGGAGCGCGGCTTCACCAAGGCCGACGTCTTCCACTACTACCGCAGCGTCGGTGACGGCATCATGCGGGCGCTGGGCGACCGCCCGACCACCCTGCAACGCTTCCCTGACGGCATCGAGGGCGAAATGTTCTTCCAGAAGCGGGTGCCGACGCGAGGCGTGCCGCCCTGGGTGCGTACCGCCGAGATCAGCTTCCCCAGCGGACGCAAGGCGGCCGAGCTGTGCCCGGCGGACCTCGCCCACGTGGCCTGGGCCGCGCAGATGGGCACCGTGGTGTTCCACCCCTGGCCGGTCCGGGCCGCCGACGTCGACCGCCCCGACGAACTGCGCGTCGACCTCGACCCGCAGCCCGGCACCGACTTCGCCCACGCGGCCACCGCCGCCGCCGAGCTGCGCGCCATCCTCGACGAGCTGGGGGTGCCCGGCTGGCCGAAGACCTCCGGCGGCCGGGGAGTGCACGTCTACCTGCGCATCCAGCCGCGCTGGAGCTTCGTCGAGGTACGCCGGGCCACCATCGCGTTGGCCCGGGAGTTGGCCCGCCGCCGCCCCGAACTGGTCACCACCGCCTGGTGGAAGGAGGAACGCGGCGAGCGCGTCTTCGTCGACTACAACCAGATGGCCCGGGACCGCACCATCGCCTGCGCGTACTCGTTGCGGGCCAACGCCCGGGCCACCGTCTCCACCCCGGTCACCTGGGACGAGCTGCCCGACGTCGACCCCGACGACTTCGACCTGCGTACCGTCCCGCAGCGGCTGGCCGAGCGCGGCGACCCACACGCCGGCATCGACGACGCCGGGTGGGACATCACCCCGCTGCTGGAGTGGTCCGAGCGGGACGCCGCAGCCGGCGAGGGTGACCTGCCGTACCCGCCGGACCACCCGAAGATGCCCGGCGAACCCAAGCGGGTCCAACCCTCCAAGGACCGCGACCGCCCTCGCTGACTCTGGAGGAACGATCCGCAGAGGGTGTCAGAGACTGAGCTTCATGCCCTCGTGGCTCGAAACGAAGCCGAGGCCGAGATAGAACCGGTGCGCGTCGTGGCGGCTCTTGTCGGTGGTGAGCTGCACCAGCCCGCAGCCACGTTGCCGGGCCCGGTCGATCGCCCACGCCAGCATCAGGCGGCCCACGCCCCGCCCGCGCTGGTCCGAGCGGATCCGCACCGCCTCGATCACCGCCACTGCTAACGGGCCGGGCAGCGCAGGCCTTCGGCGGGCAGCGTCAGGTCGATCAGGTACGCGTCGACGGCCTCGGTGATGCAGGGGGTCTGCGGGTAAGCCGTGTGCCCCTCGCCATCCCAGGTCAGCACGCGTCCGACGCCGAGCATCTCGGCCAGGGCCGGGGTCTGCTCGTAGGGGGTGGCGGGGTCGCCGGTGGTGCCGATGACCAGGATCGGCGGGGCGCCGGTGGCGCGGCCGGTGGGGTAGGGGTCGGTGCCGCCGGGCCATTCGGTGCAGGAGACCAGGCCGGTGGCCAGCGCTGGTCCGAAGAGGGGGTACTGCGTCCGCCACTGGGATTGCAACTGGCGGATCCGTTCCAGGCTGGGTCGTTCCTCGTCGTCGGCGCAGTTGATCGCGGTGTTGGCGTCGAACAGGTTGGTGTAGCGGCCGTTCTGGTCGCGGTCGGCGTAGTTGTCGGCGAGCTGGAACACCGCCTCGGGGTTGCCCTTGTCCAACTGGTCGATGGCGCGGGCGAGCTGCCGCCAGCCGGTCTCGTTGTAGAGCGACGAGATGACCGCGTAGAAGACCCAGCCGGCGGTGGCCTCGCGGCCGTCGGCGGAGCGGATCGGGGAGGACCTGGCCTTGTCGATGGCGGAGACGACCGCGGCCCGGGCGTCGGGGGCGATCGGGCAGTTTGCGGCGTTGGCCGCGCACCACCGGCCGAAGTTGTCGAAGGCGCGCTCGAAGCCCCTGGCCTGGCTCTCCGAGCCGGCGATCAGATTCTGTCGGGGGTCGACCGCGCCGTCGAGCACCAGCGCCCGCACCCGCTGCGGGAAGAGTTGGGCGTACGTGGCACCGAGCAGCGTGCCGTAGGAGTACCCGAGGTAGGTCATCTTGTCGTCGCCGACCGCCGCGCGGATCGCGTCCATGTCCCGGGCGGTCTGCTCGGTGGAGTAGAGCTTGAGCTGGTCGCCGTACTTGTCACCGCAGCCCTGGCCGATGCGCTTGGCCATCATGACGAGGACGTCGAACTTCTCCTGGCTCTCCGGGTCGGGGTCGTAGCCGAAGACGCCGTCCAGGTCGGCGTCGGAGATGCACTCGACCGGGCTGGACCGGGCCACGCCGCGCGGGTCGAAGCCGATGATGTCGAATCGTTCCATGATGCTGTCGGGCAGGCCGCCGAACTGCTCGCCGAACGACAGGTAGACGGCGGTGTCCACGCCCGAGCCACCCGGGCCGCCCGGGTTGATCAGCAGCGAGCCGATGCGGTTGCGCTGGTTGTCGGAGCGGACCCGCAGCAGGGCGATCTCGAAGGTCTCGTCGGCGCCGGGACCCGTGGTGGCGCCGGTGCCGCCGGCCCAGTCGCGCGGCACCTGGATACGGGCGCATTCGTACCGGACGCCCGGGGCGCTGCGTCCGACCAGGTCGTCGGGGACCTCGGGGCAGGCCCGCCAGTCGGGTGCCGTGCCGGGCGGGGCGGCCGACCCTTGCGCGTCGACGTCGGCGCGCGGCGCGAAGGCCGGCAGCGTGCAGCCGGCGGTGACGACCATGGCAGCGGTCAGGCCGGCCAGGGTGAGCCGCAGGCGGCGGATCCGGTCGGAAGTACGGGTCACGAGCTGGGCCTCCGTGATCGGGGTCGACGGCCGCGGGTCAGTCGGGCGCGGATCCCACCGGCACCGCCGGGTCGCCCCGCAGGACCTGGTCCACGTCGAACCGCACCGGCCGGTCGAGTTGATCGTATCGGCAGGAGCGCGGGTCGCGGTCGGGCCGCCAGCGGACGAACCGCGCGGTGTGCCGGAACCGGTCGCCCTCCATCGCGTCGTACGCCACCTCGACCACCAGCTCCGGACGGACCGGCTCCCATTCCAGGTTCTTGGTGCCGGTCCACCGGCTGACCCCGCCCGGGATGCGCTGGCCCCGCTCGTGGTCGCCGTGCACCCACGGGTGCTCGGCGCCGACGTCGCGATAGGGCGCCAGCTCCTCCAGCAGCTCGGCCCGGCGGGCCATGGTGAACGAGGCGCTCACCCCGACGTGGTGCAGCACCCCGGCGTCGTCGTAGAGCCCGAGCAGTAGCGAACCCACCACCGGGCCGGACTTGTGCCACCGGAACCCGGCCACCACCGCGTCGGCGGTACGCGCGTGCTTGACCTTGTACATCAGCCGCTTGCCCGGCTCGTACGGCAGGTCGGCCGGCTTGGCGATCAGCCCGTCCAGCCCGGCGCCCTCGAACACGTCGAACCAGCGGCGGGCGGTGTCCGCGTCGGTGGTGACCTGGGTGACGTGCACCGGTGGTCGTACCCCGGCCAACGCCTGCTCCAGCCGGGCGCGGCGGGTCGGGTAGGGCGCGTCGAGCAGGCTCTCGCCGTCCAGCGCCAGCAGGTCGAAGGCGACGAAGTCGGCCGGGGTCGTCTCGGCCAGCAGTTTCACCCGGGACGCCGCCGGGTGGATGCGCTGGGCCAGCGGCTCGAAGTCCAGCCGGGGCTGCCCGCCCGGCCCGTCCCGGCGGATCACGATCAGCTCGCCGTCGACCGCGCAGCGCTCCGGCAGCTGCCGACGGGCCTGCTCCACCACCTCGGGGAAGTAGCGGGTCATCGTCTTGCCGCCCCGGCTGGCCAGCTCCACCTCGTCGCCGTCCCGGAAGACGATGCAGCGGAAGCCGTCCCACTTGGGCTCGTAGGTCATTCCCCGCGCGGTCGGGATCGACGCGACGCTGCGCGCCAGCATCGGCTCCACCGGCGGGTTGATCGGCAGGTCCACGGCGCCAGTCAACCAGACGGCAGCGACAGCGGTGAGGCAGATCACGGTCGCGCCGTGGGTGCGGTGTCCGCCGGTACGTACCCCGGTGAGCCTGGCCGACCTGCGCGAAGCCGCCTGATCCGCTCAGAAGCGGGCGAAGGAGCGGATCGGCGCGCGGGGGCCGAACTTCGGCGCCTGGACGCCGGCGACCTCCAGCAGCCGGCAGACCCGACCCCGGTGTCCCCGGAACGGTTCGAGCAGCTCCAGCAGCCGGGCGTCGTCCCCGCGCGGCTCACCGGCCAGCGCCCAGGCCACCGTGTTCACGTGGAAGTCGCCGACGCTGACCGCGTCCGCGTCGCCGTACGCCACGCGAACCACCTCGGCGGCGGTCCAGGCGCCGATGCCGGCGACGGCGGTCAACCGGCGGGTGGCCTCGGCGGCGTCCGCGCAGCGTTCCAGCCGGCGACGATCCGCGCGCAGGGGTCGTACGGGCTGAAGGTGAGCGGCCGGATCGTGGCGGCCAGCCGGTAGCCGGGCGGCGGGCACAGCGTCCGGCTCGCGGTCGGCGCGGTCCCGGTCATGGGGTTACTGTGCCACTTCGGTCGACCGCTGGAATGGCCGCGTCCCGTTGCGCCGACAGAACGACCGTGGCCGGCCGCGCCCGTACGGGCTGCGACCGGCCACCGGTGGGCGTCGGATCAGTAGTCCGAGTCGCTGTCCGACTTGGTCTTCGACGGCGGGGAGACCGCCTTCGGGGTGCCCTTGGGCAGGCACTCCAGGTTCTTGCTGCCGTCCGGGTTGACCACGAACCAGGTCCCGCCGACGCCCTGACCCTTCCACTGGCCGGGCTTCTTGTCGCCGATGTAGGTGTAGAGCGGCCAGCCGTCGAGGGTGATCTGGCGGGTGCCGTCGGGGCGGGTGATGGTGCCCACCGCGTCGTCCGAGACGCCCTTGAGCGTCGGGTTGCCGTCGGTCAGCGCGGCCGGCCACACCTCGATGCACTGGCCCTCGCAGTTGCTGGCCGGCGGGTCGTTGGTGTCGTTGTCGAAGCGGTACAGGAGGAAGCCGTCCTGGTTGACCACCGCGCTGCCCATCCGGGGGAACTTCTTGCCGGTGAGACTCTCGGTCAGTTCGAGGCCGTCGGGCAGGGGAACGTCGTTCTCGCTCTCCGCGCCCGGTGATGCCGAGGCGCCCGGCGTGGCGCTCGCCTCGGGGTTCGCGCTGGACTCGGGGTCGACGGTCACGGTGGGCTCGGCCGCGGCAACGGCGACCGGCTCGGCCGCACCGGCGTTCGTCCCGTCGTAGCCCGCGGGAGCGCAGGCCGTAAGTGCGACCATGGCGCCCACGGCGCTCACGGCGATGACGGTCCGCTTGATCTGTGCCACGTGCCCTCCTCATGCTTGACAGTCACCGGGATATACGGGGGTGGCAGTGTCAAGGTTGAATGCAGAACGGTGGCTCATTTCACAGCGAGCCGTTGAACCGGAAGGCCCGAACCTGCGTAGGAGTCCGTATCCGCTGACCAGCGCCGCGAAGGCCCGCCTCCGAGCCGGAGACGGGCCTTCGTTCGGGCGGTACGGATCAGGGGGCGGGCACGGTCAGCAGCGGCCGGGCGGTGCCCCTGCCGTTCACCTCCTGCACCTCGACGTGCTTGATGTCCTCCATCTGCACCGACGTGGTCGCGGAGAGCGCGGCCCTGGTCGGGTTGCTGTTGGTGCCGTACCCGGACGTCGGCACCGTCCAGGTGGAGACGACCTCGGTGCTGTTGTCCTTCTTGACCACGACCAGGCGGCAGGTGCGCGGCCCGGGCAGCCGGCCCAGGCTGAAGTCCATCTTGGTGCCGAAGTCCTTGCCGATGAGCCAGAACGTGCCCTCGACACCGGTGCTCGGGTCGGTGACGTCGACCTGCTCGCCCTCCTGCTCGTTGCCACCGACGCCGGGGCCCGGGTTACCGGGGCCGCCGCCCGACGGATCGAACGGGACACTGCTCGGGCCCCCGGCGATCGGCGGCGCGCTGCTCTCGCCGGCCAGGTTGCTGAACACCACACCGGTCAGCCCGCCGAAGACCACCACGGCCGCCGCGGTCGCCAGGATCTGCCGGAACCGGGCCTTGCGCCGGTGGGTCCGCAACGCCACGAGCGTCCGGTCCAACAGGACCGGATCGGAGTGGGTCTGCTCCAGCACCGTCACCGACTCCTCGTCGATGTCGGAGAGCAGCCCGACCACGGGCACCATCGACTCCAGTTCGGCGGCGCAGGCCCAGCAGGTCGCGAGGTGTTCCTCGAACCGCTCCATGTCCTGTTCGTCCAGTACGCCGAGCGCGTACGCGGCGACGTCCATGTGGTCAACCCGGCTCATTCCGTCACCCCCCGTTCCTGCAGAGCTGTGCGCAGCGCGCGCAGCGCGTAGTAGACCCGCGACTTCGCGGTGCCCAACGGCAGCCCGAGCTCCTCGGCCGCCTCCGGGACCGTCCGGCCCCGGAAGTACGTCGCCACCAGGATCTCCCGGTGCGATTGACTCAAGGTACGCAACGCGTCCGCCACCGTCATCGAGCGCAGCACCCGATCGGTGCTGTCCGACTCGGCGAAGGCGGTCAGATCCCGGTCGTACGTCTCGGCCGGGCGGGCCTGCTCGCTGCGGTGCTCGTCGATGGCGATCCGGCGGGCCACCGTCACCAGCCACGGCCGAAGCGATCCCTGTCCCTGCGTACCCAGCCGGTGCGCGTTGCGCCAGGCCCGCAGCAGCGTCTCCTGGACGATGTCCTCCGCCCGCTGCCGGTCCCCACCGGTCAGCCGCATCACGAACATCAGCAGCGGGCCGGCGTGCTCGGCGTACAGCGTGCGGATCAACTGGTCGGAGTGGGCGGCTTCAGTCGTCGTGGCCTGGTGCCGGCCAGGGGCGGGTCGCGGCGTCACCGGGCTATTCTGGCGAGGCGTCGCGCGGGAGTCGACCCCACGATCGGACGTGGTCGGCCGCGACTGGGATCGCGCGGACATCCAGTCCGCCCGCACCCGGTCGCCTTGCCAACCGACCGCCAGTGCATGCATGCAGACCTCCGGATGTCCCTGGACAGAAGCCGTCCCCCCACGGGCATGGCTGCCGGGTAGTACGGAGGGCCTCGCCGAACGGATCAACGGCGGACGGAAAAAATCCCCGGCGGAGGCGGTGTGGAGTCGCTGGCGTCGCTGTCGCGTACCACCGGGGCCCCGGCGGAGAACCGGTCGAGGTCCGCGCCGGCCAGCACCCGACCGGGGAACCAGTCACCGGCGGCCCGCCGGGTCAACGCCGCCACCGGCGGCTCCTGACGGCCGGCCACCAGCACCAGGTTGCCGTAGCGCCGCCCGCGCAGCACCGCGGCGTCGGCCACCAGGCAGGCCCGGGGCAGCAGCTCGCGGACGGTCGCGACCTGCCCACGGGCGTACCGTAGCGGCGGCCCGTCGGCCACATTGGCCAGATACCAGCCGTCCGGTCGCAGCACCCGGGCCACCTCGGTGGCGAACTCGACCGACGTCAGCCGGGCCGGCGTCCGGGAGCCGGCGAAGACGTCCGCGACGATCACGTCGTAGCCGGCGTCCCGGCCGGCGGCCAGCACCGCCCGCGCGTCGCCCACCCGGACCTTGAGTCGCGGATCGGGCCGCCAGGGCAGCTCCCGCCGGACCAGGTCGACCAGCGCACCGTCCACCTCGACCACCCGCTGCACCGAACCGGGCCGGGTGGCGGCGACGTACCGGGGCAGGGTGAGCGCACCGCCGCCCAGGTGCAGCACCCGCAACGGTGTCCCGGCGGGCGCGACCAGGTCGGTCGCGGCGGCCAGCCGGCGCACGTACTCGAACTCCAGGTGGGTCGGGTCGCTCAGGTCCACATGCGACTGCGGGGCGCCGTCCAGCAGCAACGTCCACCCTCCGGGCCGGTCCGGGTCGGGCGCCAGCTCGGCCTGCCCGGTGTCGACCCGCACGCTGATCCGGTCGGCGTCGCGTCTCCGCCCCATCAGCGGCCCGTCCGCGCGGCGGCGGTCAGCGCGCGGTGCAGCAGCCGGGAGTCGCCCAACCGGGACCGCAGCAGCCGTTCCAGCCCGGCGATCGGAATTAGGTTCTGCGGGGCCCGGGGGTCCTTGTAGGGCGTGGAGGCGAAGCGGGGCAGGGTGACCAGCGACAGGTCGGCCAGCCGCACCGCCTCGGCGATCTCCAGGTCCGCCGAGCATTCCAACCGGACGATCCCGGCCCAGGGCGCACCGGCGGCCACCGGCAGCCGCAGATACCACGACCATCCGCCCCACGCCGTGCCCAGACGGAACACCGGCGAGCGATGGCCGGCGGCGAGCCCGGTGACCACCGCGGTGAGCCGGGCGTCGAGGTACTGGCTGTGCTGGGTCTTGATGTAGCCGAGGGTGCGCGGCAACTGCCGCCGGTTGCGTAACGGACCGTCCACCACCAGCAGGTCGTCATCGGTACGCGCGGCGGCCGAGACCTCCACCTCCAGCGCGGTCAGCGGCCCCTGCACGGCGGCCGGCAGCTTGGCCAACTCCCCGCTGCCGCTGACCCGGTGCACCGGATAGCGGACGGTGCCGGCGACCA
The DNA here is from genome assembly GCF_014764405.1 of Micromonospora craniellae. Lineage (NCBI taxonomy): Bacteria > Bacillati > Actinomycetota > Actinomycetes > Micromonosporales > Micromonosporaceae > Micromonospora > Micromonospora craniellae. The sequence goes on along the minus strand of NZ_CP061725.1, from coordinate 862,072 downwards.
CGTCGGTGGCCGACGGGCTGGCCGTGAACAGGCCCCGGCCCACCTGGGCGCCGGCCAACCGGGCCGCGCCCTGCTGCAGGTCGCACCGGACCACCCCGGCGGCGTACGAGGCGGCCAGGCCGGGGAACGACGTACCGTCCTCCTCCGCCGTCCAGACGCTGGCGTCGATCCGGCGTACCCCGTCGACCAGCAACACCACGTCCGGGGCGCGGACACCGGGACGAGGGCCGATCGCCCGCCAGTCCACCACGGGCAGTTCGTGATCCGCCTCGACCTGGGCGCTGCTCGGCGCGGCCGGACCCGCCGTGGACGCCTCGAACGACGCCCCGTAGGCGGGATCCCACGCGTCGACGAAGAACCGCCCCGCGCTCACGGGACTTGCCCTTCGTTCGCGACTGCGGGGCTCCGCTGCGCTGCACTCCTCGCGCTCACCGGCCGGTCCGTTCGATGCGGGCCGAGCGGGCGTCCTTGCGGACCTCGAAGCGGACCGGGATGCGTTCGGCCAGGGCCGGTACGTGGGTGACCACGCCGACCATCCGGTCGCCCCGGGCGGCCAGGTTCTCCAGTGTGGCGGCGACCGTGTCGAGAGTGGCCGCGTCGAGGGTGCCGAAGCCCTCGTCCAGCACGATCGACTCCAGGCTGGCCGCCGTGGTGGACATCCCGGCCAACTGCTCGGAGAGCGCCAGCGCCAACGACAGGGACGCCTGGAACGTCTCACCGCCGGAGAGGGTGCGCACCCCGCGACGCAGCCCGGCGTCGTAGTGGTCGACGACGAAGAACTCGCCCTTGTCGTGGACCAGGTCGTACTGCCCGCCGGAGAGTTCCCGCAGGATCCCCGAGGCGCCGTCGACCAGCAGGTCCAGCGCTTCGGCCAGCAGCCACCGCTCGAAGTTGTTGGCCCGCAGGTGCCCAGCCAGCGCCCGGGCCACCCGGGCCTGCCGTTCGTGCCCGGCCCGCTGGGCGCGCAGCTCCTCGGCCTGGGCCCGGCGTTCGGTCAACCGGCGCAGGTCGGCCTCGGCGCGCTCCACGGCGACCGTGGCGGCGCGTACCGGATCGTCGGGAGCGGGCAGGTCGGCGGCGGTGAAGATGCCCGCGATCCGGGCCGCGACCTCGGTGGCCACCGTCTCGGCAGCGGCGACCGACGCCGCCGACCCGGCCCGCAGCGTCTGGCGTTGCCGCGCCTGCTCCCGGGCCCACTCCGACAGTGCGGTCCACGCGGCGGCGACGTCGTCCCGGTCGGCCGCCGGCGGCCCGAACCGGGCCACGCCGTCCCGGACGCCGTCGAAACGCCGCCACGCCGACCGCAGTCGCTCCTGCGCCGCGTCAAACGCCCCCCGCGCCCGCCGAGCGGTGTCCCGACCGGCGCGGACCGCCGCTGCCGCCTCGTCGAGCCCCTGCCGCAGCCGCGCGAGCTCGGCAAGCGTCGCCCGCAGCGCCTCGGCGGTGGCCGCACCGGCCAGCCGTTCGTCCAACTCGGTCTGGCGGGCCCGCAGCCCGTCCTGCTCGGCGCGGGCCCGCAGCAGCACCCGCTCCAGGTCGCGGGCGGCCGAGTCGCGGTCGGCCAGCAGCCGCTTGGCCGCCTCGCTGGCCGTCCGCGCCGCCTTGCCGGCCGCCACCGCCTGCGCCACCGCCGAACCGGCGGGCATCGCCGGCACCCGGGCGACGGTCTGTTCGCAGACCGGGCAGGACTGCCCGTCGGTCAGGTGCGCCCGCAGCGCCACCGCCTGATCGGCCGCCTTTGCCTCCTCGTGGGCCTGGAACGCCGCCGCCAGGTCCGCCTCGGCGCCCTCGGCCGCCGTCCGCGCCTCGGTCAGCGCCTCGACCGCCGCCTCGTGCTCGGCGCCGGCGGTCTCCACCACGGCGCGTACCTGCTCCGCCTCGGCGGCGAGCCGCTCCCGGTCGGCGTACGCCCGCAGCAGCATCCGCAGCGCGCTCTCGTCACCGGCGGCGGCCAACTCCCCGCGCAGCTTCTCCTCGCGCTCCTCGGCCAGCGACACCGCGCCCGCCGCCGCGTCGGCCTCGGCCCGCGCGGCGTCCACCGCCCGGGCCACCTCGGCCACCCCGTCCGGCGCCCGGACGTCGCCCAGCACGGTCAACTCGGCGTCCAGCGCGGCCAGCGCCGCACCGGCCTCGCGCACCGTCGCCCGCGCCGCGTCCAGCTCCGGTACGCACCGCTCCACCGCCTCCGCCAGGTCCCGCATCCGGTCGACCTGGTCGGTGACCTGCGCCAGTGTGGCGTCGTCGGTGTCGGCGAGCCCGGCCAGCAGTTGGTCGACCGCCTCCAGCTTGGCCTCGGCCTGTCCGGCGCGGGTGGTGGCCCGCTGCTGCACCTGCTCGTAGACGCCGAGACCGAGCAGGTTGACCAGGATCTGCTGCCGGGTCGCCGGGCGGGCGTGCAGGAAGTCGGCGAACTGTCCCTGCGGCAACACCACGCAACTGGTGAACTGCTCGTACGGCAGGCCCACCGCCTCCAGCACGGCGGCCTCCATGTCGGCCGGCGTACCGGCGACCACCTCGCCCAGGTCCTCCGGGCTGAGCCCGGTGTCCAGCTTGGTGACGTCGAAGCCGTCGGGCATCAGTTGCAGACCGGCGTTCGCGGTCTTCGCGTTGCCCCGGCTGTCCCGGCGCACCACCCGGGTGGCCACGTAGCGGGCCCCGCCGGACTCGAAGACCAGCCGGACCCGCGCCTCGGTCGACGACGGGGCCAGCGCGTTGCCGAGCCCCCGCGCGCCACCCCAGCGCGGCACCGTGCCATAGAGCGCGAAACAGATCGCGTCGAGCACCGTCGACTTGCCCGAGCCGGTCGGCCCGACCAGGGCGAAGAAGTCGGCGTCGGTGAAGTCGACGGTGGTCTCCTCGCGGAAGACGGTGAAGCCCGCCATGTCCAGCCGCATCGGCCGCATCAGTGATCGACCTCCTCGATCAGCTCGTCGAAGAGTTCCCGGACCCCGTCGTCGGCGTGACCCCGGCTGTCCAGGTAGTCGGCGAAGAGCTGGCGGGGTGACCGCCCGGCCCGCTGGGCGACCCGGGTGCCACTGCCCGGCGCGGGCACCAGCTCCGGGTCGATGCGGATCTCCAACGCGCGGGGGAGCAACTCCTGCACCTCCTCCCGCAGCCCGGCCCGGGGCTGCTCGCGGACGTACACCCGCAGCCAGCCCTCCGGCGGGGTGATCTCGGCGAGCTGGGCCAGCGTGCCGCGTACCGTGCGCAGCGCCGTCGCCTCGGCCACCGGCACCTCCCGGACCCGCGCCGCCGTCGTCGCGCTCACCTCGACCAGGGTCACCGACGGGACGTTCTCCTGCTCGCCGAAGTCCACCGCGAGCGGCGCGCCGCTGTAGCGGATCGGGCACGGCCCCTGCACCCGCTGCGCACGGTGCAGGTGCCCCAGCGCGACGTAGTGCGCGGTGCCGGGGAAGACCGTGGCGGGTACCGCGTAACCCAGCACGGTGTGCGCGTCCCGCTCGCCGCCACCGGTGGTCGCGCCCACCACGGTCAGGTGAGCGGTGACCAGGTGCACCCGGTCGGGCTCGTCGAAGCCCTCGGTGAGCCGGGTGAGGATGCGCCCCAGGTGGTCGGCGTACGTCTGGTTGGTCTCGGCGGCGGTCAGCTCGTACATCTCCACCGCGCGGATCGCGTACCGCTGGGACAGGAACGGCAACGCGGCCAACCGCCAGCGTTCCCCGTCGGCGGTGGTGCCGTCCACGACGTGCTCGGCCGGATCCTCACGGACCGCGCCGCGCAGCGTGATGCCGGCGGCCTCGGCCCACGGCCGAAGCGCGTCCAGCGCCGGCCCGTTGTCGTGGTTGCCGCCGATCGCCACCACGTCCGCGCCGATGCGACGCAGCGCGGTCAGCGCCCGGGTGACCAGGCGGGTCGCCTCCGCCGTCGGTGCGGCGGTGTCGTAGAGGTCGCCCGCGATGACGACCAGGTCGGGCCGCTCCTGGCGGGCGATGTCGATGACACCGGCCAGCACCTGTTTGTGTTCCTCGGCCCGGGACTGCCCCTTGAGGACCTTGCCCACGTGCCAGTCCGAGGTGTGCAGGATCTTCACTGAACTGGCCTTTCGTTCGCGACTGCGGGGCTCCGCTTCGCTGCACTCCTCGCGCTCACCGGACTCGCCCTTTCTCTAAAAGGGGATGTCGTCGTCGGCGCCGCCGCCGGTGCCCACCACGGCGAACGGGTCGGCGGACTGGGTGATCGAGCGCAGCGTCTGCGACGGGGCGGCACCGGCCTCGGAGACCCGGGTGGCCCACGCCGGGAACGGGAACTCCAGGCAGAGCGGCACCGGGATGTCGGGCTGGTTGACGAACATCGTGCCCGGCTTGGCCAGCAACGCCCGCTGCCGTTGCGCCGGGGGCAGGAAACCGTACTCGGGGCGGGACGCCTCGGCCGGGTCGAGCCGGCCGACCACCCGGATCGCCGAGTTGGTGACGATGCGTCGCTCCACCTCGCTGGCGGTCTGCTGCGCGCCGATCAGGACCACCCCGAGCGAGCGGCCCCGCTCGGCGATGTCGAGCAGCACCTCCTTGATGGGGGAGGCGCCCTCGCGGGGGGCGTACTTGTTCAGCTCGTCGAGCACCACGAACAGCAGCGGCTTGGCGCCTTGTTTCTCCTTGTTGTCGAACTCGGTCTTGAGGGTCACGCCGACCACGAAGCGCTGCGCGCGATCCGGCAGGTTGTGCAGGTCGACGACTGTGACCTGGGCCGACTCGGCGGTGTTGATCGAGTGCGGGCGGCGGGTCGCCAGGTCGCCCCGGATCAGCCGGGACAGATCCTTCTTGCTGCCGATCAGTCGGCGGGCGAAGGCGTTCACCGTGCCCAGGCCGACCGCGCTGCCCGCCCAGTCGCTGCGCGTCTCGTCGTCGCTGAGCTGCTCGACGATGTGGTCGACGAGGTCGGCGTAGGTGCCCAGCCGCACCCCGTCGACGCTGACCCCGCCGTCGGCGGGCTGGGCGTAGCGGGCCAGGTGGGCGGCGACCGAGTGGACCACCATCGTGTACTGCTGCCGCTCGTCGTCGGCGTCGGCGAAGACGTACGGCAGCAGGCGCTTCTCGCAGAACTCGGTCAGCGTCCAGTAGAAGCTGTCCACCCCGGTCAGTCGGTTGTGCACGTCGGGTGTGCCGGAGGAGTCGCCGACCCTCGGCGGGGCGTACACCCGCACGTCCGGGAAGGCGTCGGCGACCAGGCCGAGCCGGGCGTACGCGGCCCGGGTGGCGTCGTCCAGCCGGGCGTTCGGGTGGTCGAGGAAGAGCAGGTCCTCCCCCTTGACGTTGAAGATCAGCGCCTTGGCGTTGACCGCGTCCCCGCCGAGCTGGCCGGAGCGGAACACCGAGTAGAGCAGGAAGGTGGCGAAGCTGGTCTTGGTGGCGACCCCGGAGATGCCGGAGATCGACACGTGCGCGCCGCGCGTGCCGTCGAGGAAGTCGGCGTTGAGGTAGACCGGCACCCCGTCCCGCCCGGTGCCCATCGGGACACGTCGTTCCATCCGGTCGAAGTGCAGCGCCCGGGCGCGGGCGTCGCCCTCGGCCCGGTGCACCACCGCGCCCGGGTGCGGCGGCACGTAGAACTCCGGATCCACCCGGGTGGTGGTGATCTCGGCGGCCTCCTGCACCTGCGCCGGCAGCGTGCCGTCGGCGATCGCGAACACGTCGGAGTCGAACTGCGCGCCCTCGTGCCGCGCGCGGACCTGGGTGACCACCCCGGCAATGGTCACCGGCTCGCGGTCCGGCAGCTCCCGCCGGGTGACCACCACGTCGTCGAGCTGGAGGTAACTGCCGGGGGAGACCGCCGTCCAGAACTGCAGCGGTGTGGCGTCGGCGGTGCCGAGCACCCGGCCGACCCCCTCGCCCGGGCCGTCGATCTCGCCCGGACTGTGGATCCCCTGGTCAGTCATCAGGCAGCTCCGGTCGGCTGGTCGTCGCGGTCGGCACACACGCCCTGCATCCTGCCGGAGGAGTACGACAGGCCGCCACGCGACGCGGCGGAGACCACGCCCCGGCCACCCGCCGGTCGCGTACCGCGACGGGCCGTGACCGTGCGTGCCCGTGACCGGGGCGCCTACCGGTGCCGCTGCGGCGGGTACCCGCTCGGGTCGAGCCGCCCGGCCAGCTCGTGCACGGCCGCCTCGTATCCCCGGTCGGTGTGGTACGGCCAGTGCTGGTCGATCGGCGGCGGGACGGTGTCGTCCGGGTCGACCACGACCGCGCAGGGATCGCGGAGCCGTCGGTCGACGGTGCCGGCCGGCCCCGACACGCGTGGACGCTCACCCGGGTGGTGCGCGGAGAAGATCGGCCCGCCGACCGGGTCGGTGTCGCGCCACAGGTTCACCCACCGCCAGCCGACCCGGTCGCCCAGCTCGTACAGGGTCGGATCGCCGAGGAAGGCGGGGAAGAGGCGGGCGTAGAGCCGGTGCAGCGGGCTGCCGTGGGTCAGCAACGCCACCCGCTGCCGCACCGGGGCCGGCAACTGGAGCAGTGTGGCGGCGGCGAGGACGGCGCCGTGACTGTGCCCGGAGAGCACCACGTCGCCCCGGGTGGTCAGCGCGGTGATCCGCTTGGCCAGCTCCGGCACGGCGCGCTCGGCGTAACAGGGCGGTGCGAACGGATGTACCGTACGCGGCCAGAACGTGCCCAGGTCCCAGATCACCGCCACGGAGCGGCGGGTATCCTCGGACCGGTAGGAGAACAGGCCGAGCACCAGGATGCCGAGGGCGACCAGGCCGATGACGTACATTCCGACGTCGGTGGCGATGGCCAGGTTGGTGCTCGCCTCGCCTCCGGTGGCGATCAGCCGCTGGCTCAGCTCCGACGGCCCGGTGCCGACCAGGTCGAGCCCCACCACCGCCACGCCGAGCAGGGACAGCACCAGGAACACGATGAAGGCCGGGCTGAGCTGCTCGGCGATCGCGGCCCGGGCGACCACCTCGCGGACGACCCGACGCCGGGGAACCGCCTCCGGCGGCACGTCGGGGAAGTCCCGCCGCACGATCTCCTCGGCCATCCGGCGTCGGCGACGTCGGCTGCTCAGCACCCGCCACATTGTCGTCGCGGCGACCAGCACGATCGCCACCAGCCCGGCCAGCGCGGCCCAGCGGTAGGAGGCGGGCGGTTCCAGCGGCGGCGCATGGGCCACGTTCGGCCGGGCCGGGTTCGGGATCTCGCCCCGGTCCAGGAAGTCGGCGACCCGGTAGACCAGGGCGGCGGAGAACCCGTACGCGGCGGCGATCGCCGCCGCGGCGAACACCGGCGCGGCCAGTCCGCCCAACCAGGACGAGCCGTTGCCTGGGCTGTGTCGCCGTTGGTGCAGCGTGGCGGCGGTCAGCACGGCCAGCAGGGCGGCCTGGACCGCGATCAGCGCGGCCACCGCACCCTCGTACCCGGGCAACTGCTCGCGGGGCGGGGGCGGTTCCAGCGGCAGCGCGGTGTAGACCAGCGCCGACACGGTGAGCACGGTGACGACCAGCCGCAGCGGGTGGATGCCCCGTTCGTCGACCGCCCCCCGACCTGGCCCGTCGTCGACCCGGCGGGCGGGTACGCAGAGCAGTACCACGCAGGCCGCGAGCAGGAACCAGGTCGCCACGAACAGCACGTACGCGACCGGAGTGGGATAGATCTTGAGCTGCGCGCCGAGCAGGATGGCGTCCAGGGTGCCCAGCCCGACCGCCACGTGGATGGCGCGTAGGCGCTGCACCACGAGCGCGTCGTTCCAGAAACCCGGACTGTCGATCCGGTCCTCCACGCCGCCCCGGTCCTGCCCGCGTGCGGCCGGGAACGCCTCGAACACCCGGGCGGACCGCTCGCCGAGCCACCAGAGCAGCCGTATCGCGCCGATCGGCAGCAGCGCGAGCAGCGCCAGACGCGGCCCCAGCGGCAGGTCGGACAGCCAGGACAGGTACGGGCGGTTGCGTACGCAGGGTTCGTAGGGCGTGCACTGCCAGCCGACGATGTCCACGGTCACGCCGACGATCGACAGGACGAACGCGGCGGTCAGGGTGGCGGCGAGCAGTCGACAGACCGGGCCGATGAGACCGCCGCTGCCGCCGGTCGGCGGTCGGGCCCACACGGCCAGGTTGACCAGCATGAACGGCAGCAGGAAGAGCAGCGACAGGGTACGCACCGCGCCGCCTGCGGTGAGCGCACTCCACCGGTACGCCTCCACGTGCATCCCTGCGGGCCGGTTGCTGATCCCGAAACCGGGGCGGGGGCGGTAGAACCCGGCGTTGGCGTCGCCGGCCACGCGGATCACCACCGGGTGGTCGAGCAGCGACTCGGCGGAGGAGCCGGAGACCCCGTGCACCCGTAGCTCGACCACCTCGTGCGTCAACGCCCCGCCTCCCGGCATCTGCCGATCCCGGTTCACGGTAGTGAGCGCAGCTGCGGTGACGTGGCGGATTGCGGCAACTCGGGCCGGTGGGGTCACCCTCGGGCGTAGCGCAGCAGCAGTGTGCCGTCGGCGGCGTGCAGGACGTGCCGCAGCGGCAGATGGCGGGCGGGACTCGGGTCACCGGCGGTGATCCGGCCGACGCCCGCACCGGCGAGCAGCGGGGCGATCGACAGGCACACCTCGTCGACGAGGTCGTCGGCGGTGAGCGCGCCGAACAGATACGGACCGCCCTCGCAGAGCACCTGGGCGAGCCCGCGTCGACGTACCTCGGCGAGGCCGGCGACGAGGTCGACCCGATCGTCGCCGCAGGGCACCACGTCGGCCACGGTGGACAGGCCGGGCGGCGGGGAGGCGTCGGAGCGGGTGAGCACCACGGGGCGTACCGGGGCGTCGGCGAAGGCGGCCTGGGCCGGGTCGAGCCGGCCGCTGCCGGAGACCACCACCAGGGTCGGGTACTCGGCCAGCCCGTGCGCCCGCCGCCAGGCGCGACGCCGCGCGTCGAGGCGGATCGCCCGGTAGCCCTCGTGGCGTAGCGTGCCGGCGGCCACCAGCAGCGCGTCGCAGAGCATCCGGAGCAGCCCGAAGACCCGCTTGTCGGGTTCGCCGGAGAGCCCGGCGGAGTAGTCGTCGAGGCTGACCGCGCCGTCGACGCTGGTCACGAAGTTCATCCGGAGGTGCGGTCGATCGGCACGCCGGTAGAGCGCGGTGAGCGCGTCGTCGCCGACCGGTCCCGGTGACGGGTCGGGCCAGAGTGCGCGAATCGGAAGGCCGACGGTCATTCGCCGGCCGGACCGGTGACCGGAGGGGTGGGTCGAGGGGTACGGTGCTGGCAGTCGCACCAGTTTCGGCCCGGACAGTCGTCGTGCCGTCGCCTCCGGCACGCTCGGCAGATCATGCCGGCAGCCTATGCCGAGGGAGGGTGACGCGGCATGCCACGTCAGATCTTCGCGCTGCGCATGTCCCTGGCCGGGGTGCGTCCCACGATCTGGCGTCGGGTCCTCGTGCCCGGCGGGTACACGCTCGACCGGGTGCACCGGGTGGTCCAGCACGCGATGGGGTGGCGCGACTGCCACCTGCACTCGTTCGAGATCGACGGGATGCAGTACGGCGAGCCCGACCCCGACTGCGAGCTGAGCGTGCACGACGAGTTGGACGTGCGGCTGGACGCGGTGGTGGGCAAGGGCAGCCGGTTCCACTACACGTACGACTTCGGCGACTGGTGGGAGCACGACCTGGTGGTGGAGGACGCCGTCGCCGCCGACCCGGACGAGCGGTACCCGACCTGCCTGGACGGTGAACGGGCCGGCCCGCCGGAGGACGTCGGCGGCCCGCAGGGTTATCTGCTGCTGCTTGCCGCGTTGAGCGATCCAGGCCATTCGGAGCACCGGTCGATGCGGGAGTGGGTGGGCCCCGGGTTCGATCCGGAGGCGTTCGACCCCGGTCGGGTCCGCACGCTGCTGCGCCGACTCTGTTGAATCGTCCATTCGACCACTACGCTGAGCAGCCCCGCGATCCGCACTGGAGCGCGGGGTAAACATTTTCGCGGTAACGATCTGGGAACGCTCCCAGCGGGCTATTGACACTCCGGATACCTCCCGGCAATCTCATGGGAGCGTTCCCAAGATGGCGTGGATCACAGTCCCGCCCCGAGCGCCCGACACCGGCTGACCAAGCCGGTGCCGGATGGCGCTGCGGCACCCCCACCACACATAAACCAGCCTCACCACTGAAAGAGGGGTCAGGATGAGCCTCACCACGCGGCGTACCCGCCTGGCGGCGGCCGCCCTGGCGGCGGTCACCGCCGTCGGCGGTCTCGCGGCCTGCGGCAGCGACGACGACAGCAACTCGGGCGAGGGCGGCAAGCCCGCCAAGCTGGTCGTCGACACCTTCGGCGAGATGGGCTACGACGAGCTCGTCAAGCAGTACGAGCAGCAGAGCGGCATCAAGATCGAGCTGCGGAAGACCGCGCAGCTCGGCGAGTACCGGCCGAAGCTGGTCCGGTACCTGGCCACCGGCAGGGGCGCGGCGGACGTCACCGCGCTGGAGGAGGGCATCCTCAACGAGTTCAAGGCCAACCCGCGCAACTGGGTCGACCTCGCTCCGCTGATCGACGACCACTCCAAGGAGTACCTGCCCTGGAAGTGGGAGCTGGGCAAGGCGCCGGACGGGCGCCTGATCGGCCTGCCGACCGACGTCGGCAGCCTCGCGGTCTGCTACCGCAAGGACCTGTTCCAGGCGGCCGGCCTGCCCACCGAGCGTGACCAGGTCTCGGCGCTCTGGCCGGACTGGAACGGCTTCCACGCGGCTGGCAAGAAGTACAAGGACGCGACCGGCAAGGCGTTCATCGACTCGATCACCGCGGTCTCGAACGGCGTGCTGTTCCAGCAGGGCAGCGACCTGTTCTACGACAAGGAGAACAACATCATCGCGGACTCCAGCCCCGCGGTGAAGGCCGCGTGGGACACCGCGACCTCGATGTCGGACATCTCCGCCAAGGCGGCGACCTGGTCGCCGGAGTGGTCGGGCGGCTTCAAGCAGGGCACCTTCGCGGCGACCTTCTGCCCGTCCTGGATGCTCGGCATCGTCGCGGACAACTCGGGTGAGGCCAACAAGGGCAAGTGGGACGTGGCGGCCGTGCCGGGCGGCGGTGGCAACTGGGGCGGCTCGTGGCTGGCCGTGCCGGAGCAGAGCGCGCACCAGAAGGAGGCGGCGAAGCTCGCCGAGTTCCTGACCAACGCCACCAGCCAGGTCGAGGCCTTCAAGCTCAAGGGCCCGCTGCCGACCAACCTGGAGGCGCTGAAGAACGAGGCGTTCCTCAGCTACACCAACGAGTACTTCAGCGACGCGCCGACCGGCAAGATCTTCGGTGAGAGCGTCGCCAAGATCGAGCCGGTCCACCTCGGCCCGAAGCACCAGGCGGTCAAGGAGAACGCGCTCGAGCCGGCCCTGCGGTCGTTCGAGAACGGGCAGGCCAACAAGGACAAGGCCTGGGAGCAGTTCGTCAAGGACGCCGCCATCCAGGGCGCCTTCTGACAGTGATTTCCCACCGGTGGCGTCCGGGGACTACCCCGGGCGCCATCGGTCGGTCCCCGTCTGGGTTGCACCCTGCGCGTGGGCCCCCTCGGAAGGGCTCCCGCCGGGAAAGGAAAATCATGAGCCTCTCGGCCACGACGGCCCCCCCGTCGAACGTCACACCACCGGGTTCCGAGCCCCCGCGTCGGCGCGGGCACCTGCTCAACCGCCTGGATCTGAAGTACTCCCCGTACCTCTACATCGCGCCGTTCTTCCTGATCTTCGGCATCTTCGGGTTGTACCCGATGCTGCGTACCGCCTGGATGTCCCTGCACGACTGGGACATGATCGGCGACAACTCGTTCATCGGGCTCGACAACTACGTCGCGCTGGTCAAGGACGACTACTTCTGGAACGCGCTCTTCAACACGTTCGGCATCTTCGCGCTGTCGACCATCCCGCAGTTGCTGCTCGCGCTCTTCCTGGCGAACCTGCTCAACAGCACCCTGCTGCGCGCCAAGACCTTCTTCCGGCTGGCGATCTTCATCCCGAACGTGGTCTCGGTGGCCGCCGTCGCGATCGTCTTCGGCATGCTGTTCCAGCGGGAGTTCGGCCTCATCAACTGGCTGCTCAGCTTCGTCGGCGTCGACAACATCGACTGGGACGGCCAGCGGTGGAGCTCCTGGACCGCGATCGCGACCATGGTCAACTGGCGCTGGGTCGGTTACAACACCCTGATCCTGCTCGCCGGGATGCAGGCCATCCCGAAGGACCTCTACGAGGCGGCCTCGATCGACGGCGCCGGCCCGTGGCGGCAGTTCTGGCAGATCACCGTGCCCATGGTCCGTCCCACCCTGATCTTCGTGGTCATCCTCTCCACGATCGGCGGCATGCAGCTCTTCACCGAGCCGCTGCTCTTCGCCAACGGCAGCATCCTCGGCGGTAACCAGCGGGAGTTCCAGACCCTGGCGATGTACATGTACGAGAAGGGCATCGAGAACCTCAACACCGCTGGCTACGGCGCCGCCGTCGCCTGGGCGATCTTCCTGATCATCGCGTTGATGTCGCTGCTCAACTTCCTACTCGTCCGCCGTTCGGCCAAGTGAGGAGAGAGCTGTGACCTCGGCTTCCCGGCGCCTGTGGCGCACCAGTCCGCTGACCTACATCGCGCTCGTCCTGGCGGCGCTGCTGTCGATCTACCCGTTCTACTACATGATCGTGATCGGTACCCGCAGCCTGGACTCGATCAACGACGTGCCGCCGCCGCTCACCCCGGGCGGGGCCTTCGGTGACAACTTCGGGCGTGTGCTCGACAACGACGCGGCCAACTTCCTCACCGGTCTGATGAACTCGGTCATCGTCTCCTCGGTGGTCACCCTGTCGGTGGTCCTCACCGGCTCGCTGGCCGGCTTCGCCTTCGCGAAGCTGCGCTTCCGGGGCCGCAACATCCTGCTGCTGATGATCGTCATCACCATGATGATCCCGACCCAGCTCGGCCTCATCCCGCTCTGGGGCATGATGCAGACCCTGGACTGGTACGGCACCCTCTACGCCGTCACCGTGCCGTTCCTGGTCAGCGCGTTCGGCGTGTTCATGATGCGGCAGTACGCCAGCCAGGCGATCTCCGACGAGCTGATCGAGGCCGGTCGGGTCGACGGCGCCAGCACGTTCCGGATCTACTGGAACATCGTGCTGCCCGCGTTGCGTCCGGCGGCAGCCGTCCTCGGTCTGTTGACCTTCATGGAGACGTGGAACTCCTTCCTCTGGCCGTACGCGATCCTCACCCCGGAGAACCCGACCCTCCAGGTCTCGCTCTCCTTCCTCTCGTACGCCTACTACACCGACTACTCCCAGGTCTTCGCCGCCACGGCGGTCGGCACCCTGCCACTGGTCCTGGTCTTCATCCTGTTCGGCCGCCAGATCATCGGCGGCATCATGGAAGGTGCTGTCAAGTCGTGAGCAACCCCGCCATCCCACCCGCGGTGGGTGTCCTCGACGAACGCGCGCCGTTGACCTTCCCGTCCGACTTCCTCTGGGGCGCGGCCACCGCCGCCTACCAGATCGAGGGCGCGGCGAGCGAGGGTGGCCGTACCCCGTCGATCTGGGACACCTTCAGCCACACCGAGGGCCGGACGGTCGCCGGGCACACCGGCGACGTCGCCTGCGACCACTACCACCGGCTCGGCGACGACGTTCGCCTGATGGCCGAGATGGGGTTGAAGTCGTACCGGTTCTCGGTGTCGTGGCCGCGGGTGCAGCCGGGCGGCACAGGCCCGGCAAACGCCGAGGGGTTGGACTTCTACCAGCGGCTGGTCGACGAGTTGCTGGCCAACGGCATCGAGCCGTGGCTCACCCTCTACCACTGGGACCTGCCCCAGGAGCTGGAGGACGCCGGCGGCTGGCCGGCCCGTGACACGGCCGCCCGGTTCGCCGACTACGCGCAGCTCGTGGCGGGTGCGTTGGGCGACCGGGTGAAGTACTGGACGACGCTCAACGAGCCGTGGTGCTCGGCGTTCCTCGGCTACGGCTCGGGCGTGCACGCGCCCGGCCGCCAGAACGGTGCGGACGCGGTCCGCGCCGGACACCACCTGATGCTCGGCCACGGCCTCGCAGTCCAGGCGTTGCGCGCGGCCATCCCGAGCGCCCAGCTCGGCGTGACCGTCAACCTGTACCCGGTGACCCCGGCCAGCGACGCCCCCGGCGACCTGGACGCCGCCCGGCGCATCGACGGACTGGCCAACCGCTTCTTCCTGGACCCGGTCCTGCGCGGGGCGTACCCGGAGGACCTGGTCGCGGACCTGGCGACGGTGACCGACTTCGGGCACGTCCACGACGGTGACCTGGCGGTCATCTCCAGCCCGCTCGACGTGGTCGGCATCAACTACTACAGCCGGCACGTGGTGGCCGCGCCGGTGCCCGGCGAGGACCCGGAGGAGTACTGGCGGGCCCCGTCGACCTGGCCGGGAAGCGAGAACGTCCGGTTCGTCACCCGGGGTTACCCGGTCACCGACATGAACTGGGAGATCGACGCTCCCGGCCTGGTGGAGACCCTGCGCCGGGTGCACGATGAGTACACCGACCTGCCGCTCTACGTGACCGAGAACGGGTCGGCGTTCGTCGACGCGGTGGTCGACGGCCAGGTCGACGACGCCGATCGGCTGGCGTACTTCGACGCTCACCTGCGCGCCTCGCACGAGGCGATCAGCGCGGGCGTGCCCCTGCGGGGATACTTCGCCTGGTCGCTGTTGGATAATTTCGAGTGGGCCTGGGGCTACACGAAGCGGTTCGGGATGATCTACGTCGACTACGACAGCCAGGCCCGCATCCCCAAGTCCAGCGCCAGGTGGTACGCGGAGGTGATCCGACGCAACGGTCTGGCCGCACAATAGGGCGACGGCCAGCCAGTAACGGGTGGCCCGGCACCGGCGCTGAACCAGGTGCCGGGTCCGCCCACGTCGGAGGAGCAGACGATGACAACGCAGCGCACCCGGTCGCTCGGGCGCCCGACCCTCGACGCGGTCGCCGCCCGCGCCGGAGTCGGGCGCGGGACGGTCTCCCGCGTGGTCAACGGCTCCCCCCAGGTGAGTCCGGAGGCCCGCGCCGCCGTGCAGCAGGCCATCGCCGAACTGGGGTACGTGCCGAACCGTGCGGCCCGGGCCCTGGTGACCCAACGCACCGACTCGGTGGCCCTGGTGGTCAGCGAGTCCGGTGAGCGCATCTTCGCCGAGCCGTTCTTCGCCGGCATCGTGCGGGGGATCAGCTCGGTCCTGCTGGAGACGCCGTTGCAGCTCTGGCTGGCGATGGCCCAGTCACCGCTGGAGCGGGAACGGGTCGAGCACCACCTCACCAACCAGCACGTCGACGGGGTGTTGCTGCTGTCGCTGCACGACGCCGACCCGCTGCCGACCCTGCTGGAGGAGCGGGGGCTGCCCACCGTGCTGGGCGGCCGTCCGGCCCGGATGCTGCACCCCGAGGCCCAGCCCGTCTCCTTCGTCGACGTGGACAACGCCGGTGGCGCACGGCAGGCCGTGGAGTTCCTCGCCGCCCGGGGCCGCCGCCGCATCGCCACCATCGCCGGCCCGCAGGACATGGGCGCCGGCCTGGCCCGTCTCTCCGGCTACCGGGACGCGGTCCGCACCGCCGGCTTCGGCATCAACCCCGACCTGATCGGGTACGGCGACTTCAGCGAGGAGAGCGGGGCGACCGCGATGCGGCAGCTGCTGGACCGCTGCCCCGACCTGGACGCGGTCTTCGTCGCCGCCGACCTGATGGCCTTCGGCGCCATGCGGACGCTGCGCGAGACCGGCCGCCGCGTACCGGAGGACGTGGCCGTGATCGGCTTCGACGACGCGCCCATCGCCCGGCAGGCCAACCCGCCGCTCACCTCGGTGTTCCAGCCGGTCGACGAGATGGGCCGGCAGATGGCCCGCCTGCTGGTGGCCCGCATCCGTGGCGACGAGATCCCCGATCCGCACATCGTCCTGGACACCCAACTCGTCGAGCGCGCCACCGCCTGACCCCCGGCCCTCCGGGCGCTGCCGCCACCAGCCACATGGAGCCGGGAGCCCGGCCCGGCCACTCCCGCTGCCCGCTGGCACTCTCATCGTCTTCGACTGCCGACCGCCTTTGGAAGGCGTCGAGACAGACCAGAGCGAGGTCAGGAGCATTTGCCAGCGACGCGGGTGTCTCCCGCTGGGGCACTGTCGAGCTGAACCGTTTTTGCTCTCGCCGCTAGCCGGCCGCCGCTGGTTGGTCGCCGCCGGATGGTCCCTGGCAGGTCGACTGGCGGCTATCCGTCCTCGCTCTCAGCTCGAAAGGCGCTGGGTGGCAGTACTGGTTCGTCGTGGTGTCCGCAGGAGCGGGGCGGGTGGCGGCCGGCTCGGATACAGGTTCGGGCGGCGGTGGGTACCTCCGGCGGACGCGAGGCGGGCCGGGGGCGAGTAGGTTCCGGGCGGAGCAGGGTCTGGAGGCGACCGCCCGGTGGGCGGGGTGGGGTGTCCTGGCTGACGCCGGCTGCGCCGTACGTCTGGATCGCCATGTCCAGGCACTGCCGCTGCCCGGTGCCGAGCCGGTCGGTCTGTTCGCGACTCCGGTACACGTCGCCGGGAACGCGCTCCATCAGATAGAACGGCGTGCCGAGCACCTCCAGGTCGGCGCAGAGCAGCAGGGGCGCGGGGGACCGGCACGTCGGTGGCGGCCAGCGCAGAGATCAGCCGGAACTCGCGGCCGCCCACCGGCGATCAGGTCGGCGCGCAGCGGCGCCCCGGTCGGCTCCGGTCGATGCGTCGCGAGGTACGCGCCGAGACGGTCGAGGTCCAGACCGGCGGGGGAACGGGCAACCGGATCGGTCATCCGGACAGTTGATGGCAGCCCCGACGGGTTGTCAAGGTCAGGTTTTGCTCGGGGGACATGCCGCAGCAACAGGGACGAAATGGTCAACTGCCAGGCTCTGGGTCAGCCTGCTGGCATTGTGCCGGCCCGCCGAGCGGAGGGTTCAGATGTTGCTGCGCGTTCGGGTAACCCTGCCGGACCGGCCGGGCACGCTCGGCCAGGTGGCCCGCACCCTCGGGGTGTCGGGCGCGGACATCGTCCAGGTGGTCGTCCTGGAACGGCTCGGCGGGCGGGCGGTCGACGACTTCACCGTGGTCTGGCCAGGCGCCGCCCGGGTGGAACGGTTACTGGCCGGCCTGGCCGCGATCCCGGGCGTACGCGTCGACGGGGTCTGGCGGGCGATCGGCGCGCCCACCACCACCGGGCAGGACGCCGAACTGCTGGCCCAGGTCGCCGCGAACCCGGCCGACGGGCTGGCCAGCCTGGTCGACGCGGTACCCGGGCTGCTCGCCGCCGAGTGGGCCGTGGCCGCGGTCGTACCGGTCGACTGGGCCTCCCGTAGCGGAGGCGGCGGGGCGACGGTCGGGCACGCGAGCTGGCGTACGCCGGTGCCGCCGCAGCTGCCGGAGGTGACCCCGCTGCGCGCCCGGTCGATGACCATGCCCGACGGCGGCCATTTCGCGGTCGCGCCCTTCGGCCGCGCCGGGCTGGTCCTGGTGGTCTCCCGCGAGCACAACGAGACGCTGACCCCGGCCGCCTTCCACAGCACCGAGGTCGACCGGCTCGCCCAACTGGTCCGGGCCAGCGCGGTGATTCTCGGCGACCGGCTCGACCTGGTCGGCTCCCCGACCGTCACCGCCAACCCCTGACCGGCCGCGACCTGGTGTGACGCAGACCGCAGGGCCCGTCGCCGCCGGACACGGTCGGGCAACCGGCCCGCAACAGCCGCAGGCCAGGGTGACAGGGGAAAGGAGGCGACCATGACGCTGTGGCGGATCCGGGCCACCGTGGACGACCGGCCGGGCTACCTGTCGGTGCTCACGGCGAGCCTCGCGCTGCGTGGAGTCAACATCCTCACCGTGCAGGTGCACACCACCGAACGTGGCGCCGTCGACGACTTCCTCGTGGACGCGCCGGACACTCTCGACGAGGCGGGTCTGATCGCCGCCGTGGAACGGGGCCGGGGGCGGGACTGCTGGGTGGCGCGCAGCGAGGCGCGTGGCCTGGCGGACCAGCCGACCCGCGTACTCGGGCTGGCCACCCGGCTGGTCCACGACCCGGACGCGACCGGCGAGGTGCTGCGCGCCCTGCTCGGCGCGGACCACGTGACCTGGCGTCCGGCGCCTTCCATGACGCGCGCCGGAGTCGACGGGGCGATGATGCTGCTGACCGACCCCAACGGCGGGTCCTACCTGCTGCGCCGGGTCGCGCCGAGCTTCACCCCCGCCGAGTACGCCCGCGCGCAGGCCCTGCTGGAGTTGGGCGCCACCGCAGCCCGCCGCGCCACCGAACAGGTCACCGTGGTCCTGCCGGACGGCGCCGAGCTGACCGTACGCCCCGCCGTCGCGGACGACCTGGCGGCCGTGACCGAGCTGCACGAGGCGTGCACGGCGGGCACCCGCCGACGCCGCTACCTGGGCGGTGCCTGCCTGCCCACCCCGACCCGGCTGCGTCAGCTCCTGGAGCCGGCACGCGGGCAGACCCTGATCGCCGTGACGACCGGCTCCGACGGGGCGGCGGAGTCGGTCGTCGCGATGGCGAACCTGCTCGCCGAGGGCGACGAGGCCGAACTGGCCCTGCTGGTCCGCGACGACTGGCAGCGGCGCGGCCTCGGCTCGACCCTGCTGCGCCGGTTGACGCGGCAGGCCGAGTCCGCCGGGTACGCGGCAATGGTGCTGCACATCCAGGCGGACAACACGCCCATGCTGCGTACCCTGCGTCGGCTGGCCCGACCCACCACCGCCGAACGCGACGGCTCCCTGCTCACCATGACCGTGCCCCTCGGGGTCGAGATGCCGGTGGCGACGGAACGCGCCGGCTGACAGCACAGACGACCGACCTCCGGTGCGGAGGACGGTGAGGTGGGCGGGCCGCGCGCTTTTTGTCGATGCCACAACTCCATGATCGACGGGACCTGTGGCTGACGGAGCTGTCGGGGCGGCTACTGGGGACGGTGAGGGCGCCCGGCCCCGGTGGGCCGGGCGCCCTCGAATGTCCGGAGTGGTCGGTCAGGCTCGTTCGGCGAGTTGGGAGACGAACGTCTGCCACATGGTCGGGGCGAACGCCAAGGTCCCGCCGTCACGGTCCTTGGTGTCGCGGACAAGGACGGTGCCGGGAAGGTTGTCGCTGACTTCCACGCAGTTCCCGCCGTTGGAGCTGCTCCGAGTGCTTGTGCGCCAGTGGGCGCCGGTCAGGTCAGCCATGCCCGCGCTCTCAGAAACTCGATGGATTGGTCACGCGGAAGCGCCACCGACCTCACGGTATCCCAGACGGCCCAGAGTGGAGCAACGTCATTGGTGATCCGGCCCTGGGCTTGATCGTCCAGATGACCGACGTCGCCTCCGTCTGCCGTCGTGGCGATCACGAACGGTCCGGCCTGGCCCGGATGTAGACCGGCTGTCAGTGAAATGACATGCACCATGACGTTCGGCCGTTGCGCCATGGAGATCAGGTGGTCGAGTTGCGGTCCCACGATCTCCGGTGCGCCCCGGCGTAACGCGGCTTCGTCGATCACGAAGACCGCCAGCGGTGGTCGGGGCCGGTCGAACACCGCTGCCTGCCGCTCCATCCTGAGTGCGACGAGGCTTTCGGCGTCGGCCATCAGCGGCCCGGAGACGATCACGGCCCGCGCGTATTCCTCGGTTTGCAGCAGCCCCGGGATCACCGACGACTCGTAACAGCGGAGTCCGGTGGCCTCCCGCTCGACCTGCGTCCACGGCAGAAACCACGCGGGCTCCTCACGTCGCTGCGCGTCCGGCCAAAGGTCCTCCATGTCCCTTCGCAGGATCTCTGCTACGCGGGCACGATGACGCATCTGGCGGAACACGTCCCTGGCTGACCCATCGCGTACCTGCCCGGGGTGGGAGAGCTGCTGCTCTACGTGGCTGAGGTGATCGGCCGGGCGCAGCAGGCGGACGGCCACGTGTGGGCCGAGGTGAGCGGGCACGCGGTGCAGGCCGACGGGACGCTCCAGGCCCGTCGCCGGTACGCCCGGGTGCGGGTGGACCGGGCCGTGGTCGTGCCGCGTCGTGCCTGGTGAGCGGCGTCGGCCGGACGGGACGCCGGTGGTCGAGCCCGGTGTGTACCTGCTGACCCGCGAGGCGAGCCCGCAGTTTCGCACGCGATCGCGGTGCGGGTCGTCCGCGAGCAGGCCGACTGGCATCCGCCGTACGGCTGGACCTGGATCCAGTGTTACCAGCTCGACCGGTACGGAGAAGCGGCAGTTGTTCGTGATGCCCGCCGGGTTGCGGCGAGTCGTGCTCTCCCCATCCCCGCACACCCGACCACGCCGCCGCGATCGTGCGGGTGGATCTTATGGAGGTTCACACAATCTGCACTGAGGGTGAACCGATCGGGGATTCCGCGTGATGGAGGGGCGGTGCGGCCAGACCGACGTGCCCGGCCGTACCGCCTCTTCCGGATCAGGCGACGGTGCAGGTGGCCCCGTTGACCGTGAAGCCTGTCGGTCGGGGGTTGCTGCCGGTGTACGTACCGTTGAAACCGATGCTCGTCGACGTGCCCGGCGCGATGGTGCCGTTGTAGGACAGGCTGGTCGCGGTCACCGACGTGCCGGTCTGCTGGAAGGTCGCCCCCCAGCCCTGACCGACCCGCTGGCCGCTGTGCGGGAAGGTGAACGCCAGGGTCCAGCCGTTGATCGTCGAGGTGCCGGTGTTCGCGATGGTGATACTCGCGGTGAAGCCGCTGCCCCAGTCGTTGGTGCCGTAGCTGACCCGGCAGGGCATCGTCGGCAGCGGCGCCGAGGTGGTCACCGAGACCTTCGTGGTGGGCGGCGAGACGTTGCCGGCCGCGTCGAGGGCCACCACGTGGAAGCGGTACGTGGTCTGCGCGGTCAGCCCGGTCGCCGCGTACGTGGTGCCGGTGACGGTGGTGACCAGCACGTCGTCGCGGTAGATCCGGTACCCGGTGACGCGCACGTTGTCGGTGGCCGCACCCCAGCTCAGGGTGGCTCCGGTGGCGGTGATCCCGGAGACGGTCACCGGGCCGGGGGCGGTCGGCGCGACGGTGTCGTCCGGGTCCGGCGGCGGCGGGTCGGTGTCACCGGTGGGCTCGACGCCCCACACCCGGACCCCGCCCGCGTACAACGGCACGTTGCGGTTCGGCCCGGCGGTGGCCTGGAACGACGGGTCGTTGCCGGTGTTCCAGGTGCCGCCCTCGGGCACCCCGACCTTGAACTGCACCTCCATCCGGTGCTGCGACTGCCCGGCCGGCGCGATGGTGTGGCCGGTGCAGTCGACCTCCACGTACCAGAGGTCACCGCCGGCCTGGCGGGCGGTGCTCGGTGCCGGGCAGCCCTGGGTGTAGCCGGGCGTAACCTGCACCGGGCCGGTGCCGTCGGGGCGGAAGTAGTAGCGGAACCTCGCGTCGGTCAGCGCCCGCGCCGGGAACGCCGACTTGTTGTAGATCATGACCTTGAGGCCGGTGGCCCGGGTCTCGTTCTGCATGACCGTGGTCTCCACGGTCAACTCGTCGATGTCGGGCTGCTCGACACCCGGGAAACCGGCCAGCGGCGTACCCCCGTACTCCTGGGCCAGCCGGGCCAGCGCGGAGGTGAAACCGGCGTTGTAGTCGGTGGCGACCTCGTTCATCACGTAGTCCGACCGGCTGTCGGTGTATGCGTCGTTCGGCGAGGACGGCCCGCCGACCAGCGCGCCGAACAGGGTGTGCCGGGTCTCGGTGGGTACGGTCTGACTGTCCCACCACGAGCCGTGCGCGGTGCGGTGGTGGGGGTTCTTCGGCGGGTTGGTGCCGAAGCCGATCACGTAGCTGGAGTTGCGCGGGTTGTCGCCGAGCGCGTAGTTGATCTGCCGGACGGCGAAGTCGTGGTAGCGGGCCTTGCGGGTCGCGTCGGTGGTCTTGTCGCTGTAGACCAGCGCGGCGAACGCGGTGTTGGCCGCGTACCGCAGCGCGCCCCACGAGTCGAGCACGGCCATCCCGCCGGGGGAGTACCGGACCCGCTCCCCGTTCACGCCGACGGTCCAGAAGTCCAGCCACCGGTTGGCGTCGTCGACGTAGCGCTGCTTCCCGGTCAGGTTGGCCAGCAGCACGTACGCGCCGAACTGCTTGTTGTCCCAGGCCACCGTCCACTTGTAGGAACGGGTGGTGGTCTGCGGCTCGGTGCCGAGCTTGTCGTACTCGCTCTCCGCCTTGGCCAGGTAGGTGGCGTCCCCGGTGGCCCGGTACAGCCAGATCGCACCCCACACCAGCTCGTCCTGGTAGCCGCTCCACGAACGGTAGAAGCTGGTCGCGTCGGTGATGCACTCGCTGTAGCTCTTCCGCACCGTGTCGGCGAACGTGTAGAGCTGCCGCGCGTGGGTGAGCAGCTTGTCAGCGTACGCGGCGTCGGTGGGCCGGAACACCATGGACGACGCGGCCATCGCCGCCGCCGTCTCACCCGCCAGGTCCGCGCCGCCACAGCTCGCATCGATCTTGTACGCGGGCCGCGCCATCGGCATCACCTCGGCCGGCCCCCACCACTTGTGGTCGTCGTCGCCCTTGCCCACCTGCCCGTACAGCACGTTCGGCGAGGGGTGCGCCTTGACGAAGTAGTCGTTGACGAACCGCAGGTTGTTCAACAGGTGGATGAGCTGGCCCGACGCCACGTACCCGGCCCGGTACTCGACCGCACCCCACGCCAGCATCGTCGCGCTGAACGCCATCGGGAAGCCGAACTTGACGTGGTCACCGGCGTCGTACCAGCCGCCGGTGAGGTCGAGCCCCACGTCCGCGCCGTCCCGCAACGCCGAGTCGTCGCGCCAGGAGACCCGGTTCCAGTCCGGCAGCTTCCCGGACTGCTGCGCCTCGTAGAACAGCAGCGACTTCTGCAACGCCTCGGCGTAGTTGAACGTCGGCGCGGCGGCGGCGCTGTTGGGTGCGGTGTCGTTGGGGGCGGTGCTGGTCGGTGCGGCGACACCTGCCGCCGGCACGCCGATCACCAGCGCCAGCCCGGCAGCGAGGACCGTACCGGCGCTGCGGAGGCGACGCGACCGGTGGCCGTGTCGGCCGGGATCGTCGCCGCGAGCGCGGCCCGGCCGTCTGATGTGGTGCATGCGGCTGCTCCTGTCGGTGTGGGGCAGGCAGCGTCGACGCGGTCGCATCGGGGTGGACGGCTGCCGGCGGTGGTGGCAGAGTGGCTCCAGCAGGACCGGGAGCGCTCCCATGGATGACTAGCAATGTAATCTGGCGCTCACCCGTTTGGGAAGGCCGATCGCGACCGGGCGAACGCCACGCCGAAATCGGGCCAAGAGCGGGCCGGGGCGAGGAGCGTCTCAGGGCCGAATCGTGTTACACCGACACGCCGCACGCGGACCCTGATTCCACCCCGACGCCCCGACACGGGACCCGCCCGTCCGCCCAGGTCGGACCGTTCGCCTGAGATCGGTCGGCCCGTTCGGCAGGCAAGCTTGTGCCATCTCCTCCGGCTGGTCGGGGCGAGACCCGATGACCAACCACCCGAGAACGGCCGCCGGCGCTCGCCGGCCGCAGGGTCACCGCCTGTCCGCGTAACGTCACGCCTCAGCCTCGCCGTTCGCCGTGCTCTACGCAGGTCGCGGACCAGCCGACCGGTAGCACCTGCACCTTCATCCGGCGTCGGCATCCGGCGCAGTACCGGGGCGGTTCGAGCACCCGGGCCGCCGCGCAGCCCTGGTGCGTGCCGGTCGCCACGGCCTCGCCGCAGCGGTCGCACCACGTCCCGACCAACTCGCCCATCGGCATCAGAGCGTCGCCGACAGCGCCTTGACCGGCATCTTGAGGTCGTCGAGCATCTTGAGGTCGTCGGTGGCCGGTCGACCGAGGGTGGTCAGGTAGTTGCCGACGATCACCGCGTTGATGCCGCCGAGCAGGCCGTCCCGGGTGCCCAGGTCACCGAGGGTGATCTCCCGGCCGCCCGCGTACCGCAGGATGGTGCGCGGCATGGCCAGCCGGAACGCGGCGATGGCCCGCAGCGCGTCCTTGCCCTCGACCACCGGGCGGTCACCGAGCGGGGTGCCCGGCCGGGGGTTGAGGAAGTTCAGCGGCACCTCGTGCGGGTCCAGCTCGGCGAGCTGGGCGGCGAACTCGGCCCGCTGTTCGACCGTCTCGCCGAGGCCGAGGATGCCACCGCAGCAGACCTCCATGCCGGATTCGCGGACCATCCGCAGGGTCTCCCAGCGCTCCTCCCAGGAGTGCGTGGTGACCACGTTCGGGAAGTACGACCGGCAGGTCTCCAGGTTGTGGTTGTACCGGTGCACACCCACGTCGACCAGTTCGTCGACCTGCTCCTGGCTGAGCATGCCGAGCGAGGCGGCGACCTGGATGTCGACCTCGGCCTTGATCGCGGCGACGCCCTCGCGCATCTGCGTCATCAGCCGGGCGTCCGGGCCGCGTACGGCGGCCACGATGCAGAACTCGGTCGCCCCGGTCGCGGCGGTCTGCTTGGCCGCCTCGACCAGCGAGGGGATGTCCAGCCAGACCGAGCGCACCGGCGAGGTGAACAGTCCGGACTGCGAGCAGAAGTGGCAGTCCTCCGGGCAGCCGCCGGTCTTCAGCGAGACGATGCCCTCGACCTCGACCTCCGGACCGCACCAGCGCATCCGCACCTCGTGGGCGAGTTGGAGCGTGGCGGTCAGGTGCTCGTCGGGCAGGTTCAGCACCGCGAGGACACCGGCCTGGTCCAGACCGACGCCACCCTCCAGCACCTGGGTACGGGCCTGGTCGAGGATCTCTGGCATGGCACGTACCCTACAAGGCCGTCCGACGGGCGGAAACGCGCGCGGCCCCGCTCCGGTGCCCTCCGGCGAGCCGGACGCCGCCACGCCGGGACAGCCCGGACGGGTGGTAACTTCGCCCGGCGGAAGCGCCCGGGGCGACAGCGTGCGACCGGGCGACGACGCCTGACGGTGGGAACCGGCGGGGAAGGGGCGTGGTGGTGGCGGACTGGCTGGCGGCCCTGGCACGCCGCGCCGACCTGCGGGCGAAGGCGGGACTCACCCGCCGCTTGTCTCCGCGTACCGCCGACGACGCCGTGGTGGACCTGGCCGGCAACGACTACCTGGGCCTGTCCGCACACCCCGAGGTGGTCGCCGCGGCGGCGAAGGCGCTGTCCGAGTACGGGCTGGGCGCGACCGGTTCGCGGCTGGTCCGTGGCTCCACCGGCGCCCACCACGCGTTGGAGGAGACCCTCGCCGACTGGCTCGGCGTCGACCGGTCGCTGGTCTTCTCCTCCGGCTACCTGGCCAACCTCGGCGCGGTCCGGGCCCTGGTGCGCCCCCGCACGCTGCTGGTCTCCGACGCGCACAACCACGCCAGCCTGATCGACGGGTGCCGGATCTCCGGCGCGGAGACCGTGGTGACCCCGCACGCCGACGTCGACGCGGTCGCGACGGCCCTGGCTGCGGCCCCCGACCGTCCGGCGGTGGTGGTCACCGAGTCGGTCTTCTCCGTCGACGGTGACCTGGCGCCGCTGGCGCGGCTGCACGCGACCGCCCGCGTGCACGGTGCGGTGCTGCTGGTCGACGACGCGCACGCGCTCGGTGTCGTCGGCCCGACCGGGGCCGGCGCGGTGGCCGCCGCCGGGCTGACCGGCGAGCCGGACGTGGTGGTCACCGCCACCCTGTCCAAGGCGCTCGGTGGCGCCGGCGGGGTGGTGGCCGGTCCGGCCGAGTTCGTCAGGCACCTGGTGGAGACGGCGCGGACCTTCATCTACGACACCGCCCTGCCGCCGGCTGTGGCCGCCGGGGTGCACGCCGCCGTCGGGCTGGCCCGCGACGGCGACGGCCTCCGGGCCGAGTTGGCCGCCCGGGCCGCGCTCGCGGTGGACCGCCTGCGCGCCGCCGGCCTGGACGTCTCCGCCCCGGACGCCGCCGTCGTCTCGGTCACCGCGCCCGGCCCGGAGGCGGCGACCGACTGGGCCGCCGCCTGCCGCGAGACGGGCGTGGCGGTCGGCTGCTTCCGGCCGCCCTCCACTCCGGACAGCCGTTCCCGGCTGCGGCTGACCATCGGTGCCGGGCCGTCGCGGGCGGATTTCGAGCGGGCCCTGGAGGTCATCGTGGAATGTGCGCCATGACGGATCAGTGGCGCGGACCGGTGCTGGTCACCGGGACCGACACCGAGGTCGGCAAGACGGTGGTGACCGCGGCGATAGCGGCCGCCGCGCAGGCGGCCGGGCTGCGGGTGGCGGTGATCAAACCCGGCCAGACCGGTACGGCCACCGGGGAGCCCGGCGACGTCGAGGCGGTCACCCGGCTCTCCGCCCCGATGACGGCCCGCACCCTGGCCGCCTACCCCGATCCGCTCGCCCCGCTGGCCGCCGCCCGGGTGGCCGAGCTGCCGCCGCTGGAGCTGTACAACGCCGTCGACGCGATCCGCGAGGAGGCGGACAAGCACGACCTCGTGCTGGTCGAGGGGGCCGGCGGGCTGCTCGTACCGATGGGGCTGCGCCCCTCGGGCGAGGCGTGGACGGTGGCCGACCTGGCGGTGTCGTTGGGCGCCCCGGCGGTGGTGGTGGCCCGTGCCGGGCTGGGCACCATCAACCACACCGCGCTCACCCTGGAGGCGCTGGACCGGCGGGCGGTGCCGGCGGGGGTGGTGATCGGCGCCTGGCCGGCCGACCCGGAGCTGGTGCACTGGGCCAACGTCAGCGACCTGCTGCCGAACCTGCTCGGCGCGCTGCCGTCCGGGGCCGGGGCGATGGATCCGGGCGTGTTCCGGCGGTCCGCGCCGGGCTGGCTCACCCCCGCGCTGTACGGCGTGCTCGACGACTGGCGGGCCTGGGCCGACGAGATCAACTGAGGCCGACGAGATCACCTGAGCGGGTCGCGCGTCACGACCAGAGCGTCCGGCATCCGGAAGGTGAGGTTGTCCGGGTAGCGGGGTGCGCGGAGCACGCGTACCCGGGCCAGCAGCGGGGCGGCCTCGGTCACCACGGTCGCCGCCTCCATCCGGGCGAGCTGGTCGCCCACGCAGCGGTGCACACCCGCGCCGAAGGCCAGGTGCCGGCGTGACCCGCGCTGCCCCGGCCGGAACCCGTCCGGCGACTCCACCACGCCCGGGTCGCGTCCGGCGCGGCCCAGCCAGAGCACCACGCTGGTGCCCGCCGCCACCGCCGTCCCGCCCAGCGTGGTGTCGACGGCGGCGACGCGCCGCCAGGTGACGATCGGCGGTTCCAGCCGCAGCCCCTCCTCGACCACGTCGGCGACCGCCACCGAGCCGTCGCGCAGCCCGGCGAGTACGGCCGGTTCCCCGATCAGCCGGTGCATCAGCAGGGTGAGCAACTGCGACGTGGTCTCCTGGCCGGCGACCAGCAGGAAGAACAGCGCGCCGCCCACCACGTCGGGCGGGTGCCCGGCGTCCCGCAGCGACGCGGCGAGGCCGCCGCCGGTGGCCGCGAACTCGCGCAGTACCCGGTGGAAGCGACCCACCTCGACGGCCAGGGCCTGCTGTCGGTCGGCGTCCAGCGGTGCCCAGAACAGCTCCAGCGCGGCGCGGGCGAACTCCTTCACCGCCGCCACCGGCGCGTCGGGCAGTTCGACCAGCCGGGCCAGGACCAGCAGCGGCAGGTCCGCGGCGAGCCCGGCGTGCAGGTCGACGGGTACGCCCTCGTCCAGCGCGGCGTCCAGGCCGGCCACCCGCCGACGGACCAGCGCGGCGAGCCAGTCCCGCTGGTCGGCCACCCGCCTCGGGTGCAGCGCGTCGGCGACCAGCGCGCGGATCTCCGGGTGGTCGGCGCCGCCGTTGTTGGCCAGCGTGGGCGGCAACCGGAACCGGTGCGCGGCGAGGACCCGCAGCGCGGCCACCGGGATCGGGGTCACCGCGTCCAGGGCGTTGTCCGGCCGGTACGTCACCTGGTCGGTCAGCACCTGCCGCACCAACGCGTGCCGGGTCACCAGCAGGTGTACGCCGCCGACGTGGTCGACGACCCGGGCCACGTCGGCACCGGCCCCGGCGCTTCCGGTCGCCTCCGGGGCCTGCTCCCAGGCGCGGAACAGCACCGCGTCACGCTAGCGGGCCGCCGAGGGCCGTCCCGCGCGCAGCCGCCACACCGTGGTGCGCTTCACCCGTACGCTCTCCAGCGCCTCGCTGACCGGCACGTCGTAGGCGGCCAGTTCGTCGAAGCGATCCTTGGGCAGGAAGGCCCGTCCGGGATCGCCGACCAGCACGGTGGCGCCGGACCGGGTGGCGCGCAGCAGGAACCGCAGCACCCGGTTGGCCATCGCCTCGCTGTAGAACACGTCCCCGGCGAGGACCACCTCGGCGTCCCCGGCGTCCCGATCGAGGACGTCGCCGAGTTCGGCGTCGACGCGTACGCCGTTGGCCTCGGCGTTGAGCGCGACCGCCGCGACGGCCAGTTCGTCGACCTCCACCGCGCGCACGGCGGCGGCGCCGGCCCGGGCGGCGGCGATGGCCACCAGGCCGGAGCCGGAGGCCAGGTCGAGGACCCGCCGGCCGGCGACGAGCGCCGGATGATCGGTGACGTACCGGGCGAGGCCCTGGCCGCCGGCCCAGGCGAAGGCCCAGAACGGCGGTGGCCGGTCGCTGCGGAACTCGCCCTCGGTCAGCTCCCACAGGCCGATCGGCTCGTCCGCCTGGTGCAGCCGCACCTCGGGTACGAAGGCGACGGGGCCGAGCCGGGCGTGCAGTTGGACGAAAGCGGTGGAGAGCGCGGACACCCGCTGATTGTCCATCGTGACCCTGTTCGGCGTGTCGCGGGTGTCGGGTGATCAGTTCAATACCGTGCGTGAAAAGGGGCATCTTGCTTCACACCACGTGCGAACACGCCCGTCTACCGGCTGGCGTCCGGCCCTCATAGCGTGGCCGATGGAGGCGACCAACAGGAGGACGGATCGTGAGAAGGCTGTGGCGGAACACGCTACGGATCGGGGTGGTACTGGCCTGCGTCACCGGGGTGCACCTGGCCATGTCCGCGCCGGCGCAGGCGGCGTTCGCCACCGAACTCGGCGGCCTGCCGGACCGGTTCACCGCCGGTGGGCGGGTGGAGACGGTCTCCGCCGTGGTGTCCCGCTCGGACCAGGGCGGCTGCATCAAGGTGCGTTGGTCGATGGTGGTCGGTGTGCAGGGCGTGCGGCTGGACCAGGTGCGGATCGACCGGATCGAGGAGAACGGTTCGTTCCCGGTGCAGGTGCGGACCGAGGGCAACGCGGCCCGGTTGACCGACCGGCAGCTCGACCCGGGCACGCTCTGCCCGGGGCGTACGGTGACCGCGCAGTACCGGATCTCGTTCGCCCGGGACGCCGACCAGGGGCAGGTGCGGCTCGCCGTCGAGGCGTACGACCAGAACCTGCGGTTGCTGTCCCGCCAGACGGCGAACCGCGACGTGGTCGGCCGAGGGGCGGCCCGCCCCTCGGTGGCGCCCACCCCGATCGAGGTGACGCCGACGGAGTCGCCCCGGGAGTTGGAGCCGCAGCCGACGGAGGACCCGCCGGAGGAGGGGCCGGGGGAGAGGGTCGATGCCGGTGCCGCCGGGGGCGGTGCCGACGCGCCGGACGCGGGGGCCGCCGGCAACGTCTCGCAGACCGGGGCCGGGCTCGGCCTGACCGAGGTCGCCTTCCTGCTCGGCGGGCTGTTGCTGTTCCTCGGGGTGGGCCTGCTGATGCGGCTGCGGCAGTTGACCAAGGATCCGGAACCGGTTCCGGCCGACGGCGTCTCGGTGGCCGCCGCGGACCGTTGGGAGCGGCAACCCGGGCCACGCCAGCGATGGCGCACGGTACCCCGTGACGGTGGTCGGCTGGGCTGACCGTCCGCGTACTTCACACACCGGGGGTGCGGGCGGCGCGGGTGATCCCGCGCCGGCCGCCGTACGTGTCGGGCCGGGTCGCGGTGGTGCGGGCGGTCGGGCGTGCCGTCACGGGGCCCAGCCGGGATAGCGGCCGAACGCGGCGATCAGCCGGTCCTGCTCGTCGGCCTGCGCCGGGACGCCGACCCGGTCGTGCACCAGCCCGTCGCGTCGGTAGTCACCGACCGTGCCGGTGAACCAGCGCGCACACTCGGCGACCGCGTCGGCGTCCATCCTCGGGTCGGCGCCGATCGCCACCGCCAGGTCCCACCCGTGCACGAGATGCTCGGCGAGCAGTTGGTGCAGGTACTCCTCGGCGGGGGTGTCGCCGGCCGAGAGGTGCACGGTGCGGGCCAGCGCCCCGGGGGAGGCGGCGGCCAACTCGGCCTGTGCCGCCGTGTCGCGTGCCGCCCCGACCGGGTCGTCGCCGAGCTGGTCGCCGGTGGGCGACCGCTACGACGTACATCTCGAGCAGGTCCATGGCGTCATTGTCGTCGCCGCCGGGCGGTTCCGGCGGCCGTTCGCCCGGCGTCGGACCTCGGCCGTCGGGTCGTCGCCCCGGTGCGGACTCAGTCGAGCTGCGCGGGGTCGAGACCCAGTTCGCGGGCGGTCACCAGGCGGACCCACTCGGCGAACTGCCGCCGGGAGATCACCCGGTCGTGCACGGCGAGCTGGACCGCCAGGCCGTCCATGACCGCGTTGATCCGCCAGGCCGCGCCGGCCGGGTCGGCACACTCGAAGACGCCCTCACGGACCCCGTCGGAGATCACGGTGGCGAGGTCCTGTCGCCAGCGCAGGTCGAGCTTGCGGGAGACCTTCTCCAACTCCGGGGTACGCAGCGACTCCGACCAGCCGTCGATCCACATGGACCAGGAGGTGGGCCGGCCGGCGGGCGTGTAGAGCCGCAGGATGCGGCGCAGCTTGGTCAGCGGCGGGGCGCTCGACCGGGTCACCGTGTCCAGTCGGGCCAGATCCTGCTCGACCGCGTACGCGAAGGCCTGGGCGAGCAGCCGTTCCTTGGTGGCGAAGTGGTAGAAGACCAGGGCCTGGCTCACCCCGGCGGCCTGCGCCACGTCCGCCGTTCGGGTGTTCGCCAGCCCACGCTGCACGATCACGTCACAAGCGGTGCGCAGCAGGGCATCCAGGCGGATCTCGGCCGCACGTCTCGTCACGCCCGTCACCGTAGCCCATCGGGGCGCACACGGCGTGTCACCAAACCCCTGGTGATCCGCCTTGCGACAGTCGGAACCCGGACACTCGCGACTTCGGTCGTGGGCGCGCCCGGGAGAGGTCGGACGCACGCCGGAAAACCGGACGCGCCGGGTGGACCCCGATTTGGCAACCGTTCCACCGCTCGGCTAAAGTTCTCATCCGTCACCGGAAAACCGGAGACGTGCGGACGTAGCGCAGCTGGTAGCGCATCACCTTGCCAAGGTGAGGGTCGCGGGTTCGAATCCCGTCGTCCGCTCGGAGCTGCCGCCACGCGTGACGGGGGCAACCTCGGTGGGGTGGCCGAGAGGCGAGGCAACGGCCTGCAAAGCCGTGTACGCGGGTTCAAATCCCGTCCCCACCTCGGTGTAACAACAGCACGGGCGATTGGCGCAGTGGGAGCGCGCTTCCTTGACACGGAAGAGGTCACTGGTTCAAACCCAGTATCGCCCACCATCGATAGTCGCAAATCGGGCGGCCCGCTATCAGAACCTGATAGCGGGCCGATTGATCTTTCAGGTGCCGGCGCGACAACAGCCACCATCACGATGACCGCCCCCACCGGGCCCTCGGCGACCGATCAGCTCCGTCTGCCGCCGACCCGCCCGCCGGACGCCGGTCACAGCGGCGGCGCGACGTCCCGGCGCTCCTCGACCCGGCGGTACTCGGCCGGCTGCTCGGCGGCGACCACCTGACGGCGGCGTCCCCAGAGCAGGGTGGTCATGATCAGACCGAGTACGCCGGCGCCCATCAGGATCCAGCCGACCACGTCCAGGTCGAGACCACCGATGCTGGCGTTGACCGCGAAGGCGAGGATCGCGCCGAGCGCGAGCAGAAAAACACTTGTTCCGATACCCATGACAGCCTCCTTCTCTCAAGGGGCGCGATGTGCTGTCGTGTGAGGTCTGTACCCCGGCGGTGACCGGCACAATCACTCCGGGAAGTGGGGTGGCTGGTCGGGCGATCTTGTCATCGGGTAGAGTTGGCCCGTCCTCGGCACTCGACGGGGGCACGCGGACGTAGCGCAGCTGGTAGCGCATCACCTTGCCAAGGTGAGGGTCGCGGGTTCGAATCCCGTCGTCCGCTCGCAGTCTGCCGCACTCTCGGGTGCCGGCGGTCTCCACGGGCGATTGGCGCAGTGGGAGCGCGCTTCCTTGACACGGAAGAGGTCACTGGTTCAAACCCAGTATCGCCCACCACCACGTAGCGCTGAGGCGCTAGGTGTCACCCGTCGTCCGATCCGGTCACGCCGTCAGTGACGGCCGCTGCTGTCGGGCAGGGCGAAGCGCCATCCTGCGGTACGCGCCGACGGCACGAAGCGATCGACGGCGTCGACGGTCTGGCTGCGGTCTCCGCCGCCGTCGTGCAGCAGCACCACCGCGCCGGGTACGGTGCCGTCGGTGAGTCGCCGCAGCAGTTCGTCGGTGCCGGGTGGCTCCCAGTCGGTGACGGCGAGCCGCCAGCCCATCGGCCGCATCCCGAGCGCGGCGGCCACGGTGGGGGTCTGGCCCCAGGCGCCGTACGGGGCGCGGAAGTAGCCGACCCGGGCGTACGGCACGGCCTGCCGGATCACCGCGTTGGTCTGCAACAGGTCCGAGGCGATGCGGCCGGCGGCCCAGGTGCTCATGTCGTCGTGCCGCATGCTGTGGTTACCGAGCGCGTGACCGGCGGCGGTGATCCGGCGGACCAGGTCGGGGTGCTTGACGACCTGGCTGCCCTGCAGGAAGAAGATCGCCCGGACATCGTGGGCTGCCAGCACGTCGAGCAGGCGCGGGGTGTGGACCGGGTGTGGTCCGTCGTCGAAGGTGAGGCAGAGGACCTGCCCGGTGTCGATCACCTCGACCGGGCGTGCCGGTGGGGGCCCGATGCCCAGCCGGAGCGTGACGGCGGGGTAGGGGGTGTGCCGAGGCTGGGTGGACGGTGGCATCACCGGTGGCCTTCCGACGGGGGTGGTGCGGCGAGTAGGTCGGGTGGGGCGCGGACCCGCCCCACCCGGCACGGCGACGATGCTGCGGTGGCGATGCGGTCGTTCCGGGAGCGTCCGGTAACTTGGTCGAAACGTTACGGCCATCGATGCCGCGGCGTCAACCGTCGATACGTCCAACTCTCGACATGTTGCCTGCTGGCAGCCCTGGAAAGCGATATCGAGAACTTTCCGGACAGCCCGCCGATCAGTGTTCCAGGTAGGTGGCGTGCCGGCTGTCGAAGGTCACCCGCAGGCCGACCCCGTCCCAGTAGCCGCCCTTGAAGCTGGCCACGTCGATGTAGACGAGGAGGGACAGTACGCTGCGCTCCTTCAGAATTTGATCCCGGTGAATTTCCGGAAGTGTGCTGCGGGAACCGCCAGGATTCGGCTCACGGTTGCCCGGACTGTCCGCTTGAGACAGCCCTCTTGACCGCGTACGGCGACGCGTCGTAACGTGCCGGCCATCACGGCGAAAATACCGGCAACGGGTTGAAAACTTTCGGGGTGCCTTCGTGCCCTGTCGCCGATCGTGGTGTCGCGATGCCTACCCCACAGGTTGTCGAAGGGATACAGATGACAGCACCCGTCTCCCGTAGGTCACTGCTCGGTCTGGCCGGTCTCGGCACCGGCGCGTTCCTGCTCGGAGGGTGCGGCGGGGGTGAGTCCGACAGCCCCGGCAGCCCGCAGACGATCAACTGGTGGCACATCCAGAACACCGAGCCGATGCTGCCGGTCTGGGCCGACATGGCACGGCTGTACTCTGGCCGGCACCCGAATGTCACGATCGAGATCGAGCCGCTGGAGAACGAGATCTTCAAGGCCGAGTTGGCCGAGATCACCAAGCAGGGCGCGCCACCGGACCTGTTCCAGTCGTGGGGCGGCGGCCTGTTGCGTCAGCAGGTGGAGGCGGGCCTGGTCAAGGACATCACCGCCGAGGTGGAGCCGTGGATCGGGCAGTTGCTGCCGGCCGCGTTGCAGCCCTACACGATCGACGGACGGATCTACGGCATCCCGTTCGACGTCGGCATGACCGGCTTCTGGTACAACCGGGACCACTTCTCCGACGCCGGCATCACCTCGCCGCCGACCACCTGGACCGGGCTGCTGGAGGCGGTGGGCAAGCTCAAGGCGCGTGGCATCACCCCCATCGCGCTCGCCGGCAAGGACAAGTGGCCGGGGCACTTCTACTGGGCGTACCTGGCGATGCGCGTCGGTGGCCTGGAGGCCCTGCGCCGCGCAGGTGAGACCGGCAACTTCGACACCCCGGATTTCGTGACCGCGGGTGAGCGCCTCCAGGAGCTGGTCGATCTCAGGCCGTTCCAGCGGAACTGGCGGAACGCGGAGTACGGCACGGAGGACGGCCAGGGCGCGACGATGGGCAACGGCG
This sequence comes from Micromonospora craniellae, assembly GCF_014764405.1. NCBI lineage: Bacteria > Bacillati > Actinomycetota > Actinomycetes > Micromonosporales > Micromonosporaceae > Micromonospora > Micromonospora craniellae. The sequence goes on along the minus strand of NZ_CP061725.1, from coordinate 827,776 downwards.
ATGCCGCGATGGAGCTGATGGGCCAGTGGGCGCCCTCGATCCAGGCGTCGTCGTCGAAGAGCAAGCGCGGCATCGGCAACCAGCTCGGCTTCTTCACCTTCCCGACCGTGGAGGGCGGCAAGGGCGACGCCACCGACGCGTTCGGCGGCGGCAACGGCTTCGCGGTCGGCCGTGACGCGCCGCCCGCGACGGTGGACTTCCTGCGCTCGCTGCTGCGGTCGGACAATCAGCGTCGGGCCGCCGAGACCGGGGCCGTGCTCCCCACCAACCTGGCTGCCGTGGGCCGGATCAAGGACCCGAACAACCAGGTGGTGGCGGCGCACCTGGCCGTCGCGAGCGGTTTCCAGCTCTACCTCGACCAGGCGTACCCGCCGGCGGTCGGTCAGCAGGTCAACGACAGCGTCGCCGAGCTGATGGTCGGCCGCAAACGGCCGGATCAGATCGTCAGGGACATCACCGCGGTGGCAAAGAGCCAGCAGTGACGTTCCCGTCGGCGGTGTCCCCGGGCGAGCGAGGAGATGGAGGCGCCGCGTGGCTGCCAACGACAATCGCACAGTGACCATCGCAGCGATCGCCCGCCTGGCCGGGGTGTCGGTGCCGACGGTGTCGCGGGTGATCAACGGGCGTTCGGATGTGGCGCCGCAGACGCGTCAGCGGGTGGAGGAGTTGCTGACGCGGCATGGGTATCGGCGGCGTCCGCCGAGCATGCGGGCGAGTTCGGGGTTGGTGGATCTGGTTTTCAATGATCTGGACAGCCCGTGGGCGGTGGAGATCATTCGGGGTGTGGAGGACGTCGCGCACGCTGCCGGGGTCGGCACCGTGGTCTCCGCCATCCACCGCCGTACCTCCTCGGCGAAGCAGTGGCTCGACAACATCAGGACCCGCTCCACCGAGGGGGTCATCTTCGTGACCTCCACGCTGGAAGCGCCGCAGCAGGCCGAGTTGCGCCGCCTCAACATCCCGGTGGTGATCGTCGACCCGGCCGGTGTCCCCGCCCAGGACGCGCCGATGATCGGTGCCACCAACTGGGCCGGCAGCCTGCGGGCCACCGAGTACCTGATCGGGCTGGGGCACCGGCGGATCGGGTTCATCGCCGGGCCGCCGCAGTTGATGTGCAGCCGGGCCCGGATGGACGGCTACCGGGCGGCGCTGGAGACGGCCGGCATACCCGTCGACGACCGGCTGATCCAGGCCGGCAACTTCTATCACGAGGCCGGATTCTCCGGCGGGGTGCGGTTGCTGGGGTTGGTCGATCCGCCGACGGCGATCTTCGCGTCCAGTGACCAGATGGCGTTGGGGGTGTACGAGGCGGTCCGGCAGCGGGGGCTTCGGGTGCCTGACGACGTCAGTGTGGTGGGTTTCGACGATCTGCCGGAGGTGCGCTGGTCCTCACCCCCGTTGACCACGGTGCGTCAGCCGTTGGCGGAGATGGGGATGCTGGCGGCGCGTACGGTGCTGCGGTTGGCCAAGGGGGAGAAGGTGGAGAGTCCCCGGATCGAGTTGGCCACCGAACTGGTCGTCCGGGACAGCGCGGCGGCGCCGAGGAGCTGACCACCCTACGGCCCGGCGGATCTGTCCCACCTCCCGGTATGCGCGTGAAAATTCCGGCACTAGGGTGGGGGTTGTCGGCTGCCTCGCCGGGGTGGGTCGCCGTACCGGGTTGGGTGGGTGGAGCTGTGGTTGCCAGAGAGACCCGCAGGGTCACCATTTCGGCGATCGCCGATCTGGCCGGGGTGTCGGTGCCGACGGTGTCGCGGGTGATCAACGGGCGTTCGGATGTGGCGCCGCAGACGCGTCAGCGGGTGGAGGAGTTGCTGACGCGGCATGGGTATCGGCGGCGTCCGCCGAGCATGCGGGCGAGTTCGGGGTTGGTGGATCTGGTTTTCAATGATCTGGACAGCCCGTGGGCGGTGGAGATCATTCGGGGTGTGGAGGACGTCGCGCACGCTGCCGGGGTCGGCACCGTGGTCTCCGCCATCCACCGGCAGACGGCCCCCGCCGAGCAGTGGCTCAACGGCCTGCGTGGACGGGGCACCGAGGGCGTCATCTTCGTGCTCTCGATGGTGGAGGCCCCGATGCGGGCCGAGTTGCGGCGGATGGACGTCCCGGTGGTGATCGTGGACGCCGACGGCCTGCCGCCGCAGGATGCGCCCACGGTCGGCGCCACCAACTGGGCGGGTGGTCTGCGGGCCACCGAGTACCTGATCGGGCTGGGGCACCGGCGGATCGGGTTCATCGCCGGGCCGCCGCAGTTGATGTGCAGCCGGGCCCGGATGGACGGCTACCGGGCGGCGCTGGAGGCCGCCGGGCTGGTCTTCGACGACGCGCTGGTCCGCCCGGGCGACTTCTATCACGAGTCCGGTTTCGTCGGCGGAACCCGCCTGTTGGGGTTGGTCGATCCGCCGACGGCGATCTTCGCGTCCAGTGACCAGATGGCGTTGGGGGTGTACGAGGCGGTCCGGCAGCGGGGGCTTCGGGTGCCTGACGACGTCAGTGTGGTGGGTTTCGACGATCTGCCGGAGGTGCGCTGGTCCTCACCGCCGATGACCACGGTGCGTCAGCCGTTGGCGGAGATGGGGATGCTGGCGGCGCGTACGGTGCTGCGGTTGGCCAAGGGGGAGAAGGTGGAGAGTCCCCGGATCGAGTTGGCCACCGAACTGGTCGTCCGGGACAGCGCCGCCGCGCCCGCCACCGGATGAGGTACCGATACATTTCCGGAAGTCATTGACGCGCGTCTCGGTCCGGGACGACGATTTAGCGTGCCAACCTTCGATGAAGGAGCCGGCCAGGGGTGCCCGCCGTGCCCGCGGCATCACCCTGCCGAAGCCCGTGCCCGGCGCACGCCGCAGGCGTACGCCGGGCACGGCACTGACCGGCTTCTGCCCAGGGCAGATCTGCTCAGGGTGAACGAGGCCCCTCGCCGCGCCTGACACACGGCAGGGTGGACCGCATGAGAATGCCGACACCTGGGCGTGGCTGCGCCGGGTCGGTGAGGTGCCCGGCCGGGCGGGTCGGCCGGCCCGGGAGCCGGTGGGACTCGACCCGGCCGGGAGTCCGCCCTGCTCGCCGAGTTGACCACCGGCCATCCGGTTCCGCCGGCCCGCTGAGTACCACCGCAGCCCACCACGCCGGGCCTGCGGGCGCGCCGGTCAGCCCAGGCGCACCGGCAGGTCCAGCGCCTCGTCGACAGGGCGGCGCGGAGTGGGCCGGCCGGGACGGCCAAACCCGATCCGCATCACCATCTGCGGGGTGCCGAACCGCCCCAACGACATCCGGAGCTGCTCGCGGGCCGAGGGCACCTCGATCGGCTGGGACAGCATCGACACCGACAGCCCGGAGTCGGTCGCGGTGAGCAGCACCCGCTGCAACGCCTGCCCGGCGACGACCTGGTCGACGGCGGTGTTGCCGGCCGAACCGAGCACCGCCACCAGCGGCTCCGGCTCGAAGTCGCGGCCGGGTGCGCGTTGGGCGACGCCGAAGCCGCGCGACGGCAGCAGGTCCTGCGGTTCGGCCTGCGGCCCGCCGACGGCGGCCGGTACCCCGTCGGGCGCGGGCTCGGCGCGTACCCAGGCGACGCGTTCGGCCCGGTAGGCGGGGTCGCGTTCGAGGACGCGGTGCGCGCCGCGGGCGATCTCGGCGAAGGCGGTGACCGCGCTCACCCCGATCAGCAGTTCCAGCCAGCAATGCTCGGCGCGGGCCGCCTCGCCGAGACGCCAGCGGGTGTCGGCGGGTACCGGGTCGGGCCAGAACGGGGCGCGGTTGCTGTGCCGGCGGCGAATCGCCGCGTGCAGGTTCTGTTCGGTCGGTGTGGGGCGGCGCGGCAGGTCCGGCACCAGCCGGGCCAGCACACTCGGTTCCGCCGGGTACGGCCGAAGCCGGACGCCGGCCGGGGTGCCGGCCACCGCCAGCGCCAGCCGCAGGTTGAACAGTGCCGCGCCACCGGCGACCCGGGCGCCCCAGCCGCTCGGGTCGGTGGCGGGCAGCCGCCGCTGCGGGTCGAGTAGCACCTCGATCCCGCCGTCGCGCAGCCGGAACCGCCAGGGCTGGACGTTGTGCAGGGAGGGTGCGCGCACCGCGTCGGCCGCGGCGACGCGAAGCTGCTCGACGGTGTAGCCGGTCTCCATGGTCCTGCCCCCTCACGCTCGCCGGTACCTCCCTACGGTGCGCCTCGGGGACCCCCGCCCAGCAGGGCCACACGTCCCGAACCTCCGGGACACCCCGCCCCCACCCCGGTTCTCCGGGCGGCGCGGTACGGGACCTTCGGCCCGTGCATACGGTGGGGGGAACGGGTAGAAACGAGGGATGATCCGGGTGTTCCTGCTCGACGACCACGAGGTCGTCCGTCGTGGCCTTGCCGACCTGCTCCAGGCCAGCGGCGACATAGAGGTGGTCGGCGAGTCCGGCTCCGCCCCGGAGGCCGCCCGCCGGATCCCGGCCCTGCGGCCCGACGTGGCGATCCTCGACGCCCGCCTGCCCGACGGCAACGGCATCGACGTCTGCCGGGACGTGCGGGCCGTGGACTCCTCGATCAAGGGCCTGATCCTCACCTCGTACGAGGACGACGAGGCGCTGTTCGCGGCGATCATGGCCGGTGCCTCGGGGTACGTGCTCAAGCAGATCCGCGGCACCGACCTGGTCGACGCGGTACGCCGGGTGGCGGCCGGGCAGTCGCTGCTCGACCCGGCGATCACCACCCGCGTGCTGGACCGCATCCGCAGCGGCGTGGAGCAGCCGCGCGAGTTGCAGTCCCTGACCGAGCAGGAACGGCGGATCCTGGAGTACGTCGCCGAGGGGCTGACCAACCGGGAGATCGCCGGCAAGATGTTCCTGGCCGAGAAGACGGTCAAGAACTACGTCTCCAGCGTGCTGGCCAAGCTCGGCCTGGAACGGCGTACCCAGGCCGCCGTGCTCGCCACCCGCCTGCTCGGCAAGCCCCGCTGACCGTACACGCCACCCCGCCGGTCAGTCCCGCAGCGGGATCGACCAGCGCAGTTCGGTGCCGTGCGGACGGGCCGGACGCACCTCGAAGGTACCGTCGTGGCGCTCCGCGCGCTCGCGCAGGTTCACCAGGCCGCCCCGGGCGGCGGCCGGGTCGCACCCCACCCCGTCGTCGGTGACCACCACGGTCACCCGGCCGCCGTCGACCCGCACCGACACCGTCACCGCCGACGCCTCGGCGTGGCGTACCGCGTTGGACAGGGCCTCGCGGAGCACGGCGGTGAGATCGGGGCGGACCGCGTCCGGGACGGCGCTGTCGACCGGGCCGGTCAGGTCCAGCCGGGGACGGAAGCCCAACGACTCGGCGGCCACCTCCACCGCCTCCCGGATCTCGGTACGCAGCGCCGCGCTCACCGGGCTGCGCAGCTCGAAGATGGTGCGGCGGATGTCGGAGATGGTGGCGTCCAGGTCGTCGACCGCCGCGTTGAGCCGTTTGGTGAGTTCGGGCCGTGCGGCCAGCGGCACCGCGCTCTGCAGGTGCAGGCCGGTGGCGAACAACCGCTGGATGACCACGTCGTGCAGGTCCCGGGCGATGCGTTCGCGGTCCTCCAGGACCACCAACTGCTCGCGTTCCTCCTGGCCGCGTGCGCGTTCCATGGCCAGCGCGGCCTGCCCGGCGAAGCTGCCGAGCAGCGCCACGTCCTCGTCGGTGGCGCCACCGTGCTCGGCCGTGTGCGCGATGACCAGGACGCCGTGCAGGGTGTCGGCGGTGGCCAGCGGCGAGATCACCGCCGGCCCGGTGTGCAGCACCGCCGGCCAGGGAGCGGCGTGGGCGAGGTCGTCCACCGAGTCGTGGCGGCCCTCCGCGATCGGACCGGCGAAACTGGTGTCCGCCGCCGGCAGCACCGTGCCGACCAGCGCGCGGGCCTGAGCGCCGGCGCCGTCGACCACCTCCACCGTGAAGTGGTCGGCCTCGTCGTCGTAGAGCAGCACCAGGGCCAGTTCAGCCTCGGCGACCTCGCGGGCCCGCCGGGCCACCAGCGTCAGCGCGTCGGTGCGGCGTACCTCGCCGAGCAGCAGCGAGGTGATCTCGGCGGTGGCGGCGAGCCAGCGTTCCCGCCGGTGCGCCAGCGCGTACAGCCGGGCGTTCTCGATCGCCACCCCGGCCGCGGCGGCGAGCGCCACGACGATCTCCTCGTCGTCCTCGGTGAACTGCGCGCCGCCCTGCTTCTCGGCCAGGTAGAGGTTGCCGAAGACCTGGTCGCGGATGCGCACCGGCACACCGAGGAAGGTGTGCATCGGCGGGTGGTGCGGCGGGAACCCGTAGGAGCGCGGGTGCTGGGTGATGTCCGGCATCCGCAGCGGCCTCGGGTCGTCGATCAGCAGGCCGAGTACGCCCCGGCCGTGCGGCAGGTCTCCGATCTCGGCGTGCGTTTCGGGGGAGATGCCGTGGACGATGAAGTCGTGCAGCATCCGGTCGGCGCCGATCACGCCGAGCGCGCCGTACCGGGCGCCGGCCAGGTCGCAGGCGGACTGCACGATCCGTTGCAGGGTGCTGCGCAGGTCCAGGTCCCTGCCGATGCCGACCACCGCGTCGAGCAGGGCCCGCAGCCGTTCCCGGCTGGTCATCACCTCCCCGACGCGGTCCAGCATCTCCTGGAGCAGTTCGTCCAGGTGGACGCGGGAGAGCGGACTGAGCCCGAGGGAGGGCGGCTCGTGCCGGGGGTGAGGTTCGCCGACGGTCACCCGGCGATGCTAACCGGTCGGCGGCGGGCGGAGAACGCCCGCCGGACCTCGGCTCACCCCGCCGTCCCCTCGACGGCGGACAGGTCCACCACCTGCGCGCGGTCCAGTCGCGGCGTGTGCGGCGGACCGGCGTGCGCCGGGTCCGCGACCCCGAGACGCAGGACGAGGTACGGGTTACCGAGCCCGGCCAGCACCCCGCGTAGGACCTGCCGGGTCGCCGGCACCTCCACCACCCCGCTCAGCGGCACCACCGAGACACCCAGCCGGGTGGCGGTCAGCCAGGCGGCCGAGAGCGACTCACCGGCCCGCAGCCAGTCCACCGGCTCGTCCTGGTCGCCGTGCAGCACCCCGTACGATGCGGCCCGGTCGTGCCCCGGCCCCACCGGCAACGTCCCCAGGCGGCCGAAGTCCCGGCCCGGCACCGTGGTCTGCGCCGCCTCCTCGGGCAGCACCTCGGCGGTCAACCCGGTCCCGGCGGCCCGGCTGGTCCAGTAGTCCAACTCCTCGCGCAGCCGGGAGTCGTCCGCCTCGACGGTGGCGGCGCGCGAGGCGGCGGCGGCCAGCTCCAGCACCTGGTCCCGGTCGAGGATCTCCAACCGGGTGCCCTCCCGATGGGCGGCGGTGCCGACCGCGTCCAGTCGTTCGTCGCCGACCGGCTCGTCACTGACCGGTCGCCGGTCGGTGTGCCGGACCTGCATGCACTGCACCGTGCGCATCGCGTCCGGGTCGGCCTTGCTGGGACGCAGGTCGGTCAGCCGGGCGAGCAGGTCCGGCTCCGCCGGGTCGGGCATCCGCCGCACGGTCGCCGTCCAGCCCTCGGCGGCCAGCGCCAGCCGGGCGTGGTGCAGCGCCGCCCCGCAGCTCAGCCGGGCCAGGTCGCCCTCCGGGTCGGTCGCGGTCAACTGGGGGTCGCGGACCATCCGCAGTTCCAGCGAGTCGGGCAGTACCCGCCAGCGCCACGGCTGCGCGTTGTGCACCGACGGCGCCCGCCCGGCCATCGTGGCGGCCTCCGCGAGTGCGGTGGGCAGCGGGCGATGCGGGGCCGGCGTCTGGTGGCTCATCCTCACGACCTTTCGTCTCTGCTCATCGTGCCGCACCTCGGTTCGCAGGGTCCGCTCGGGTTCATCGTCAGCGTTCCCGGACGACCGCCACCGGGCAGTGCGCGTGCTGGATGAGCTGTTGGCTGACCGAGCCGAGCAGCATGCCGCGCAGACCACCCCGGCCCCGGGTGCCGACCACCACCAGTTGCGCCTGGCGGCTGGAATCGATCAGCAGGGCGGCCGGTGCGGCGGTGGCCGTCTGCACGCTGATCTCGACGTCGGGGAACCTCTCCTGCCAACGGCGCAGCGCCTCGTCCAGCTCCGCGCGGCCCTCGGCCAGCGCCGCGTCGCGGGCCTGCTCACCGGTGAGGTTCCAGTGCTCGCGTCCGGGCTGCCAGGCGCGTACCACCTGCAGCGGCACCCTCCGCAGGGCCGCCTGCTCGACGGCGAAGCCGAGGGCCACCAGGGAGGGTTCTGAGCCGTCCACACCGGCCGTGATGTGCCCGGCGCGCGCGGCCTCGGCGGTGTCCCGGCGGACCACCACCACCGGGCAGTGCGCATGCGCGGTGACGCTGACCGCCGTCGAGCCGGCGAGCAGGCCGGTGAAGCCACCGTGTCCCCGGCCGCCCAGTACCAGCAGGCCGGCCTCCGCCGAGCTCTCCTCCAGCACCAGGGCCGGCGGGCCGTCGCGCACCTCACCGCGTACGGTCAGCTCGGGGTTGGCGGCGGCGGCGTCCGCCGCAGCCTTGTTGACCAGCTCCTCGACCTGCTGCCGGGCCTGTTCGTCGGGCCACATCCCGGGCGTGACGCCGGGCCCGACCCAGCCGGCCACGGTGAGCCACTCGAAGACGTACGCCAGCCGGATCGGCCGGCCGTCCCGGCGCGCCTGTTCCAGCGCCCAGTCCAGGGCCGCCGCCGCGTCCGGCGAGCCGTCATAGCCCACCACGATCTCGGCGTCGCTCGTACTCCTGGTCATCGCTGCGTCCTCCTCAGGGGTTGGTCGGGTCGGTCTCGCGGACCCAGCGCCACTGCGCCACCCGGGGGTCGTCCTCGCCGTACCGGCGGGTGTGGTCGCGGGCCGCGTCGCGGGCGTCGGTCATCTCCTGCCGCAGGTACGCGACCCGGTCGCCGAGCCCGGGCACCCGGTCGATCACGTCGATGACCAGGTGGAACCGGTCCAGGTCGTTGAGCATCACCATGTCGAACGGCGTGGTGGTGGTGCCCTCCTCCTTGTACCCGCGCACGTGCAGATTGTGGTGGTTGGTGCGGCGGTAGGTGAGCCGGTGGATCAGCCACGGGTAGCCGTGGTACGCGAAGATGATCGGCTTGTCGCGGGTGAACAGCGTGTCGAACGCGGAGTCCGGCAGGCCGTGCGGGTGCTCGCTCGACGGCTGGAGCCGCATCAGGTCGACCACGTTGATCACGCGTACCTTGAGGTCGGGCAGGTGCCGGCGCAGCAGGTCCGCCGCCGCCAGGGTCTCCAGCGTCGGCACGTCACCGGCGCAGGCGAGGACCACGTCCGGCTCGCTGCCGCCGTCGGTGCTGGCCCAGTCCCAGATGCCCACCCCGCGTCGGCAGTGCTGGACGGCCTCGTCCATGGTCAGCCAGTTCGGCGCGGTCTGCTTGCCGGCCACCACCACGTTGACGTAGTGCCGGCTGCGCAGGCAGTGGTCCATGGTGGAGAGCAGGGTGTTCGCGTCCGGGGGCAGGTAGACCCGGACGACCTCGGCCTTCTTGTTCATCACGTGGTCGATGAAGCCCGGGTCCTGGTGCGAGAAGCCGTTGTGGTCCTGCCGCCAGACGTGGCTGGAGAGCAGGTAGTTCAGCGACGCCACCGGCATCCGCCAGGGGATGTCCCGGGTCACCTTCAACCACTTCGCGTGCTGGTTGACCATCGAGTCGACGATGTGGATGAACGCCTCGTAGCTGGTGAAGAGGCCGTGCCGGCCGGTCAGCAGGTAGCCCTCCAGCCAGCCCTGGCACAGGTGCTCGGAGAGGACCTCCATCACCCGCCCGTCGGGGGAGAGATGGTCGTCGCCGGGCACGGTGGTGGCCATCCAGGCCCGGTCGGTGACCTCGAAGGCCGCCTGGAGCCGGTTGGAGGCGACCTCGTCCGGCCCGAACAGCCGGAAGGTCTGCGGGTTCGCGGCGATCACGTCCCGGATCCATCCGCCCAGTTCCCCCGTGGCGCCGGTGGCCGTGGCGCCGGGCCGGGGCACGTCCACGGCGTAGTCGCGGAAGTCCGGCAGGACCAGGTCACGCAGCACCGTCCCGCCGTTGGTGACCGGGTTGGCGCTCATCCGCCGGTCACCGGTGGGCGGCAGGGCGGCCAGTTCGGCGACCGGGGCGCCGGTGGCGTCGAACAGCTCCTCCGGCCGGTAGCTGCGCAGCCAGCGTTCCAGCTCGGCCAGGTGCTCCGGATTGCTGCGGACGTTCGACAACGGCACCTGGTGGGCGTGGTAGGTACCCTCGACCTGCTTGCCGTCGACCTCGCGCGGACCGGTCCACCCCTTCGGCGTACGCAGGACGATCATCGGCCAGCGCGGACGCTCGCTGGTGGCACCGGAGCGGGCCCGGCGCTGGATCTCGGCGATCTCGTCCAGCGCCCGGTCCAGGGTGCCGGCGAGCGCCTCGTGCACGGCGGCGGGCTCGTCACCGGCCACCACGTACGGCTGGTAGCCGTAGCCACGCAGCATGGCGAGCAGGTCGGACTCGGGGATCCGGTCCAGTACCGTCGGATTGGCGATCTTGTAGCCGTTGAGGTGCAGGATGGGCAGCACCGCGCCGTCCCGGGCGGGGTTGAGGAACACGGTGGACAGCCAGCTCCCGGCCAGCGGGCCGGTCTCCGCCTCGCCGTCGCCGACGACACAGGCCACCAGCAGATCGGGGTGGTCGAACGCGGCGCCGTAGGCGTGGCTGAGCGCGTACCCGAGCTCGCCGCCCTCGTGGATCGAGCCCGGCACCTCCGCCGCCACGTGGCTGGGGATGCCGCCGGGGAAGGAGAACTGCCGGAACAGCCGGGCCATGCCGGCCTCGTCGCGGCCGACGCCCGGGTACCGCTCGCTCCAGGTGCCCTCCAACCAGGTGTTCGCGACGATCGCCGGGCCGCCGTGGCCGGGGCCGGTGACGAAGAGGGCCGACAGGTCCCGGGCGACGATCGCCCGGTTGAGGTGGGCGTAGATCAGGTTGAGGCCGGGCGAGGTGCCCCAGTGCCCGAGCAGTCGGGGCTTGACGTGCTCAGCGGTCAGTGGTTCGCGGAGCAGGGGATTGTCGAGCAGATAGATCTGCCCGACGCTCAGGTAGTTCGCGGCCCGCCAGTAGGCGTCCAGGCGGCGCAGTTCCTCATCGGTCAGGGTGCTCGGGATGTCCACGGCCGTGTCCATACTGCTTGAGCCTCTCGCGGGTCGGTGGATTCTGCATCCGCAGCGCGGGTTTCCTGCCTCCAGCTTCGCGGGATCGGCGGGCGTGGGTCAGGGCCGTTGGTCCCGCCCGCCCGGGTGCCCCGGCCCGTCGTCGGTGGGCGGGCCGGTCACGCCGCGCACCACCAGCACCGGGGCCGGGGCGTGGTAGAGCAGCGACTGGCTGACCGCGCCGAGCATGCCGCGCCACGATTCGTCGCCCCGTGCGGCGACCACCACCAGTTGCGCGGCGCGCGACTGCTCGATCAGCACCTCACCCGGTTCGCCCCGCAGGACGCGGCACTCCACCGCGACGTCGGGGTACGCGCCACGGTGTCGGGCCACCAGGGCGGCGAGTCGGTCGGTGGCCTCGCCCACCGCCGCGTCGGACTCGACCACCCAGACCGCCAGCAGGTGCGAGCGGTGTCGGCCCGCGCATGCGTAGGCCCAGGCCAGGGTGATCTCGGCGGAGGCCGAGCCGTCCACGCCGACCAGCACCGGCCCGGCCGGCGGGGGCTCCTGCCGGGCGACCAGCACCGGGCACTCGGCGCGGGCGGCCACCTGGACGGCAGGAGTGTCGGCCGGGATGCAGCGGTCGCAGTGGGCCATGCCGCCGTCGCCGACGGCCACCAGGAAGGCCGCCTCGGACTTACGCACCAGGGTGGCCACCGCCGCGCCCTCGATGATCTCGGTGCTGACCGGGACGCCCGGTTCGCTCTGGTTGGCCGCCCCGGTCGCCCCGGCGAGAAGCTCCTCGGCGTGCGAGCGGGACGCGGTGACCGCGGGTGCCTCCAGCGCGGCCCAGTTGAAGGCGTGCAGCAGGTGCAACGCGCGACCGTGGGCGGCGGCCACCCGCGCGGCGGTCCGGGCCACCGGCAGCGCGTCGTCCGGACCGACGCCGACCAGGACCGGTGCCTCGCTGCCCGGGGCCATCCGCCATCACCCCCGCAGCTGCGCTCGGCCTGCTGTCGAGGCTAGTCGCGCCGGTGCGGCCCGGGGGCGTGATCGCCGGACGGCCGCCCTGGTCAGGGTGCCGGCCGGGCCCGGAGCACGACCGCGCTGGCATTGTCTGCCCCACCGGCGTCCAGCGAGGCGTCCAGCAGGGTCGCGACCGCGTCCGCCAGGTCGGGGCGGACCAGGGCGTCCCGCATCCCGTGGTAGTTCACCTGGTCACTCACCCCGTCGGTGCAGAGCAGCCAGGTGTCGCCGGGGCGCAGGGTCACGGCCAGCAGGTCGGCCTCGGGCGCGGCCGGATGGCCGGCGTAGCGGGTGAGCTGGTAGCGGGCCCGGGCGGCGGCGGCCGAGCCGATCGGGTACCAGCCGTGCAGCACGCCCAGCCAGGCCACCGTGTGGTCGGTGGTGACCAGTTCCAGCAGGTCGTCGCGGAGCCGGTAGGCGCGCGAGTCTCCCAGCTGGACCACCCAGCCCTGCCCACCGGCTGGCTCGACGACCAGGCCGGTCAGGGTGCACCCGGTCAGCTGGGCGCGTTCCGTCCCGGCCTCGCGTACGGCGGTCTGGGCCGCTGCGGCGGCGGTGCGCAACAGGTCCGCCCCGACCTCGGGCCACCCGGCGCGGACCTGGGCGGCGAACGTCGGTACGGCGGCGGCACCGGCACGGCGGCTGCCCTCGCCGTCGCCCATGCCGTCGGCCACCACCGCGTAGGGCAGCGCGGGATCGACGTGCAGCACGTCGTAGTTCTCGCGGTAGCGGTTGCCGACCACGCTGCCGCCGGCCACCTCCAGCGTCAGGTCGGCGAGCGCGAAGCGCCGCACCTCGTCTCTGGCGACCCGGCTCACTCGACCTCCGACCGACGACCGGCGGGGCGGCTCCCGCGCGGCCCTGACCCTAGCGGAGGAGGGCACGCGCTGGTGCTCACCGAGGCCGGGCCGGACCTGGCCGACGTACGCCACCGGGCGGAGACCGCTCTGCGGGCCGCCGCCTGAGCCGCGACGCCACAGGTCGGCGGCACACCCGCCGGGTGGGTGAACCTGGTCACCCGGCGTGGGGTCGCCGAACCGCCTACCGTGCCGCACACTGACGCCGTGGAAGCTGGACGGCAGGGACGGTCGCTGCGCAGCGCGGTCGTGGTGAACCCGGTCAAGGTCGACGATCTCGATGCTTTTCGCCGTACCGTCGTCGACGCGCTGGCCGTCGCCGGCTGGCCCGAGCCGTTGTGGCTGGAGACCGCCGTCGACGACCCCGGTCGCGGCCAGACCGAGCAGGCCCTGGCCGACGGCGTCGACGTGGTCTTCGCCTGCGGCGGCGACGGCACCGTGATGGCCTGCGTGAGCGCCCTGGTCGGCACCGACGTGGCGCTCGCTGTGCTTCCCCAGGGCACCGGCAACCTGCTCGCCGCCAACCTGGGTCTCTCCAACGACCTGGCCGCCGGGATCGAGGTGGCCGTCGAGCGCGGTCGGCGGCTGCTCGACGTCGGCGAGGTGGACGGGCAGCACTTCGCGGTGATGGCCGGCATGGGCTTCGACGCCCAGATGCTGGAGGCCACCAGCGAGACGACCAAGCGGCGCATCGGCTGGCCGGCGTACGTCGTGGGCGCCGCCCGGCACCTGCGGGACCGGCCGATGAGGGTGTGGATCTCGCTGGACGACCAGCCGCCGCTGCGTCGCCGCGCCCGCTCGGTGCTGGTCGCCAACGTCGGCCGGCTCCAGGGCGGGGTACGCCTGCTCACCGAGGCCGAACCCGACGACGGCTACCTGGACGTCGCCGTGCTCACCCCGCACACGCTGCGGCACTGGCTCTCCCTCGGCTGGGCGGTGATACGCCGCCGTGACCGGGTGCCAAGGATGGAGGTCTTCCGCGCCCGTCGGGTGACGATCACCAGTAACCGGGCCCAGCCCCGCGAACTCGACGGCGACCTGATCGAGCCCGGCCGCGAGCTGAGCGTACGGATCCGCCGACGGGCCCTGTGGCTATGCGTACCGCAGCCGGACCGCACACCCGACCTGGCCGAGGACGCGTCCGCCGCCGCCGAGCGGGGTGAGCGGCTCATCGAGGAGGGCCGGGGGGAGTAGCACCAAGATGGCGGCTGGCGTGCGGCGCGCTGACCGGCATGATGGCGTTGCTGCTCTGGGCAAACCTCACCGGCATGGCGCTGTTCGGCCGACTCGCCTTCGCCGCCCAACTGGAGGCGGTCCGCATCGGCGTGTCCGGGCCCGCCAAGCCGGACCTGTGGGAGCCGGACAACCCGCGAGCGGGCCTGCTCGACACCGGTGAGATGACCGCGCTGTAGCGCCCCGTCGGGTGTAGGGGCGCATCGACGCGGGTACAGCGCCACGCCAGAAGGCGCCGCCGTACGGCGCCACCTGGCGAAGGAGGCTGCCGTGGGAGCGGTCAGGGACGTACTGCGACGACCCCTCGGTCACTTCACCGAACGTACCCTCGCCGGGCTGCTGCTCGTCCTCGGTGCCGGGGTCGGCTTCGGGCTGCTGCTGGTGCTGGTCCGCGTCCAGTGGTCCCCGCTGTACGACGTGGACCACGGCGTGGCGAGCTGGCTCAACGAGCAGGTGTCGCAGGTCGGTCCGCTGGTGACGGTGCTCAACGCCATCACCGACCTCGGCGGCCGACCGGTGATCGTCTGGCTCGTCACCGTGGCCGTGGTCGGGCTGCTGATCCGCCGGCAGGGGCGGCTCGCGGTCTTCCTGATCGTCACCGGTGCGGGCGCGCTGATCCTCGACCCGTCGCTCAAGACGCTCGTCGACCGGCTGCGCCCCGAGGTGGACGTGCCCATCGGCACGTACGCCGGGCAGAGCTTCCCCAGCGGCCACGCGCTCGGGTCGATGGTCGCCTACGGCGCGCTGCTGCTGGTGTTCCTGCCGGCCATGGCGCCCCGCTGGCGTAAGCCGGCGATCGCCCTGGTCGCCACCGTGGTGGTCCTGATCGGATTCACCCGGGTCGCGCTCGGCGTGCACTTCCTCTCCGACGTGCTCGGTGCCTGGCTGCTCGGCGCGGCCTGGCTCGGCGTCACCGCGTACGCCTTCCGGCTGTGGCGGCTGGAACGCGGCCGGCCGGCTGCCCCGCTGACCGAGGGCCTGGAACCGGAGGCGGCACACGAGGTGGCCCCCGCTCCGGACGAGGAGAAGCTGCTGCCGCACGCGCGCGCCGGCATCGCCGAGATCGTGGTCGGCTGGGTGCTGGTCTTCGGCGCGCTCTACGCCTTCGGCATGTTCGTCAGCTACTACGCCGACGGCACCTTCCTGGCCCGGCTCGACGAGACCGTGCCGCGCTGGTTCGCCGAGCACGGCACCCCGTTCCTGGACGAGGTAAGCTGGTGGTGGAGCAAGGTCGGCGACACCCACGCCATCCTGCTCATCTCGATGGTCTTCTGCCCGCTGGTGCTGGCGATCTGGCGACGCTGGCGGCCGGTGCTCTTCGTGGCGCTGACCATGATCGGCGAGCTGACGCTCTTCCTCGCCTCCGCCGCCGCCGTGGACCGGCCGCGCCCGCCGGTGGAGAACCTGGACGGCCCGATGCCGACGTCCTCCTTCCCGTCCGGCCACATCGCGGCCACGCTCTGCCTGTGGGTGGCGATCGCCGTGGTGATGCTGCCGCGTACCGACCGGTGGTGGCGGTGGCTGTTCGTGGCCGCGGCGGTGATCATGCCGGTCGGCGTGGCGGTCTCCCGGATGTACCGGGGCATGCACCACCCGACCGACTTCATGGGCGCGATCATGCTGACCACACTCTGGATCGGGTTGCTCTACTGGGTGGTGCGCCCCAACGAGGACGTGCGGGCCGGCAACCGGCCGGAGATCGAGGCGGAGGACGTGGACACCCTCGACGACGAGCTGGCCAAGGCCGGTCGGCCGGGCTGAGGCGACCGTGCTGCGGGTGATGACCTGGAACATCCGCAACGGCGGGCAGGACCGGGGCGGCCCGGACCGGCGCGCCCTGCTGGCCCGGGTCGTCGCCGCGCACCGGCCGGACGTCCTCGCCCTCCAGGAGTTGCGCGGCCTCGACGTGGCCCGCTTCGCGGCGGACGCCGGCCTGACACCCCACCTGGCCCGGTCGCCCTTCGGCCAGCCGGTCGCGATACTCGTGCACCCGCGCTGGCCGACCCGGGCGGCCGGGCCGGTCCGTCGCCCGTTCCACCACGCGGCGCAGCGCGTGACCCTGGGCACCGACGCCGGGCCGCTCGTGGTCCTGAACACCCATTTCTATCCGTACCGTGGCGGACGGCGACTCGTGGAGGCCCGCTGGGCGGCCACCGCGTTGCGCCGGGCCCGCACCGCCCTCGCCCTGCTCGCCGGGGACCTGAACACCCTCGCCCCGTACGCCGACCACGCCGCCAGCCTGGAGCGGCTGACACCGGCGTACCGTCGCCGGCACCTGCGCCGCGACGGACGGAGAGTGGACACGCGGGCGGTGGCCCGGCTACTCGACGCCGGCCTGGTCGACCTGGCCGCCACCGCCGGCCCGACCGTGCCCACCGCACACGGCTGCACACCGGAGTTCGCCGACATGCGCCTGGACTACCTGCTGGCCACCCCCGCCCTGGCCGCCCACCTCGTCGACACCCACGTGATCCGCACCCCCGACACTTACCAAGCCTCCGACCACCACCCCCTCCAGGCCACCTTCACCCTCACCCACCCGCTCTGACCCACCCGCTCTTACCCGCGTTGATCAAGGAGTTTTGGTCACGGAGGAGGAGGGCGGAGGGCGCAAACTCCTTGGTCAACTCCAGTGGGCACGCAGCCGAGGCCGCCGCCCGCCGGTCGGAGCTCCGTGTTGCCGCGCTTGGCTGATCACACCCGGCCGCTCACAGGTCGCGGAGCCGGGGCAGCAACTGCTCCTGCGCCCAGTCCAGGAACATCGGTTGACTGCCGCCGCCGACCTGGACCAGCGCCACGTGCGTGAAGCCGGTGTCGGGCGGTTCGGCGTTGACCTTCCAGCCGAGTCCGAACCAGCGGAACTGGTCGTGCGCGATCGTGCGGCATTCGGCCTCGTCCGGTCCGTAGCAGATGGCCACCTGACCGTAGCGGGGTCGCCCGGCGCCGCCGGCCTCCTCGTACATCTCGTGCCGTTGCTGCACGTGCGGCCAGGCTCCCACCACGTGCTCGTTGAGGTTCTCCCCGGCACCGAGGCCGAGGGTGAACCGCCCGTCGGAGAGGAGTCCGACGGTGGCGGCCTTCTGCGCCACGACCGCCGGGTGGTAGCGGCGGATCGGGCAGGTCACGAACGACATCAGCTCCGCGCGGGAGGTGGCGTGGGCGACTGCGCCCAGCACCGACCAGGCGTACGGCGAGTGGCCCTGCGACTCCAGCCAGGGGTAGTAGTGGTCGGCGGGTAGCCGGACCTGGTGAGGTCAACCCTCATCGACGCTTGACGGGCTCTCCGGAGGCTGCATACCGTTGCCTGAACCGGTTCAGACACCGGCGTGGCGCCCATCCTGTGGTGGGGATGGCCCGCCCGTGGCGGCTCGGCTTCTCGTGGGCCGTCACGGGTCGCCGTCCATCGGCCGCCCTCCTGAACCGGTTGCTTCCGACGCTCCATCGGCCTACGCTGATGCCTGTCTCGCCGGGCCTCTCACCGCGGCTGCCGGGCTACAGCCGCCGCACCTGCCACTCACCGCAATCCCTCCTGGGCACGGGGGAGAGAAACTCCTGCGAGGAATCGATGAGAAGACTTTTCGGGGCCGTCGGCGCCGTCCTGCTGGCGACCGTCGCCGCAGTGTTCGCCTTCGGCCCGTCGGCGCACGCCGCCACCGGGTTCACGGTCAGCGGCGGCAAACTCTACGACGCCAACGGCAACGAGTTCATCATGCGCGGCGTCAACCACGCGCACACCTGGTACGCGAACCAGACCAGCTCCTTCGCCAACATCAAGGCGCTCGGGGCGAACACCGTCCGGGTGGTGCTGGCCAGCGGTGACCGGTGGACCCGCAACAGCGCCGACGACGTGGCGAACGTGATCCAGCTCTGCAAGACCAACCGGCTGATCTGCGTCCTGGAGGTGCACGACACCACCGGTTACGGCGAGCAGAGCGGCGCCGCCACCCTGGACCAGGCGGTCGACTACTGGCTGAGCATCGCCAGCGTGCTCAACGGCCAGGAACGGTACGTGATCGTCAACATCGGCAACGAGCCCTACGGGAACCAGAACTACTCGTCCTGGGCCACCGACACGTCGAACGCGATCCGGCGGCTGCGTACCGCGGGCTTCGCGCACACCATCATGGTGGACGGCCCGAACTGGGGCCAGGACTGGTCCTTCACGATGCGGGACAGCGCGCCGACGGTGTTCAACGCCGACCCGGCCCGCAACACGGTCTTCTCGATCCACATGTACGGCGTCTTCGACACCGCCGCCGAGATCAGCGACTACCTGGGCCGGTTCCGCAGCCGGGGCCTGCCGATCGTGGTCGGCGAGTTCGGCCACTACCACTCCGACGGCGATCCCGACGAGGACGCCATCCTCTCCTACACGCAGGCCAACGGCATCGGCTGGTTGGGTTGGTCGTGGAGCGGCAACAGCAGCGAAGTGGGCTACCTCGACATGGCCACCTCGTTCAACCCCAACCAGCTGACCAGTTGGGGCCAGCGCCTGTTCAACGGCACCAACGGCATCCGGCAGACCGCCCGGGAGGCCAGCGTCTTCGGCGCCACGCCGCCGCCGACCACGCCGCCGCCGACCACGCCGCCGCCCACCACGCCTCCGCCGACGACCCCGCCGCCCACCACGCCTCCGCCGACGACCACCCCGCCGCCGGGTGCCGGCTGCACGGCGACGTACTCGATCACCGGGCAGTGGCAGGGCGGCTTCCAGGGCGACGTCCGGGTGACCGCCGGCAGCCGCGCCATCACGGGCTGGACGGTGCGCTGGACCTTCACCAGCGGCCAGTCGGTGAGCCAGTCCTGGAACGCCACGGTCACCAGCAGCGGCAACGCGGTGACCGCTCGCAACGTCTCCTACAACGGTCAGCTCGGGGCCGGCGCCAGCACCAGCTTCGGTTTCATCGGTAGCTGGAACGGCAGCAACCCGGCTCCTGCGGTGACCTGCACCGCGAGCTGACGACGTACCTCCTCGGTGGCCGGGTCCCGCGCGGGCCCGGCCACCATCACCCTTTCAGGTGAGACGAACGGCGCGCATCAGCAGGTAGCGCTGTTCCGGCAGGCTGGCGGTCAGGTCGGCGGCCGTGACACCTGCACGGTGTGCCACTCGATCAGGAGAAGGTTCTGTACCTCCCGCCAGAGCTTGTCGAACGACGATGAGTTCGCCCGTGCGGCGTGCAGATCGAACTTTGCGGCCAAGGGTGCCTGGTCCACCTTGGGTAGGACCACCCCGACTTTGGTGTTCGCCCGGGCTGCCTGCGCCCGGCCGAGTAGGCGTGGACCGAGGTCGGCTGGGCAGTGATCGTCGGCGTCGAGCAGCACGAATCCGCGTGACTGGCCCCGGTCCCGCGCAGGTCTTCCCAGCTAGCTCTCAGGGCGGCCCGATACGGTGCCGCCGTCAGCGTCCGTTCCTAAAGGGAGCCCGGGCACCAGACCCGCAGGAGAACTGAATGGTCTTCAAGAAGATGTTGAGCGCGTTCGGCGTGGGCGGTCCGAGTGTGGACACCGTCCTGGCCAACCCGAACACCAGGCCCGGGCTGGCCCTCGACGGTCAGGTGAACCTGCTCGGCGGGGAGGCGGTGGCGAGCATCGAGCAGATCGTGATCGGCCTGGTCACCCGGGTCGAGGTCGGTGAGCAGGCCGGGGTGATGGAGTTCCACCGGCAGGTCGTCAGCGGCCCGCTCCAGCTTGCCGCGAAGCAGGCGCTGTCCATCCCCTTCCAGCTTCCGGTGCCGTGGGAGACTCCCATCACCGGGCTGTACGGCCAGCGGCTGCACGGCATGACGATGGGTCTGCGTACCGAGCTGGCGATTGCCCGCGCGGTCGACAAGGGCGACCTGGACGAGATCAACGTGCACCCGCTGCCGGTGCAGGAGCGGATCCTGGAGGCGTTCCTCCAGCTCGGCTTCCGCTTCAAGAAGGCCGACCTGGAGCGCGGCATGATCCAGGGCGTACGCCAGACGCTGCCGTTCTACCAGGAGATCGAGTTCTTCGCCGCGCCTCAGTACGCGCAGACCGTCAACGAGCTCGAAGTGACGTTCGTGGCCAACCCGCACGGCGTGGACGTGGTGCTGGAGTGCGACAAGCGGGGCGGGTTCCTCGCACCGGGCCAGGATGTGTTCGGCCGGTACCAGGTGGCCCACTCCGACGCCGAGCGGTCCGACTGGGTGGAGACGGTCGACGGCTGGATCCAGGAGACGATCGGGCGGTTCGGCGCGTTGCGTGCCCAGGGGTACGGCCCCCAGGGCTACGGTGCGCCCGGTTTCGGCCCGCCGGGGTACGGCGCGCCGCAGGGCTACGGTCCGCAGGGTTACGGCGCCCCGAACAAGTTCGGCCCGCCGCAGCGGCGGGGCGGGGTCGGCATGGGCGGCGTGGTCGCCGGCGCGGCGCTCGGCGCGGCGGGCGGCATGCTCGCCGGTCACATGATCGGCAACGCCTTCGACGGTGGCGAGGAGGAGGTCACCGAGGCGGCCGGCGACTTCGGCGGTGACTTCGACGGCGGCGGTGACTTCGGCGGCTTCGAGGAGTTCTAGGCGACGCCGCACGCGTTCGGCGGGACGCGTGGAGACAGGACGGTGGCCCTCCGGGAAGTCTCCCGGAGGGCCACCGCACGCGAGGGGTCAGCGCCGCCCGCGCTGCTTGCGCTCCGCAGCCGAACGCCGCTGGCTACCCGCCTTGGCGAGGCCACGGCTACCCAGGTAACCGATGGTCAGCAGCGTGATGAAGAACCACGCCTGGCCGGGGTTGTTCAGGTTCAGGCCGTTCGCAGTGGTCCCACGCCAGAAGGCAGAGATCACCACGAGGGTGACAGCCGCCGCGTAGATCCAGAACTCGGTCGTCAGGAACGAGTTCTTGGTCTCCGTACCCGGGGACATCATCTCCTCCCGGTGCCCGTCGTGCATCGCCGGCATCGGGCGGGTGGGTGCCTCCTGCATGGCCTGCCGGTGCTGGACGTCCTGCATCGGACGGTTCATCGGCCTGGTGGATGCAGCCTGCGTGCTCATCTGTCCTCCTCAGGATGTGATGAGTCGTCACCTGCGACCCTCGCCCCGCTACCGCGTGTCGGCCACGGCACGGTTCGCGCACTTGGCGGGGGCACCCGGCGTCTACCCGGCGGCCGGGGGGCAGTAACACCCCGCCACCTGCCCTGATCTGTCGAGCCGGAGATACCTGCCCGGACCGACGAATGCCTCCCGAACGAGTCGGATGTCGCGTTCCGACGCCCCTCGCCCACGAGCAAGACCCCCCCCTCGCCCACGAGCAACCGGCGCCCGTCACCGAGCCACCGACGCGGACCGGTGGACGGGTGGTGCGGGTTTGCCGGGCCGGTCACCGGGCACGCCATCAGGACCGACGCTTCTGCGAGGTGATGGATCGTGCGTGAGGACGACATGCGACAGAACGCCGCCCGCCGGGCCGAGGAACGGATCGCCGGCGGCGTGTACGGCGAGGGCGCCGTGGACGAGGTGACCGTGCCGCCCACCGATGTGGAGAGTGCCATCCAGCGCGACGACCGGGACGATCCGGCACACGTGCCGATCGACCCCACCGTGCTGCGTGACGGCGGTCCCACCCGGGGGCAGGGCGCGATCACCACGACGGGCGGTACGGCCGGACCGGCCAGCGCCCGTCGGGTGGCCCGTCAGCCGGAGCGGCACCGGGGCACGGTGGCGCCGACCACCACCGGCGACGCCACCACCGGCGGGCTGAGCACCCCGTCCGGCGGCAGCACGAGCGACCAGTCCACTCCCGCCACCCACGTGGGCAGCTTCGACTAACCACCCACCCACCGGCCCGGCCCCGGAGGGGCCGGGCCGATCCCGTCCCACCCGAGTGCGTCGCCCGCCCCCGCCCCCGCGGTGTGCCACAAGTCCATGATCGGCGGGGTAGGGCGGTGGGGCTACGCGGTGGGGGTGAGGGTGGTCAGGCGTTGGGTGGCGCGGGTCAGGGCCACGTAGAGGTCGCTGCGCCCACGGGGCGACTCGGCGACGATGCGGTCCGGGTCGACCACGATCACCGAGTCGAACTCCAGGCCCTTGGCCTCGGCGACGGTCAGCACCACGACCCGGTTCTCCAGGTCGGGCTGCTCGCCGACGGCCGCCTCGGGCAGCGCGGTGGTCAGGGCGGTGCCGAGGTCGTCGACGCGACCGGCCGGGACGATCACCCCGAGCCGTCCGTCGGTGAGCCCGGCCGCCTCGTCGGTGGCCACCTCGATCAACTCCGCCGCCAACCGGTCCGCCGGTACGTCCCGCGTGCCGGGCGGGAAGCCGCTGGCACGTACGGCGCGGGGTGGGCGCAGGGTCGGGTCGATCTCGGCGAGTACGCCGGCGGCGACCTCCATGATCTCGGCGGGAGTGCGGTAGCTGACGGTCAGCTCGGTCAGTCGCCACCGGTCGGCCACGTACGGTGCCAGCGCCTCCGACCAGGACGGGGTACCGGCCAGGGCCCCGGTCTGGGCCACGTCGCCGACGATCGTCATGGAGCGGCTCGGGCACCGGCGCATCAGCAGTCGCCAGGCCATCGGGGAGAGTTCCTGCGCCTCGTCGACGATGACGTGGCCGAACGCCCACGACCGGTCGGCTGCGGCGCGCTGGGCGGTGGTCAGCCGGTCGGCCTCCTCCTGCCGTTCCAGCAGCCGGTCGGCGTCGAGCAGGTCGGTCACGCCGAGGATCTCACCGCCGTCGGCCTCGTCCTCGACGTCGATGGAGCGGGAGCCCCGGGCGATCTCCAGCACGCCCTCGGCGTACTCGCGCTCCATGGCCCGGATGCGTTCCCGGCGGGCGGCGGCGGCCCGGTCGTCCTCGCCGAGCAGTTCCGCCGCCTCGTCCAGCAGCGGCACGTCGGCCGAGGTCCAGCCGCCGGGCTCGCGGTGCAGGGCGGCCCGTTCGTCGGCGGTGAGCATCGGCGCGGCGGTGGCGATGCGGTCGGTCGAGGCGTACAGGTCGGCGAGCAGGCGTTGCGGGGTGAGGACCGGCCACAGCTCGTCCAGCGCGGCGGTGATCTCCGGTTCCTCGCGCAGCTCCCGGCGGATCTCGGCACGGTCGGCCTCTTCGAGCAGGTTCTCCCCGCCCAGCGGGTCGGCGCCGATGCGTTCGGCGACCTGGTCGGCCAGGGCGTGGATGACCTCGACGTCGAACAGGGCGCGGGCCAGGTTGTGCGGGCGGTCGCTGTGGCGGACGCGGTCCCGGGCGGCCCGGACGGTCGCCGGGCCGAGCACCAGGACCTCCTGCTGCGGCAGCTCGATCTCGACCGGCTCGTCGGGCACCTCCTGCCGGTCGCGGACCGCGTTGGCCAGCACCTCGGTCATCGTCGACCGTCCCTTGAGGGCCGCGGTGGTGGCCGGCTCCGCGCGGCGGGCGCTGACGCCGGGGAAGAGGTCCCCCGGGGTACGCAGCAGCACGCCGGTCTCGGCCAGCGCGGGCAGCACCTGCGAGATGTAGCGCAGGAAGGTGACGTTCGGGCCGACCAGCAGCACGCCCCGGGTGGAGAGTTCCCGGCGGTGCGTGTAGAGCAGGTACGCGGCCCGGTGCAGCGCCACGGCGGTCTTGCCGGTGCCGGGGCCGCCCTGCACCACCAGCACCCCGGACAGGTCGGATCGGATGATCCGGTCCTGTTCGGCCTGGATGGTCTCGACGATGTCGCGCATCCGGCCGGTACGCCCGGCGTTGAGCGCGGCCAGCAGCGACGCCTCGCCGGTCAGCTCCTCGTGGGCGGTGGGGGATGCGGTGTTCAGGTCCAGCACCTCGTCGTCGAGGGCGACCACCTTGCGCTGTCGGGTACGCAGGTGTCGCCGCCGCCGGATGCCCTGTGGGTTGGCGGCGGTGGCGAGGTAGAAGGCGCGGGCGGCCGGGGCACGCCAGTCCATCAGCAGCGGGTCGTGGTCGCCGTCGGTGTCGAAGATGCCGATCCGGCCGATGTAGTGGCGTTCGTCGTCGTCGGTGTCGAGCCGACCGAAGCAGAGGCCGTTCTCCACCGCCGCGAATTGCTCGACCTGTTCGGCGTACATGCGGACCGTGCTGTCGCGTTGGGAACGGGCCTGCAATGTGCCGCCCGTCGCCCGCAACTGGTCGGTCAGCCGCTGTGCCGCCTGCTCCCGCAGGTCGTCGAGGCGCTGGTAGAGCATCGAGACGTACTCCTGCTCGCGGCCGATCTCGTCGTCGGACGGCGAACCGCCGGAGTGCCTTGACAATCCGTCTCCCGGTGGGTTAGAGTCCGGCTTAGGAACGGCTTTCTAGCCGTTCTTTTTCGTTGCCTGAACTGCCGAAGATACCGCGCGGCGACCGCCGGAGCCAAGGCGGCCCGGCCGGTCACACCACCGTGTGTGCGACGCCCGTGCCCTGATTCCGGGCGGTGTGGTCACCGGCGTTCGGTGCAGACCTCGTCGGATCGGGCGACGGTGTCGGTGGACCAGGCGACCGCGACCGTGAAGCAGTAGTCGAGGCTGCGGTTGAGGCCGTAGACCACGAAACTGTCGGTCCCGGCGGGCAGGTCGGCGAAGGGGTTCATCGGCTGTCCGTTCCGGCCGCCCGAAATGATCACAGGCCCTTCCGCCCCGGCGGGGTACGTCCAGCGCAGGGTGACGCTGTCCCGGTTGTCGCGCAGCGAGAGCCCGGTGGGCGGGGCGCCGGGGGAGACCGGCGGTGCGTCCGGTGGCGACGCGGACGGGGTCGACACACCACTCGGGGCGTCCCCGGCGGTGGGGGAGCCCGGTTCGCCCGGGCCGTCGACCCGGGACACCCCGGCGATCACCGCAGCGGCACCGAGCAGCACCACCACCACGCCCGCCCCGATGATCGGCACCAGCCGGTTCGGCGTGCGGGACGGCGGCGCGGCCGGCGTGCGGCGTACCGGCACCGGGAGCAGTCGGGACGACGGGCCGGTGCGTTCCGGTTCCAGCCGGCGTAGCCGGTACACCCCGGGTGCCTGCGGTGCCGGACCGGTCAGGCCGATCACGCTCGGCGGTACGGCCGCCCCGCTCGACTCGGCCGACGGCGTCGGGGCGGGCCGGGCCGGGTGGGCGGGATCGGGGGAGGGCGGCTCGGTCGGTTGCCCGGTCCACCAGTCCTGTGGTGGTCCGGCCGGGCCGTCCACCGGCTGCCGTGGGGTGGGCACCGGCGACGCCGTCCCGGCGGGCGGCTGACCAGCCTGGTGGCCGTGACTCGGGTGGTAGCCCTCGGCCGGGTGCTGCTCCCCGGCGTACCGGGCGTCCGGCGGGTCGCCCGCCGTCGGCCACGACCCGGCGGTGCCCGTGGACCACCCGCCCGTACCGCCGCTTCCCGCCGGCCACGCGCCGTCTCCGGCGCTGTCCGTGGGCCAGATGGTCTCGCCGGGAGCGTCGGTGGGCCAGGTCCGCCCGTCGGTGGCCGCTGCGGGCCAGCCCCGCGCGTCGTTGGTCCCGGCCCACGTCGCCGCGTCGTCGGCGGTCGACGTGGGCCAGGTCGGCGGAGTCGCGGACGCGGGCTCGTCCCAGTCGGCCCGGGGGGCGTTCGGCGGCGGGTCGCCGGTGTCGTGGTCGGACCAGGTGGGCCGGGCCGCGGCGGTGGCGCCCTCCGGCCGGTCGCCGCTGGGCGGGGCGTCGCCCGGTGTCCGGGCGGCCGGTACGACCGGGTCTTCCGCGCCCACCGGCGGGGTGTCGGCGCAGACGTGACCGGGGTTGGCCGGGGCCCGGGACAGCGACGCCACCTGGGCGGTCAGCGGGTCGTCCGGGGCGAGGTGCCGGCGGGCGAGTTCCCGGGCCAACGCGAGGTGGTCCTGCGCCTCGGTGAACTGCCCGCAGTCGCGTTGCATCGAGCCGAGCCGGGCGAGCATCTTGATGCCGCTGGGCTGCCCGTCGCCGTAGACCTCGCGGTGCAGCTCCCACGCGTCCTGGAGGCGGTCGCGGGCCACCTGGCACTGGCCACGGGCGTACTCCACGGTGGCCAGGTCGGCGTGTGCGGCGAGGACCCGCAGGGACTCCGGACCGTCCGAGGCGGTCAGCTCGATGATCACTTCCTGGTACAGCCGGGCGGCCCGGGAGCAGCTGCCCACCCTGTGCAGCACCGCCGCGAGGGTGGCCGCCGCAGCGACCGTACGCGGCTCGGAACGGCCGTGCAGGCGGGTGGTGGCGGCGTACGCGTAGGCGGCCCAGCCTCGTGCCGAGTGCGGTTCGCCGAGGGCGACCAGCACCCGCGCGTGCAGGCCGGCCGCCTCGGCCATCTCGGGTGTCGCGTTGGCCGGGCGCGGGTCGGCGCCGGTCAACGCGTCGGCGAGGAGCCGTTGAGCGCCGGCGAGGTCGCCGGAGGAGACCAGGTCGTGCGCCTGATCAGTCAGTTCACCGAAGCCGGAGGGCACGCCCCATCGTGCTCAACCGACGACGTTAAGTACAAGACCCGCGCCGGAGTGGTTCGGTCAGGATCCGGTCAGGGTCGGGTCAGGCGATCGGCCAGTGCCTCGCTGATCCGGCGCAACTGGTCGACCTGTGCGGGGCTGAGCGCGTCGAAGAGGTGGCGGCGTACCCCGTCGACGTGGCCGGGCGCGGCGGCGGCCAGCGCGGCGAAGCCGTCGTCGGTGAGCAGGGCGATCTGCCCTCGCCGGTCGGTCGGGCAGTGCTCCCGACGGACCCAGCCGGCGGCCTCCAGGCGGGTCACCGCGTGCGAGAGCCGGCTGCGGGAGGAGCCGCTGGCGTCGGCGAGGTCGCTCATCCGCAGCCGACGCTCCGGGGCCTCGGAGAGTCGGACCAGGATCTCGTAGTACGCGTGCGGCATCCCGGCGTCGCGTTGCAGCTCGCGGTCGAGCGCCTCCATCAACGCGCGGGAGGCGGTCAGGAACGCTCGCCAGGTGCGCTGTTCGTCCGGGTCCAGCCAGCGGGTCATGACCCCCATCATAGCGGCGATAGTTGAACGCTCAACTAAAGCGCGCTAGCCTCGGCGCCATGGGAATCCATCGCCTCAACCACGCCGTCCTCTACGTCAGTGACCTGGAGCGCAGCGTCGCCTTCTACCGCGACGTGCTCGGCTTCCGCCGGGTGCCGATGACCCCGGAGGGGTTCCGGGGCGCCGCCTTCCTCCAGGCACCGGACTCCACCAACGACCACGACCTCGGCCTCTTCGAGATCGGCGCAGGAGTGGGCCGGTCGACCGCCGGTCGGGCCACCGTCGGTCTCTACCACCTCGCCTGGGAGGTGGACACCCTCGACGACCTGGCCGCCACCGCCCGCCGGCTGGCCGGGGGCGGCGCGCTGGTCGGCACCTCCGACCACGGCACCACCAAGAGCCTCTACGGCCAGGACCCGGACGGGCTGGAGTTCGAGGTGGTCTGGCTGGTGCCGGCCGACCGCCTGGACGACGCCGCGCTCGACGCCCGCACCCGGATCGGCCGCCTCGACCTGGCCGCCGAGATCAGCAGGTACGGCGGCGACACCCGGGGTGGCATCGGCATCTCCGTGCCGGCCGCCGCGTCGCACTGACCCGTCCCGGCCCGCCCCGCAGAGCGCGCGCCGATCGCGCCCGGCTGCCGAGGGTGGCCGCGTCGCGGCCGGGCGGTGCGGTAGAACGGCAGGGTGGCGGATGAGGTGGGGCGGCAGGTGGTGATCCGGCACCTGAGGGTCTGGGTGCCGGGCGCGTTGCGGCGTGCGCGCCGGGCGACGGTGGTCCTCGGGTACGACGGGCGCGACCCCGCCCTGGCCGAGGAGGTCGTCCGGGTGGCCGGCGAGTGCGCCGCCGACGTCCGTGGTGCCCGGTTGACCGTGCTGGTGCTGGCCGGCGGCACCGAGGAACTGCCGGCCCGGCTCGGTGCCGCCGAGGCGGGACTGCCCGCCGAGGTCACCGTGCACCTGATGCCCGGTCCGACGGCCCTGCTGCCGGTGGCGCTGCGCGCGTCCGGGGCGTCCGGCGCGCCGGTGCTGTCCTACCTGGAGGTGGAGGACGCCGTCGATCCGGTGGCGCTCTCCGCCGCCGCCTCCGGCCGACCCGGTGAGGTGCTGGTGCCGGCCGGTCCGGACACCCCGCTGCGGTCGGCGCTCGTCGACTCCGGGTTCCCGCTGGTCGCCGAGGTCGAGGTGCCCTCCGGTCGGCGGATCGGCTTCGGCACCGCCTCGGACCGCAGCATCGAGTCGTTCAAGGAGAGCCTGTGGGAGGTGGGTGCCGGCCAGGCGGACCCGGTGCCGCTGGGCCGGGCGCTGCTCGCCGAGCTGTCCCGCACCGGCCCGCGTACGGTGACCGAGCTGCGCCGGTACGCGGTCACCGATACGGCGTACCGGGCCGTGGACGCGGTGCGGGCACTGGACGCGTTGCTCGACGCGGGCGAGGTGCGGCGTGACCCGGAGCAGGGGAGGCTCGGCGGGGACGTGGTGATCACGGCCGCCGCTCGGTGACCCGTTCGCGGCCCCGGAACGCATATGCGAACGGGGCGTCGGAGTGCTCCGACGCCCCGCGCGACCTCCGGGCTCACGTCCGGGACTTGTCCTGCCTCCAGGAGAGCGGGCCGGGCAGGTCGACGCGGTGCGCCTTGGCCCGCGAGTTCCACGACCAGCGACCGATCTTGATGCTCCAGGACGAGAAACCGTTCTCGGTGAAGTTCAGGATCAGCGGCCCGTACTTCTTGCGTTTGCGGAACATCAGACCCATCGTGGGCCTCCCTTCGTCACGTCCCCGCGCGGCATCGAAGATTCCCGAAACGAAGATTCGCCAAACCACGCCATGCATAGTGGAATCGGACGTCCGCCGTAGCCCGAATATCCTATTCATCAGATGGGTATTGTTGGGTTCAAGATCCTGGTTGAATCGACAGTGTGTGAGGTAGGCATCAGCGGGGTTCCCAGGCGTCGGGCGCCGTGGTCAGTCGACGGACGTGGGCGGGCAGTCGGCCACCCACCACGTCGGCCAGACTCACCTCGTCGACCACCCGGCGCAGCGAGGCGCGCACCGCCACCCACAACCCGGGCAGGTGCTGCGCCACCCCGTCGTAGCTGGTCTCCTCCGGGCGCAGCCCGCGTACGCCGGCCAGCGGCCCCTCCACCGCGCGCAGCACCGCCCCGATGGTCACCTCCCGGGGCGGCCGGGCCAGGGCGTACCCGCCCTCGGCGCCGCGCTGGGCGCGGACCAGGCCGGCCCGGCGCAGGTCGGCCAGGACCGCCTCAAGGAATTTGCGAGGCATGTCCTGCTCCGCGGAGATGGTCTGGGTGGACAACAGTGACGGGTACGCGGCGGCCAGGCTCAGCGTCGCCCGTACCGCGTAGTCGCCGCGCGCGGAGATCTGCACCCTGCCATCATGCCCAACCGGCCCGGGGCAGGGCGTCGCCGGGCTGACGGAGTCACCGACCGGATGCGTCGGGTCACGCTCAAGACCTGTCGACCGGCCTCATGGGACATGCCTCAACGGGCCTCGACCGCCGGGCGGGACCGCAGTATCGGGGCCGGTTCGGCGGGCGGGCGGGGCCGGACGACCGGGCTCGGCGCGGGTTGCTCGCGGGCGGCCCGGAACGCGCCGGGGCTGACCCCGACCTCGCGGGTGAAGAACCGGCCGAAGTTGGTCGGCTCGGTGAAGCCGAGCTGCCGACCGATCCGGGCGATGGGCTCGTCGGTGGCGGCCAGCAACCGGCCGGCCTGGAGCGCGACCCGCTCGTCCACCACCTGCTTGGCGCTGCGCCCGGTCACCGCCAGGCAGGCCCGGGTGAGGGTACGCACCGAGCAGCCCAGCCGCTCGGCGTAGTCCTCGACCCGGCGGGTGCGCTGGTAGCCGCGCTCCACCTCGCGGCACAACCGGCGGAAGGTCTCCTCCTCGGGCCGACCTGCGCGGCGTGACTCGGACGGCAGCATGCTCAGGCGCAGCAGCAGCACGGTCAACTGGTGGCGCAGCAGGCTGCGGCCGGCCGGCACGTCCTGGTGCCGGCCGACGTCCACGGTCAACTGGCTGACTTCGTTGATGACCGCGTCCTCGTCCTCACCGGCGAGCTGCACCCGGGTGGGCACGTCGTGGACGTCGACGTCGAGCCCGCGCAGCGCGTCCGGGTGCCAGCGGACCACGGTGGCGTCGAGGCGGGGCGGCGGGCAGCGCAGCACCTGCCCGGCGCGTACGCGCAGTAGTGTGCCGGGCCGGCAGGGCTGGGCACGGAAGTCGACCTCGGCGACACCGTGACCGCCCGTGCTCAGCACGATCAGCTCGCGGTCGAGCAGGACCGGGCGTCGCCACGCCGCGTCGGGCGTCAAATCACACAGTGTGATCGTGTCGATGACGTGCGGGCCGGAGGCGGCGTTGGGCAGAACCCTGTCGAGGTGACCGGAAGGGACCATCACCTGCGACGTTAGCCCGCGACCGGCCGGTACGCACCTCTGGCGGCACCCGCGTGGCGGGTGCGTCGCCGAGCCTGCGCCGTCGCGTCGACGCCCCGATCGACGCGGGTGGGTGAGGTGCTCTTGTCGGCGTATCGGCCGCCGGTTACGTTACCGGTCGGTAGTCATCTGGTCGCCGTGGCGGACGAACGGTCCGCGTCGGCGGCCCGCCCCGCCGGGGGCCGCGGCCGGCTCGCGAGGGGTGGATGAGCATGCAGGATCTGTTCTCGGTCGACGGCAAGAACGTCCTGGTCACCGGCGGATCACGGGGGATCGGGCTGATGATCAACATCGGCTCGGTCGACGGCATCCGGGTCCCGGCCATGGAGGTGTACGCCTACTCGGCGACGAAGGCGGCCCTGCACATGCTGACCCGTACCCTGGCGCACCAACTCGTCGGCGAGCGGATCACCGTCAACGCCGTCGCCCCGGGACCGTTCGAGAGCAAGATGATGGCGTTCGTGCTGGACGACCCAGATGCCCGGGCCGCCGTCGAGGCACAGGTGCCGCTCGGTCGGATCGGTCGCCCGGAGGACATGGCCGGCGTCGCGATCTTCCTGGCGTCGCGGGCCGGCGCGTACCTGACCGGCGCGGTGATCCCGGTCGACGGGGGCATGACCGCGCACGGCTGAACACGGACGGGCCAGCCGTGGGCCGGGTCGCGTGGCACGGGTGGTGCCGGTGGTGTGCGTACCGCCGGACAGGCCGGGGCCGCGCGGACTCGGCAGATTCGCGCGGCCCCGCTCCGTGTCGCTGGTCAGCGGCCGGCGAGCAGCCGGTTCACCGCCGTGTCGACGTCCAGGTGCTCGGCCTCCCGGCCGCGCGGGACGACGACGTAGGTCCGCCGCAGGAAGCGCACCAGCACGCTGCGCGGCACCTCGAACAGGGCGTTGCCGTCGGGCGACGACAGCGCCAGCGCGACGAAGTCGCCGCGCGGGGTGGCCCACGGCCAGACCCGCACATCGCCGATGCCGGCCGGTTCGTCGAGCCCGGTGACCAGCAGTTCGCGAGCGAACGACCAGCTCACCGCCTCGCCACCGGCCGATTCGGCGTGGAACAGGACATGGACCGCATACGGGTCAGCAGGGTCGTAGCGCAGACTGGCGCGCACCGGCAATGCGGTGGCGTCAGGCGCGACTAGCCTTAGCGACGTCTCGACCTCAACGGTCGTCGGTCGGATGACACTCATGGACGTTCTCCCCCCGGCACCGCGTGCGGAACGCGCGTGTCCCGCTTTTCCCATACTCAGCCGCTGCTCCTGGCTACGCTCCGCCATACGCTGACTTCACCCAGTGGTGGGAGAGGGTTCGGAAAGGCCGCGAGAATGTGAAAATTCATCTAGGATTTCCGGTTCTGCCCAGTGCGTTGATCCCGCCCGGTCATCGGGTGGCTCAGTCGTCGACTTACTCCGGTAACGTCCAGTCGGCCGTTGCAGTGACGGTCCCGCGCCACACTGGGCGTGAAATGATCGATGAGCGATCCTCAGTGGATCAGCTGGCGAGGCGGGGCCCGTCGAACGGCGCGGCCCGCAGAGCCGAACAGCGGGGGTGCGGGGTGCCGAAGGAACAGCGCGACCGGCACGGTCGGTCAGTGGTCGACCACGAACCGGCTGACAATCGCCGCACCGGCCGCAACGAACGTGGCTTCAGCGACGGGAATAGCCCCGCCGGACGGGGAAATCCTCACCGCATGTGCAACGAGCGAACCGAGACGGACCGTGCCAGCGACGGCCCGGGAGCTGCCGCCGTGCCCGGGCGGCCCCGCTGGCGGCAGCGCCTCTCCACCACCCTCGCGCTGGTCCGCGCCAACCCCACCGGCCGCCTCGCCCTCAGAGTCGTCATCGGGGTCCTCGGCGCCCTCGTGGTCACCATCGGCATCGTGCTCATCCCACTGCCCGGCCCCGGCTGGCTCCTGGTGATCTTCGGCCTCGGCATCTGGGCCGTCGAGTTCCACTGGGCCAAACGCCTGCTCGCCTTCACCCGCCGCCACGTCTACGGCTGGACAGCATGGGTGAAACGACAGTCACTCGCCCTACGCCTGGTGATCGGCTCCGTCGGCCTCGTCTTCGTCGGCGCGATCGCCCTAATCTCGATCAAGTACAGCCTCGGCATCGACGTGATCGCCCAGGTCCTGCGCTACCTCGCCACGAACTGACCCCGGGTTCGCGGGCCGGGCGCAGGATCGGGTAGAGTCATGCGCGCTGAGGGCGATTAGCTCAGCGGGAGAGCGCTTCGTTCACACCGAAGAGGTCACTGGTTCGATCCCAGTATCGCCCACAAGTCCCCAGGTGCCCCCTGTCCGCAGAATGCGCGGACTTGGGGGCCTTGTCATTTCTGCTCCGGGGGCCGAGCCCCCGGATACCCCGCGGTGCGGTGGTTGCGGTGTGTCGATCCGCGCAGGCTGTCGCGTTGAGGTTGTGCGGGTGCGTTGGGCGTCGGGCGTTGTGGACGGTGATCGGCTTCGTTGTCGAGCGGGTCTGCCAGGAGCGCTGGAAGTTGCGTGGCTTGATGGGTGTGCCGTAGCGGGTGGTGAACACCAGGTCGTTGTCGTGCCACGCCTTACCGGCGGCTGCCCGTCCCTCGTCGCGCTGCTCGTTCCTCAGCTTGAGTACGGCCAGGCAGATGTCGGGCAGCGGGAGGGTGGCGTCGGATGCCTGGGTCTTGGTGTCGCGGTGCAGGAGCTTTCCGCGTACGCGTTGCAGTTGCCGGCCGATGGTCAGCTCTCCGGCGTCGAGGTCGACGTCGGCCCAGGTGAGGCCGAGGGCTTCGCCTTTGCGTAGGCCGGTGACGAGGACCAGGGCGTCCGCGGCGTAGAGCGGGTCGGCGTCGGCGCGGGCGGATTCGAGGAAGCGGCGTGCTTCGTCGCTGGACCAGGACTTGCCGCGTCAACGGCGGACGGTGGCGAGGGTGACCGGGACGGCCGGATTCTTGGTGATGAGGTCTTCGGCCTGGGCGTGGGTGAGGGCGGCGCGGATGTCGCTGACCGTGCGCGTCGACGGAACGGCCTGGCAGCACCGGCCGACCGCGCAGCAGCGTCGCTTCTCCTTGCGGCGGGCGGCGTCCTTGCCCGGGGCGCAGCACTGGCAGGTGCGGGCCACCTGGTTGAGCCAGGTCTGCACGTCCCGCGCCTGGAGCCGGTCGAGCCGTTTGGCCCCGAGGCCGGGGGAGAGGTAACGGCGGACGAACGTCTCGTAGGTGGCGTAGGTGAGCGGCGCCCGGTTCGGCTCGATGATCTCGGTCAGCCAGTAGGCGAGGAAGCTGCCCACGGTCGGCACGCTGGTCGCCACCGGTCCGGCCCTGGCCTGCTGGTGCAGTTTGATCCACTTGTCGTGGACGGCCTCGCGGGTCTTGTCGTAGACGTACTTGCGGGTGCGTTTCCCTTCGGGCTTGGTGACCCAGACATACGCGGCGAAGCCGTTGCGGTACGGGAAGATCGAGCCTTCGCCGTTGGCGCGGGCACGGGCGGGCATCAGGCGGCCTCCTGCCGGTCGATCTGCTCGCGGATGTAGTCGTCGACCCACTCGGGCAGGATGCGGCGGTACTTGCCGTCCTTGATGGAGCGCAGTTCGCCGGTGGCGATCTTCATCTTGACCTTGGAGATGCCGAAGCCGAGCAGGACGGCGACCTCGGCGGGGGAGTACCACCGTGGGGTGAGGGGTCGGGTCACGCTGCTACCCCCGACCACAGCTCGTGGGCGAGTTCCTCCCGGCCGACGCGGCGGCGTTCCCGGTGCTGGGCGGCGGCGGTGTTGGCGAGCAGCGCGTCTCCGTCGGTGAGCCACCCGGAGCCGACGAAGGCCAGGGTGCCGACGCTGACGGAGCCGTCATCGGCGCGGCGGTAGGTGGCGCGGGTGTCTCGGAGCAGTCCGAACGTGACCGAGTACCGGCGGGCCTTGGTGAGGAAGTGACCGCCGTAGCCGAGCATGTGCGCCCACCGTCGCAGCCCGGCGTAGGGATGGTGTGTGGTGTCAAGGTCGCCTTGACGGTCCTCGGTCTGGGCGGCGGTGTCGCTGGTGCGGTGCCGGGTGGGGCGGCCGAGTCGCCAGCAGGCGTCGATGAGCCGGGCCAGGTGGTCGCCCTCCGGGTCGGCGCAGGCGTCGACGGTGCCCGGGGTGAGCCGGGTGGAGCAGTGGCCGGTGACCTCGGTGGCCTTGGTGGCGTACTTGGCCAGGTAGGCGGCCACCCTGGCGTCGGTCACGTCCCCGTCGCCGGTGCCGATGCGGCGCACGTCGACCTGCTCACCCCAGGCGATCGGCCAGCCCTGCGGCCGGTCGGGATGCGGTGGGGTGGCGAAGACGATCTGCCGGGCGGCGGCGTGTACGGCGGTGTCGAGGTCGTCCACGGTGATCCCGGCCGGTGGCGGGACCAGGGCGTGCCGGTCACCGGGATCGACCCCGTCGAGACGCAGCAGGACGTGGAAGTGCACCGCGCCCCGGCGCTGCATTTCGGCGACCTTCCCGTGCGACACCCGCACCGGCGGCACCCGCCGTATCCGGCCCGCGTCGGGGACGACCTCGACCCTCGGAACGCCTCGTCGGCGGCAGAGGGCGGCAAGGTGCCGCTCGATGGCCTGTTTGGTGCGTCGCCACAGCTCACCGGCGTAGACGTTCCAGACGACCTGGTGGTCGTGGTCGTAGCAGTCCAGGCAGAGCGGCCGACCGAGCTGCGGATCGGCACCGTCGTGACGGGCGAAGCAGGCCCCGGGCCGCCCGTGCGGGCAGGTGACGGCGTCACGGCGGGCGTGGCATGGGGCCGGTCGGCAGTCGCAGCGCCGCCGGTCGGCACAGGTGTGCAGGGGTACGTGCCGGTGGTGGACCGGGCCGAACGACGGCGCGGTGAAGGTGGCAAAGACGACCGGGTGCCGGGCCACCGTGGCGGGGACTGTCTTGCCGCCGGTCAGGCCACAGCGGACGACCTGGAAGGCATCACCGGCGTAGACCCAGGAGCAGTCCGCGCACTGAGCGGCACGCCGGTTGCCGCACGCCTTGTAGAGCACCCGATCGGGCAACTCGTCGGTGTGCTGCTCGCCCAGGACCCGCCCGGTGTCCCGGTCGACGGCGGTCATGGTGCCGGTCAGCCGGACCGGACGGGCACAACCCCCGGCAGTCCGGGTGTGCTCCAACCAGCCGAAGTAGTCGGGGGTGGCGGCCCGGTGCAGTGCCTGGGCGTCACGACCGGCGGCGACGCCGGGACGGTGCAGGGTGGACACGATCTCTCCTCAGGGCGGGTGGCAGGGACGGGCGACGAACCACCACCGATCGCCGGAACGCCGTCCGTCGGTGGTGTTCGTGGTGTCTCCTGGCACCGCCGTGGAGGGCGGCTGACGCCGGAGGGCGGGTCTGGCTGACCGCCTTGAGGTGTGGTCCTTCCGGTTGCCGTGCTGGGTCAGGCCGGGACGGGTGGGGTGCCTGGAGGTCGGCATCCGGCGGGTCGCCGCAGGCGAGCCCCACCCGTCGAGGGAATGCGAATCCGGGCCATCGTGACGGCGGGAAGACCGTGCTGGGCCAGTCAGCGGATTCCGGGGCCGACATTCGCGGCCAGAGGTGATCGAGAACCGGCGGGAGCTGGCCCGCATCAGCGGCAGGAAGGCCGCTCAGTAACTCGGTGTTCGAGCCCAGAGATCCGGCAGGAAGGCCGCCCTGGCGTGCTCGACGACCGCCAGAGTAGCACCGGGTGCCGATGCGTCAACCCGTCGTGAACGTCGGTGCCGAACTGGTCCGGACCGGCTGCCGGCTGGTGTGGGAGGACTTTCTGTACGTCTATCAAGGCGGCCCTGGACGGGCCGCACGCGCCGCCGCCTGGGCGCGCGTCCGTCGCTCCGCTGGCGCTCCGACTCCGGCCACGCAACACGCCCGGCGGCTGGCGCGGAGAGCGGAAAGCCCGGTGGGCCGCCGTAGACGGGACGGGTGTGGAAGTGGTGGATGTTCGTCGCCGGCAGCCGGCCGCGCTGCGCCCGAGCGACGCGGCGCAGGGAAGGGCACGCCGGGTCCGCGCGGCAGGTGACGGGTGGCGAACCGGTCGCGGTTACCGCGCCTCCGGCGGGGGCGCTCGGGCTCCAGGATGGTCGGGGCTGCGTCGGCGGGTCGCGGTCCGTGGGTGGTTGCGCGGGCCATCCCGCCAGCCGACGACCCGGGCGAGCCGAGCAGACCACCGCCCGACCCGCCAGCGTCCGACCGTGCGTCAAGGTCCGCTTGACGTGGCGGGCCGGGCGGCGGCCCGCTCCCCAGGAGGGCCGGGTCGACGGCAGACGGGATGGCAACAGAAGCGAGGCGGAGTGTCGCGTCACGCTGAGCGGTTGATCGCTTCCAATCAGTAGGATTTGAGCATGTCATCGGCCACTCCGTGGATCCTTGCTATCACCACACCGATCGTCGCGGGGGTATTCGCCCTCGGAGGAGTACTCGTCACACGGCAGACCGCGCTTCAACAGGAGCGCCTCAGGCTTGACCGTGAGAAGGATTCGCGGTGGCTCGCCGACCGCCGCTCGATCTATGTCGAGTTCCTGTCGAGGGTCAACGACTGCATAAATCTGCTGTATCGCGCGAACGATGGCACGTACGAGAAGGCAGCCTTCCTCGCCGCGTCCTACGCTCTACACACCAGCAAGATGGCCCTCAACCTCATAGCCACGGAGCCAGTCAGGGGAGCCTCCAAGTCATTGCATAGCACGGTTGCCGAGCGTCTTTACTTCGTGATGTCGACAGATGGCCTGTTCGATGTGGACAGGGAACTTCCCGCCGACGTAGCACGACAACTGGACGGCTTTTTCGAGGCGGTCCGAGCAGAGTTGGGCGTGCAAGAGCGGTACGAGCATGGAGCGGTGCCCCGGCCGCGACGATGGCGACAGTGGCTTACTGGCCGGATCTTCACCGGCGCTGACTATTCCCACAGCCAGAAGCGCTGAAGTCCGGCGTGCGGCGATGAATCGGGCCAGCATTCCATAGTTCATACCCACGCTTGCGCTGGTCCAGCCGGCCCAGAAGTTCCTCTGGGATGGAGATGTCAAGCTCCGCCAGCGAGGTGGCAGCTGACGGAGTTTGGCATCCGTAGGAGCATCGGGACGGCACTACGCGGCGAGCAGGTGCGGGGTGAAACATTGCCTCCAGCACGGATGCGCCCGGTGGCGACACCGCCGTGATCATGCTCTCGGTGGTCTGGGGCGGCAGTTCTCTGCCCGGCGCGCATCCGGCCGGTAGCGCGTGCTCAGGCTCGGCGCGGATACTGGCGGGGTGGTGGAGAAGCAGGCGACGGAATTGACCCGGTGGACGATCCATGGCGAGCGGGTGGTGGACGACACTCGACGTGCGCGGCTGAGTATCGCCGAGGTGGAGTTGCCGGACGGGGTTCGCTTCGAGCAGTACGTGATTCGGGCTCCTCGGTCAGCCATGGTCGCCGTGCTCGACGATCGGGAGCGCCTGCTGTTGATGCGGAGGCATCGGTTCGTGTTCGACCGGTGGGTGTGGGAGTTGCCCGGTGGCTACGTCGACGATGACGAGCAGCCGGCGCAGTGCGCGGTGCGGGAGGTCGAGGAGGAGACCGGCTGGCGGCCCCAGGAGGTCGAGCCGCTCCGGTCCTTTCAACCCTGGGTTGGCACCGCCGACGCCGAGAATCTGCTGTTCCTGGCCCGGCAGGCTGAGCACATCGGTGTCCCTGTGGACGTGAACGAGGCCGAGCAGGTCGCCTGGATCCCGCTCGACGAGGCGTACGAGCTGGTGTCTCGGGGTGAGATCGTCGGTGCTGGCACGGTGATCGCGGTGTTGGAGCTGGTTGCGCGTAAGGCCCGGGGAGAGCTGTAGGTGTCAGCGACGGGGGCCGAGGGTGGCGTCGATGCGGCCGGTGAAGTGCCGGACGGCGGGTAGCCGCCGGTGCGGGGCGAGGTGTGTTTGCAGCTCGCGCAGGTAGCGGACGGCTCTGGCTGAACGTAGCTGAGTGGTCAGGGTCAGGGCTTCCGCGCCGATGGTGCAGGCCCGTTCGGGTTCGCCCTGCCGGGCGTGGACGCTGGCGAGCAGGGCGAGGTTGAAGGCCCTGCCGCGCACGTATCGGTTGTCCATCCGTAGCGATCGGGCGGCGAATCGTTCGGCGTGGGTGTTGTGGCCAAGGGTGTGGAAGCAGTGGCCGAACTTGGCCGACAGGTACGCCTCGTCGAAGTAGCTGAGCCACTGCGGGTCGGTGCTGCGATCGGCTCGGTCGAGGGCCTGTTCTGCCTGGTGTAGGGCGGCGGCGCAGGCTCGTCCGTCGTTGGCCTTGGCCAGGGCGTGGGCCTCCATGACGTGGGCTTCGGCGGTCAGGACAAGAAGGCCGGCGCGGCGGGCGGTCTGCCTGGCGGCGCGGGCGAGGTCGAGGCCGGTGGCGGTGTGGCCGAGGTAGGTGGCCTGGTGGCTCATGGCGGCGAGGATCTCCGCGCCGAGGCCGTCGTCTGCGGCAGCGTGGGCGAAGTCCAAAGCGAGGGTGAGGTACCGCTGGGCGATGCCGTGCTCGGCGGTGTCGTACGCCTGCCAGCCAGCGAGTTGGGCCAGTTCGGCGGCGGCGCTGAGCAGTCGTTGGCCGGTGGGGTGGTTGTAGCGGCCGTTGGTGAGCAGTGGGGTTACCTCCTGGTGGAGGTAGCGGGCGACGGTGTCGCGAGCGTGGCCGCCGCCGTACTGGTTGTCCAACTGGCGGTAGGTCACGGTCATCGCGCGGATGGTGTCAATCTCCGGTTGACCGACCGTGCTGCGGCCTGGCTGGGTCACCGGGGCCGGGTCGGGTGCGGTGAACCAGCGCAGCGCCGGCAGGGTGTAGCCGGCGGAGCTGAAGGCCACCTGCCGGAGTACGTCTCGACGGTTCACGTCACCTCGCCAAAGCTCTGCGGCACTATGTACGTCCTCCTGCCAGGTCCGGATGCCCGGCGGCTCGCTGGGAGTGCGCCGGCCGGGGTCGGTTGGTGGTACGGCCTGTTTTGGTGCCAGGCCCAATGTGGTTCGCGCATGGTCGGGCATCCGGCATCCGTCGGCGATCCGTTCCAGGACCTCGATCGAAGTGACCTTGCGTCCGGCCATGATCCGACTGACATAGCCCTGCTCCAGCCCGACGGCGGCGCCGATCCGGCTCTGACTTGCCCCGGTGAGACTCGTGATCCAGCGGAACAGCCCGCCGATGTCACGGGCCGCCAGTGCGGCCAGCACCTCACCGTGCGACCACGCATCGTCCGAAATTCGCAGCGGATCGAGCAGCACGGCAGCTCCCAGCGTCGCGTTCCGACTACTCAAGGTGTTCAGGTCGACAGCCTAGAGCGATCCGTTCGCGCTGGTCGACCCGTCCCATGTCACCGTGACATGACCGCTGGCCATGGAACGGCTCGCCGCCGAACGGGATGGTCGGCGCATGTCCTTCGATATCGACGATCCGCCCGTGGAACCGCCCGACGAGTGCCGGCACCGCCTACTGTGGCGACTGGCCCGTGCCCTCTGGGAAACCCACCGACCCGGCAGCTCCAGCTTCTGCGTGGCCACCGGCACCTGGCATGAGAATCAGCCCGGACCCTGCCAACCGGCCCGACTCGCCCAGGAGGGGATGCGTACTGCCTGCGGTGAGCCCGCCCCGACCTCGCCACCCTGGATCACGGTTACCCGGGAGCGCTTGGCGGTGGGCGACATCGACCCCAGGGACGCCGTCA
The DNA here is from genome assembly GCF_014764405.1 of Micromonospora craniellae. Classification (NCBI taxonomy): domain Bacteria; kingdom Bacillati; phylum Actinomycetota; class Actinomycetes; order Micromonosporales; family Micromonosporaceae; genus Micromonospora; species Micromonospora craniellae. The sequence goes on along the minus strand of NZ_CP061725.1, from coordinate 787,629 downwards.
CCGAAGCCCTCTGGCATCATCGCCACACTCCCAGGGCAGGGCGGTGACCGATGGGATTCCAGCATGCCCGCTACGCCCGGGTGGCTGACCGGCTGCCGGAGTTGCTGGCCGACGTCGAGCGCGCCCATGCGGCGGACCGGGTGGCGGGTCGGGGGCCGCTCGTGGAGGCGTACCGGATCACCGCGTCGTTGTTGGTGAAGCTGGGTGCGCCGGACCTGGCGTGGCTGGCTGCCGCCCGCTGCGGGGACGAGGCGGCGGTGGCCGATCTGCTCGACGAGGCGGCAGTGCTGGCCGTCCAGGTCGGTGACGGGCATGACCACCATCGCACCGGGTTCGGGCCGACGGCGGTGCAGACGGCCCGGTGGCCGCAGCGGTGGAGTTGGGCGACGGAGGAGACGCGGTGGCCTGGCACGAGAAGGTGACCGACCGGGACGGCTGGCGGTGGCTGCCCGTGGAGCACAGGGCCGCGCACCTGATCGACGCCGCCCGCGCGTACCTGCGAACGGATGATCCGATCAGTGCCGGCCGGGCGCTGATGGGGGCCGCCCGCGTGGCGCCGGCCGAGATCCGACACCGTCCGGCGGGCCGGGACGTACTCGCTCAGGTCGTCCGCGACGCCACCGCCCCGCCGACGCTCGTGCACCTCCCGCCACCGCGTTGACCTTCGCCCGGCGGCATGAGCCGGTGTGGTCCTGACAGCGCTGGCGTCTGACGGATAGGCTGGTGAGGTAGGCCTGAGTGCGGTTTAGGTGCGGCAACCGAGCACTGCGGCTGATCGACGCCCCGACGGCTGCCTGGAGTGACGCGATGAAGCTTGGCCATGTCATCTACAAGGTGAACGACCTCGATCGGGCGGTCGAGGAGTACACCGCCAAGGGCTTCACGGTGGAGTACGGGAAGGCGAAAAACTCCTCCAATGCGCTGATCTACTTCGCCGAGGGGCCCTATTTCGAACTGCTCGGGTCGACGGGGATGCCTGGGTTTGCCAAGCAAGTTTTCAGGCTCTTCGGGAAGGGCGCCTTCATCGACCGGCTGGATGCTTGGGATCGGGCGGAGGAAGGCCTCATCGGACTGGCCCTCGAGAATGACAGGCTGGACATCGAACAGGAACAGAAGATTCTCGATGAGGCGAAGTTGACCTACCTCAAGGGTAGGTCGGGCAGGACCGACCCGAAGGGCCGAAGGATCCGTTTCCGTGGCATCTTCCCGGACGACATGCAGCTTCCGGTGTTGAGCAGCACCTTCAACGTGGACGTGCGCCCTCCGGAGGGATACGTGCACCCCAATGGCATCAAGGGAATCAAGGGCGTCGCCTTCGGCACCCGGCAAGAGCTCATTCCTGTCATCCGCAGGCTGTGCGACGACGAAGGGCTGACCCTGTTCGAGGGGAAAGGTGTCAAAGACGTCGAGTTCGAGTACGCGGCCAAGCCTGCTGATCCGGAGACGTGACCTACGGCGTGTTTGGCTGGCCAGGTGCTTGTGGGCGGGCGGCTTGACGCGCAGCTGCGCCGGGCGTCGTGGACGGTGACCGGCGTCGTTTTAGTCGGTGCCGCGGGCGATGATGGCTTCTTGATGTCCTCACAAGAACAAGATCAACAGGTGGCTGCCTCCATGACAGACACCACCCCCACCGCGTCCCAGCAGGTCAAGCTGCTAATGGCGGCTGCCGTACGAGGAGTCCCCTGTTCGAGACAGGTCAGATCCACCTGCGAACCCGGCGTGCGTATTCTCGGTAGGCGGGTCCGAACGTCGCCAGCATGCGCCGCTCTTCGAACGGGATGTAGTGCCACTGCGCCGAGAGGAAGAACACGATTGGCCCGAGCACGGTGGCGATCTCTGTGAGAGTGAGACATCAGCCCGCGACGTTCCCACAGGTGCAGGGTGGAGACCGGGACACCGGTGCGCCGCACGACTTCGCCGATGTCGATGTGTGTGGACATCCCATGATGGTCACAGACGAGTCCCGCATCCGGTCAGCGCCCGCCGGATACTGACGGCGGGCGGGAGGATCGGGCCGACACTACCTGGCGGAAGCGGGCCCAGGCGGGGAGTGAAGGTGCCCCGGCTGGAGGCGGCCGAGCCCTACGTCACCGATGAGGCTCCGGCTGGAACGCCACGTCGGTGACGTCGGCGACCAGTTCGGTGAAGTCGGTGCCGTACGCGGCCGGCTCGATGATGCGCAGTACCAGCGCGAACGGTCGGTCGGCGCCGTAGGTGCGGGCGAGTTCCGGGTGATGCGTGGTCAGGTAGCGGGCGGCGGCGAGGTTGCTGCCGGCGGTCAGGCCACCGATGAAGAAGACCGGGCGTCCACCGACCGGCCCCCAGAACCGGGCGAGCAGGACATAGCTGATCTCCGGGCTGCCGACGTACTCGGTGCCGCCGACCGTGAACGACCTCCGACGCTTCTCCTCGTCGAAGATCTCGTACGTCACGCCGCGCAGGATCGCGCGTAGGTGCGTGACGCTGCGCGGGCTCGCACCGCCGGGGCCACCGACGCAGAACTCGGTCAGCCGGCCGATCTCCCCGGTCGGCTGGTCCTCGCCGACCCGGTCCGCGTGCGCTCCGCACTCCCGGGCGATGGTCGCCAACTCCACCAGCGCGGCGACGTCGCGGCGGTGGACGCTGAACTCACGCGGCGACGACGCGTGCCGGGACACCACCAGGAGGCAGCTCGCTCCGGCGGCCAGGCCAAAGAAGGACCGTGCCCGGTTCAGCTTGCGTCGACGTAACAGGAACCCCGAGAGCCAGACGGCCGTACCGGCGATGACGCTCGCCAGCAGATTGATCATAAGGTCACCCACGCCATCATGATGTCCGATGCCGTCAGCTACCAGTTCGGCGCGGCGTCGAACGTGTCCGGGAATGCCGGGGAGCCGTCAGATACCGGCTTGACCAGTCCGGTCCGCACACCTGCCAGCCCCGGCGGCGTGATCCTCCGACACGCCGGGGCGTCGACCTCCGTCAGGTCCGCGAGGGCGGGGGCCTGGGGCGAGTGTGCAATCTATGCCGTCGAGGACCACGGCGAGTTTGTCCGCGAACCAGTTGATCGGCGCTGCGGTGATCGCGGCTCGCATCGCGGCGTGGATCTGACTGCGTTCGGCTGGGGTGGCAGCGTGTTCGGCTGGCTCGGGTGGTGGCGTGTGTGTCCATAGTTCGTGCAGGTGGCCGCGGTCCGGCCCGGCGTCGCGGACCACGGTGTCGAGGTGCTCGACACCGCGTCGGTTGTCGTTGACCAGGTCGAAGACGATGTCGCAGGCCAGCACGGCGTTCTCCGCGGTGAAGCCCTGGCGCATCAACATCGCGCAGAGGTCGTCCACGAGCCGCATCGCTGCCAGTGGAAGGTTCCCCGGTACGGCAGCGGTGGCCGCACCGGGGTATGCCGCCCAGGCGTGCCAGAGCGTGAGCGCGTACGCCCTGAGCACCTCCCGCCATGGTGCGTCCAGTGAGGGCCACCGCGTCTGCTCGATCACATGGTCCAGGGTGATGCGGATCAGTTCGTCGCGGTCCGGTGCATGGCGGAACAGGGTGGACTCGCCGACGCCGAGACGTCTACGGACTGCGGCGAAGGTGAGGTTCGGGAAGCCGACGTCGATGACCGCGCGAGCGATCGTCTCGCGGGATACCGATGGTGGCCGGCCCCGCCGCCTGGGCGTTCTCGTCACGTGTGTCGCCCGTTCAGGACGAGCCGGTGTGAGGCGTCGCCCCAGCCGCCAGCCGCCATCCGCGGATGCTGGATCGCTCGTGCCAGAACGCGGCGTACCGCCCGCCCTGTGCGAGGAGGTCGTCGTGGCTGCCGCGTTCGGCGATGCGTCCGTGGTCGTTGAGCACGATGATCTGGTCGGCGTTGACGACGGTGCTGAGTCTGTGGGCGATGACGATGAGAGTGGCGTGCTCGCGGAGAGTTTCGAGAGAGCGTTGCAAGTACCGTTCGTTCTCCGGGTCGAGAGCGGCGGTCGCCTCGTCGAGTAGCACGATCGGTGCGCGCTTGAGGATCGCACGGGCGACCGAGACGCGTTGACGTTCGCCACCGGACAGGGCGCTTCCGGCCTCCCCGACACGGGTGTTCCAGCCGGCGGGAAGGCGGTCGGCGATCTCGGTGACCCCGGCCAGGTGTGCGGCTTCGTCGATCTCCGCCTCCGTCGCGTCCGGGCGGCCGAGGCGGATGTTCTCGCGCAGCGTGTCGTCGAAGAGGTAGACGTCCTGGAAGACCAGGGCGAGTTGAGCCATGTGGTCCTCGGCTGTCTGGTCGCGTACGTCGACGCCGCCGACGCGGACCGTGCCGGCGTCGACGTCGTAGAACCGGGCGATGAGCCGGATGATCGTGGTCTTGCCGGATCCGGATGGCCCGACGAGTGCGGTCATGGTGCGCGGCGGCACGGTGAGGCTGAGATCCTTGAGCAGGGGTGTTCCGGGAACGTAGCCGAAATCGACGTGGTCGAACTCGACTGTGCCAGCGGCGGACACGGCGGCCGCCTGGGACGGCTCGGGTAGCGGCCGGGTGTCCATGATGCCCTGTATGCGGGTCAGTTCGCCACGGACCTGGCGAAGCGCGCCCCCGTACTCACCGATCTCCATCAGCGGCTGGACGAACCGCGTGGCCACTCCGAGGAGGGCAAGCAGATCGATGCCGCTCAGTTCGCCGCCGAGTGCGAGGACGGCGGCGAGGACGACGAGGCCGGTGAACACCAACTGGACAGCCAGGCCATTGAGCGCGAGCCCGAGGACCGACTCGACCATGGTGCGCCGTGCCACCGTCTGCTGAACCTTGATGGCATCGCGCAGCGGTGCGTATCCGGTGTCGGACGTACGGCCGAAGGCGCGGAGCACCGGTTGGCAGCGGGCGAACTCGATGACCCGCTCGCTGGACTCGGCGGCGGCCCTGTGTGTGGCGTGTTCGCTCTTTGCGATGAAGCTGCTCGCGATGCGTGCCGCCAGCGCGATCAGCGGTGCCGCGACGAGCAGGGCCACGCCGATCCGCCAGTCGAAGAAGAACATCGAAACGGTCACCGAGGCGGGGGCCGCCATGCCGATCACGACCGGAGTCATCAGGTGGGCGGCGGCACTTCCGGCGGCCATCGTGCCCTTGGAGGCGACCTGGGCGACGCTGCCGGTCTTGCCGGCGAACCAGCCGATCGGGAGCGTGACGAGATGGTCTCCGATGTTCAGATGCATCGTGCGCAGGACGACCAGTGCCACGCCGAAGGCGCGCATCGCCTGGACATAGTGCGCGATCCCGCAGCCGATCACCGCGATCGCGAGGACGCCGATCCATCGCCAGGTGGCCGCCCAGTCGCCGTCGGCGAGACTGCGGGCGATCGGGACGAGCAGGCTCACCGCGAATCCCTGGAGGACGCCGTAGACGCTCGCCCACACCAGGAACCGGGTGTACTCGCGCTGATGCTCCGGTCCGAGGACGCGGCGTAGCTGGCGGATCATCGGTGGTCTCCCTCTCCGGCCACGGCCGAGTACGCGCCCTCCTGGTGGGCACGCCACATCCGCGCGTACGTCCCGTTGGCGGCGAGCAACTCCTCGTGTGTGCCGGTCTCGGCGATGCGGCCGCGGTCGAGGACGACGATCTGGTCGGCGGCGACGATCGAGGAGAGCCGGTGGGCGATCACCAGCAACGTGCGACCGCCGACCAACTGTGCGAGCGCGGTCTGGATGCGGGACTCGGACTCCGGGTCGGCGAAGGCGGTCGCCTCGTCGAGTACCAGAATCGGCGGATCGGCGAGGATCGCCCGGGCGATCGAGACCCGCTGCGCCTCTCCTCCGGACAGCAGGGCGTCCTCGCCGACGACGGAGTCGTAACCACGGGGGAGAGCGAGGATTCGATCGTCTATCTGGGCCAGCCGCGCGGCGTCACGCACCTCGTCGTGGGTTGCCTCGGGACGTGCCAGCCGGATGTTGTCGGCGATCGTCGCGTGCAACAGTTGCACGTCCTGGAGGACGAAACCGACGTGCTGGTAGAGCTCGCCAATGGCGATGTCCCGCACGTCCACGCCGCCGAGGGAGACACTGCCCTCGTCGACGTCATGGAATCGGGCCACCAGCGTCGCCAGGGTCGTCTTTCCGGACCCGGACGGGCCGACCAGCGCGGTGACCGTCCCGGCGGGCAGGGTCAGGTCGACATCCTCCAGGACCCGGTGTCGCCCGTCGTAGCTGAACCCGACGCCCTCGAAACGCACCTCCGCCGACACCGGCGAGCGTGGCTCGGCCGGCTCGGGCAACACGGGGGTGGTGAGCAGGTCGGTGATGCGCCTGGCCGCAGCGGCCGCCTCCCGGCGGGCCTGCATGCTGAAACTCACCGTCATGATCGCCGCTGGCAGCGACATCGCCACCAGCGCGGCGGTCACCACGTCGACGACGCCGACCCATCCCGCGCGTACGAACCAGGTGCCGAAGGCCAGGTTCACCAGCAGCACGGCCGGTGCGGAGATCGGGATCGTCGCAAGAGCGTCGGTGCGCAACATGGGCCGTACCCACGCGCCGTAGGCGTCACCGAACTCCGTCGCGGCCCTGCGGTAGGCGGCGTGAGCACGACCGGCCTGCCCGAAGGTCTTCACCACCGAGATCCCGGAGACGAACTCGACGATCGTCGCGCTGATCCGCGCGATCCCCTGGTTCATCTCCAGCATCTTCGCGGTCATCCCGCGAGCCATCACCGCGTACGCCACCAGGTAGATCGGAATGGTCGCGATCCCCGCGAGCGCCAGTCGCCAGTCCAGCACGAAGAGGTACGCCAGCCCGGCCAGCGGCACCGCTATCGCCGCGGTGGTCTCGACCGCCCCGTGGGCGACGAGGTAGTGGATGTCGTTGATGTCGTTCTGGGTCGCCTTGCGCACCAGCCCCGACGAGTTCCGGGTGAACCAACCCAGGGGCACCCGGCCCAGTCGCTCCACGATGCGCGTGCGGATGATGCCCTGGAGGCGGGCGTCGGCGAAGTGCGTCACCGACAAGGCGGCACCACTCAGCACCATGCGAGCCAGCAGCGCCACCACGACGGCGACGGAGATCCACCAGACCCTCGCCTGATCGACCTGGCCATCGGCGAGGAAGGTCTTTGCCAACTCGGCGATCGCGACGTAGGGAGCAATCGTCGCGATGGAGCCGAACACCTGGAGAACCACGCCGAGGATGATCGACGGCCGAGCCGGCGACAGAAGCTCCGACAGCGCCTGCGACGACGCCCGAGCCTCCGCCCTGGCGTCCGCCTCCGTCGGCGGAGCCGACACCGCCGACAGCGCGGGCGCTGTCTCCACATCCGTGCTCACCGTCGTGGTCATCAACCCCTCCAAACTCGGTTAGGCTAACCTAACCGAGTTTCGGGTGTCTACCCCCATAAAAGAGGTCTGCCGAGGCCGTGGCGGTGTGGCTCTACGCCCTCGCGGTGGCTCCTCGGTCACCGGCGATAGCCGCGGATGGCCAGCGGTGCGAAAACGACCGTCAGGCCGACCGCCCAGGCCAGTGTCCCCAGCGCCGGCCCGCCCGGCGAGCCGTCGCCGTGCGCCAGCGCCCGCATCGCCTCGACCATGAGTGACACCGGGTTCACCGCCGCGATGGGCTGGGCCCACCCCGGCAGGTCCTCCAGCGTGACCATTCCGGTGGACAGGAACGACAGGACGAGGAAGGCGCCGCTGAGGGATGCGCTGACCGACTCTGCGCTGCGCGCACGCACGGCCACGGAGAGTACCAGCCACACGAGGCCGGCCGAGAACACCAGCGGCAGGAGGAAGAACCCCGCGATCGATACCGGATCGGTGGTGAACCGGAAACCGATGATCGTCCCCACCGCGACCACCACGAGCATCGTCAGCAGGTTGCGTACGGCCTCGGCGGCGATCCGGCCGACGAGCGGCGCCGCTGCGGCGACCGGCATGGTGCGGATCCGTGCATCGAACCCGGACTGTAGGTCGGAGACGCTCGCGGCGCCGGTGGCCAGGGTCGAGTAGAGAACACCCATCACCGCGAACAGGGGAAGGGCGAAGTTGACGTACGCACGGTAGCCCTGTCCCGGCAGCACGATGGTGGCGAAGCTCGCCGTCATCAGCAAAAGCAGAATCACCGGTAGAGCCACTGCCATGAACAGTACGATCGGGAAGCGCAGCGTGACCCGCAGCGTCCGGCCGGTCATGACCAGGCTGTCGCGCAGTAGTGCGGCCCTCGGCGGACCGGAGTCTGTCGTGGTCATATCGACCTTCCCATCGCGCGGGTACCGAGGACGAGGCCCAGGACCGTCAGGGCGGCCAGCCAGAGCCCGGCGAACAGCAGTGGGCGAGCCACAGCCACGCCAGTGTCGGCCAGGGCTCGGGAAGCGTCGAGGACCCGGCTGACCGGCTGGTGTTCGACCACCGGGCACAGCCAGGCCGGGAAGGCTGACGCCGGCGCGAATGCGCTGGACAGTAGCAGGAACGGAAAGTACACGAGGTTGACCGCCGGCTGCACGGCCTCGACCCGGCGCAGCGCCAGCCCCATGGCGATGAAACACGTGCACAGCGCAGCCGCGAATGCCAGGAGGAGCACCACGAACCCAGCGGTGGCCAGGAAGGAACCGCGGAACCGGAATCCCAGCGCCAGTGCGAGCGGAACGAGGACCACCATCGACACTGCCGCCCGGGTGACAGCGGCCGTGAGCAGGCCGAGTATCGGGGCGGAGCGGTTCACCGGCATGGTCCGCAACCGTCGTAACGTCCCACCGGTCGTATCCTCGGCGGAGAGCACCGCGCTGGCCATGGCGGTGAAGAAGCACGCCTGCACGATGACCGCCGGGAGCAGGTAGAAGACGTAGTCGTAGCCGGCCCGCTCCATCACCCGTCCGAAGACGGTGAAGAACAGCAGCGCGAAGATCAGCGGAAACACCACGGCACCGAGGACCGAGGCCGGTCGGCGTGCCATCAGACGCAGGTGTCGTCCGGCGAGTACCACCGCATCGGCGCTCATCGGGCGGCCTGCGTCGGCTCGGTGACTCCGGGCGCCTCACCGGCACCGGTGAGGCGTAGAAAGACGTCGTCCAGGGTCGGACGACGCAGCCCGATATCCTCGATCTGGACGCCGGACAGGGCCTCACTCCGAGCGGCCTCGATCCGCTGGACCACGGCCACGAGTGTCTCCGGCCCGTCGGCGGGCAGACTGACGCCGTCGGAGAGGATACTCACCTCGCCCAGCGGGGCGAGGACGCCGCCGACCCGCTCGCGATCGGCGGCGTCAGGCAGCGTGATGTGACAGACCGAGCCACCGGCGCGGCGCTTGAGATCGGCTGCGGTGCCCTCGGCCACGACCCGGCCGTGGTCGATCACGGCGATCCGATCGGCCAGTTCGTCGGCCTCGGCGAGGTACTGCGTGGTGAGAAGGATGGTGATGCCGCTGTCCCGCAGGTGCCGCACGGTGTCCCACAACGCCATCCGGCTGCGCGGGTCCAGTCCGGTCGTCGGTTCGTCCAGGAACAGCACCACCGGCTCGCGGGTCAGTGATGCCGCGAGGTCCAGCCGCCGCCGCATCCCGCCCGAGTACGTCCCGGTCCGGCGGTCAGCGGCGTCGGCCAGATCGAAACGATCGAGCAGTTCCTTCGCGCGGGCGCGGGCCTGGGCCCGGTTCAGTTTCATCAACCGGCCGAACAGCACCAGGTTCTCCAGACCGGTGAGGTTGTCGTCGAGCGCGGCGAACTGGCCCGTCACCCCGATCACCTCCCGGACCCGGGCCGGTTCTGCCGCGACGTCGTGACCGGCGACCACCGCCCGGCCCGACTCGGCCGCCAGCAGGGTGGTGAAAACGTTGATGGCCGTGGTCTTGCCGGCGCCGTTCGGGCCGAGCAGCCCGAAGATCGTGCCCCCCTCGATGGTGAGCGACAACTCGTTCAGTGCGCGAACCTGACCGAAGGTCTTCACCAACCCCTCGGCTTCTACCACCGTCGTCATGAGTTCCCTCCCGTCCGGCATCCCAGCACCTTAGCTTAGGCAAACCTAATTAGCCGTGGCGCGTGGGTCCGGGACAGCGGAGAACCCGGCGTTGGTCGCCGCCGGTGTCGGCGGCGACCTGCCGGGTCGCCTGTGGTGCTGCGGGGGTCAGCCGTTGTCGATCAGACTGGCGATCTCGTTGTAGATCAGGTGCGCCTTCGCGCCCTGGTTGGACGGGCAGCCGCCGAGGTGGTGCAGGGCAATCACCCGGTGGCTGCTGTCCAGCACCGGCGAGCCCGAGTTGCCGCCGGAGGTGTCGCAGCTGTAGCTGATGTTCCAGGTGTTGTAGTTCGCGTTCCGGACGGTGCAGCGCGGGCCGTTCTGGGCGTTCTCGAAGATGGACAGGCGCTTCGGGCTGCCGTCACCGTGCCCGGGAATGTACATCTGGGTGCCGGTGGTGGTGGCGGTCGTCGCCAGGTAGAGCGTGCCGAAGCCCTGGATGGCGGCGAAGTTGTTCACCGAGTAGAGGGCGTAGTCGAGCTGGTTGGAGCCGCCGCTGCTCACCCGGTAGAGCGTGGCGCCGCTGACCTTGGTGCCGGGGCCGGGGTTCGCGCCGCCGCAGGTGGCGCACTGGTAGTTGAACTGCATCTCGCTGCCGCTGACCGCCGACTGCGTCGAGAAGCAGTGCTTGTTGGTCAGCATCCGGTTGGTGTTGCCGACCCGCCAGGTGGTGCACGACCCGCCGCCGCTGATCAGCAGTCGGGCCACCGCGTTGCCCCGGGCGAACTCGGTGGGGTGGCTGGTCCGGTAGCAGACCACGTCGCGGCGGGCGTCGGTGCTGCACACGGACTGGGTCGAGAAGTTGTGCGCGGCGATCTCGGTGCGGTCGTAGCCGCGCCAGAACTGGTCGATGGTGGCGGCGCTGCCCCGGTTGGCGCGGGTGCTGTGCAACGTCACCACGGCGGTGTCGCCCTCGACGGACATGGCCCAGAAGCCCGGCCGCCCGTCGGTGGTGTAGTCCGAGCCGGTGGCCCGGTTCAGGTGGCGGTCGTACCGGTGGCTCTCCCGGCCGTCGGGGCTGGCCACGGTGACGTACTCGCCGGGGCCGAGTCGCAGCGAGCTGAAGTGCACCTTGACGTAGGTGGCGCCGGGATGGTGGATGACCTGGGTCCGGCCGTCACGGGCGTACGACAGCGTGCCGGCCACGGTGCGCAGCTCGCCGACGGTCGTCACACCCTCGGCCACGAACTGCTCCGATTCGGGGGCGCGCTCGGACTGCGGCGCGAGAGGTGGCGCCGAGTACGCCTCGGCTGGTGCCGACAGCAGGCTCAGCCCGAGTGTGCAGGCGCTGAGCATGACCGCCAGCGTGCGCAGGCGGCGTGGGGCGTGTGTCATCGTCGCTCCTCCCAGGAGACCGGAACCTTAACGATTGCTCAGTCTTCATACACGAGCAGGATCGATGCATGCAAGATAATCGATGGACTTCGGGCGGTGGTGGGCCGACGTGACGGCCATTCGGTGGTCAGCAGGGCAACAACGCGAACCCGCCGTGCCGCCTTCGGTCACGCGACCAGGCCGGACAGATACTCCTTCCGGCGCTGCGGCGGAAACTTCTCGATCGCGTAGCGCAGCATGACCCGGGGCATGGCCCGGTAGTGCCGGGCCAGGAACTCCTCCTCCGCCGCCCGGTCCCGTTTGCCCACCTCGCGCAGCATCCAGCCGACCGCCTTGTGCACGAGGTCGTGCGGGTCGCGCAGGAGCCGTTCGGCGAGCCGGAACGTCCACGCGTGGTCGTCGGCCTTGATGAACGCGAGGGTGGCCATCACGGCGATCCGTCGGTCCCAGACCAGACGCGATCCGGCCAGCCGGTCCAGGACGTCGCGGTCCTTGTCGAGCAGCCACGGCCCGACGATGTACGGCGCGCAGGAGTCCACCAGGTCCCAGTTGTTCAGGTGGCCGGTGTGGGCCAGGACCAGCTCGACGATCCGGCCGCGTTCCCGCTCGTCGGCCTTGCCGAACTTCCGCACCAGGATGAAGACCGCCGTCAACCGCTCCTCGTGTACGTCGCCGGTCAGCAGTGTTGCCGTGTCGGCCAGGGACAGGTCGCGCCAGTACCGGCCGGCGACCCGGCGCTGCTGCGGCACGGTGACGCCGATGGCCCGGTCGCCCTCGCCGTAGCCGCCGGGAAACATCCGGAGGTACCGGCTCACACCGGTGGCGCGGGCCGGATCGGCGAGTCGGGCGAGTTCCTGACGGACGTCGGCGGTGGTGGCCATGACTCGGCAACCTACCGCGACCGGTACGCGCCACGGCGCCCTCCCCCGATGCCGGACGTGGCGCGGCGACGTCTCGAATCGGTCACGCAGTTTTTGGCGTACGTTGCGGGAAAGTGCCGGGAAGGTGAATTCAAAGAATGTGCCGTCCTGTGACTTCCGCCATGTTGACAGTCGTCGGCGACACCTCGTTCACGCCGCTTTACGCGGCCCTGGCGGCCATGGTGACCTCGCTATTCATGTCTGCGGATTTCACCCGCATGGTCACCGCGAGTCGTGAGCTGGCCGACGACTGCCATTCCCGGAGTGGGCCGGTATTCGACCACGTCAACACGCTCCAGGTGATCCGGGACATCGACGCGATCCGGGTCGCGGTCGGCGATACGCAGCTGAATTTCTTCGGTATGTCGTACGGCACGCTGATGGCCCAGCAGTATGCGGAGCTGTTCCCGACCCGGGTACGCGCCATCGTCGCCGACAGCACCATGGACCACAGCCTGGACGCCCAGGGTTTCGCGGTCACCCAGGCGGCCGCCGGACCCGGACGACCACAACTACAAGATCACCCAGCGGGATCTGGTCAACTTCCTGCTGGGCAACGTGAACTACCAGCCGTACTGGCTCGACATCGCCGCCGAGCTGGAGCGGGTCGACGCCGGCCGTCCGTGGGGCGCACCGGCGGCACGCCAGTTGGCCGACGAGCAGCCGCCGACCGTGGTGCCCTTCGCGTACCAGGCGGTGCTCTGCGAGGACTGGAACCTCGGAGCGCAGAACATCGGGCAGTGGCGCTCGATCGTCGACGCGGCCCAGCTCGCCTCACCGGATCTGTCGGACCTGCCCCGGGCGGCCATCGGCGCCATCTGCCTCGGTTGGCCCAGCCCGGCGGACAACCCGCAGCGGCCGATCACCCCGACCAACCAGTCCAAGCTCCTGTTCGTCAACTCGTTGCACGACCCGGCGACCGGCTACAACTGGGCGCTCGGTGCCGCCGCCCAGTTCGGTGAGCACGCCGAGCTGCTGACCTACGAGGGGTGGGGGCGCATCGTCTACGGCCGGGTGGCCTGCGCGGACGAGGCTATCGAGGCGTACCTGGTCGACCTCGTGGCGCCGGCGGACGGTACGCGGTGCGCGGCCGCGCCGCCGCCCGGCACGGAGTCCGACGAGGCTCGGGGCCGCTCGGCCGGCCCGGCCGCCGACGAGGCGCCGCCGCTGGTGCCGCTGCGCAGCGAGTCGAAGCTGCCGACCTGGCTGTTCTGAGTCGATAGCACCGCACAGGTGGCCGGGGCGTGGGTCGCCCCGGCCACCACCCGTGCCAGCCCGGACGTTAGGAAGGGTCCCCTGCTATACACCAGGCGTTAGCAGGGGACCCTTCCTTACATCCAGCACCCTGGAGGCGATGTGCCGGGTGCTCGACTGCCAGCCCGGTGACCTGCTCGAATGGGTCGAGGAGTGAGCCTTGCGGGGCCCGGCGATACGGCCGGGCCCCGCAAGGTGCGGCCTCAGTAGCCGTAGCGGCTCTTGAGGTGCCGCCACCAGTCACGGAACATCCAGGCGTCGAACGTGGTGATCGAGCTGGCGCTGCCGGCGCGCATCAGGAACCCGCCGACTCCGCTGGGCGTCCAGTCGTAGAAGTCGTCAAGGCCGAAGGTGTGACCTATCTCGTGCAGCAGGATGTGCATGTTCTCGGCGTTGAGGTTGTTCATGTAGTATTCGCGACCCATGCGTTGGCCCCAGTCTCCGCCGGCACCGCCGCCGAACCCGTCGGTGAGCCAGAGCGACTGGTCGTAGTGGCGGGCCACCCCGCCGGGGCAGTTCGGGTACTGGCCGCCCTGGTTGAAGAAGCGACCGCACTCGGGCGCGCACTGGGGGGCGTTCTCGCGGATGTTGTTGACGTAGATGTCGACGCTGGTGTCGGTCCACTGGAGCTGGCTGCGGTTGCGGACCGCCCAGCCGACCACCTTGATCGGCACCTGCTGGTACGGCCAGGCGTTGTGCCCGACCATCACGTCCATCCACTTCTTGTACTGCCGGGCGAGGGTCGTGTGGATCTGGTCGCGTTGGGCGGCCGTGACGGTGGCGCTGGAGTCCCAGCGGACGCAGAAGTTGAGGTAGCCGCGGTTGGCCATGACCTGGTCCCAGCCGTAGTTGCGGAACCCGTAGAGGTTGCCGTTGTTGTAGGTCTGCTCCACGTGCTGCCACACCTGGTTCAGCGGGTTCACCAGGTTCGCGGGCGGGTTCCAGCCGCTGGTCGGCGGTGGCGTGGTCGGGCTGGGCGCCGGGGTCGTCGGGGCCGGCGTGGTCGGTGCCGGCGTGACGGGCGCGCCGGTGCAGGTGACGCCGTTGAGCGCGAACGACGTCGGCGCCGGGTTGCTCCCGCTCCACGACCCGTTGAAGCCGAACGAGGTGGCGGCTCCGGTGCCCAGGGCGCTGTTGTGGCCGACGTTGGTCGCGGTGACCTGGCCGCCGCTCTGCGTCACGGTGGCGTTCCATGCCTGGGTGACCCGCTGCCCGGCGCCGTACGTCCAGGTCAGGGTCCAGCCGTTGAGCGGGTCGCCGAGGTTGGTGACGGTGATGTCGGTGCCGAACCCGCCGGACCACTGGTTGGTGACCCGGTAGTCGACCCGGCATCCCGGGGCGGCGGCCTGCGCGCCGGTCACCGCCAGGGTGGCGCCGCCGGTGAAGGCCAGTATGGCGGCGACCGCCACACCGAGCCGTAGGCTTGCTCGTGGTGATCTCATGGATGGTCCTCCTGTTGCCGGATACGCCGCCGGTGGGAACCGTCGACGACAATAGATTGTCTTCGATTTAAACTAAATGGTGGCAGGTGGGAGAGTCCCGTCGGGCGGCCCGGTGTTCGCAAACCCTGCCGTATTCGGGCGTCGGGCCTTGCCGAAAAGGTTTTCGTCAGCGAAGCTGGCCCGCTTGCCGATTTCGGGGTGCCTGGCCGGGCGGCGGCACCGAAACCCAGTGATCTCCGCGATGGGTTATCGCCGGAGATCTCCTGAGAGGGATTGCCGAAACGGTTTTCGAGGTTCATTGTCGAAGATCAGACCACCGAGGTCTTCGAGCGTGCGCAGACCGCCGGTCCGACGGCGCGGGCCACGCGTCGGGGACCTCTGGCAAGGAGAGCAGACGATGATCGAGAAGAGTGGCCGGTCACGGGCCCGCAAGGAGAACAGTGGGGCCGGGTCCGGGCGCGCCGACGGCGGGCGGTCCACCGGTCGATCGATCATGCGCGACGTCGCGGCGCTGGCGGGGGTGTCCGCGCAGACGGTCTCCCGGGTCATCAACGGGCACCCGTACGTCGCCGACGGCACCCGCCAGCGGGTGCTGGCGGCGATGCGGGAGCTCGACTACCAGCGCAACCCGGCGGCCCGTGCCCTGGTCACCCGGCGCTCCGGCACGCTCGGGATCATCGGCTACGAGAGCCCGCTCTACGGGCCGACCTCCATGCTCTACGCCATCGAGGGCGCGGCCCGCTCCGCCGGCTACTTCGTCAGCGTCGCCAGCGTGCGCCACCTGGACCGGCGGTCGGTGCTCGACGCGGCGGACTGGCTGCGTCGGCAGTCGGTCGAGGGACTCATCGCCATCGCGCCCAAGCCCGCCATGGCGGGCGCGCTGGCCGAGGCGGCGGGTGGACTGGCGGCGGTGACGGTCGGTGGTGGATGCAGCGACGAGATCGCCAGCGCGCAGATCGACAACGTGGCGGGTGCCCGGCTCGCCACCCGGCACCTGCTCGACCTTGGGCACACCACCGTGCACCACGTGTCCGGCCCCCAGGACTGGCCGGAGGCGGACGAGCGGATCCGCGGCTGGCGGGAGGCCCTGCGCGCGGCGGGTGCGCCGGTACCCGCGGTCGTGCCCGGGGACTGGAGCGCCAGCACCGGCTACCAGCAGGGGGAGCGGCTGGCCGCCGACCTCGACGTCACCGCCGTCTTCTGCGCCAGCGACCAACTCGCCCTCGGCGTGCTGCGGGCGCTGCACGAGGCGGGCCGGCGGGTGCCGGAGGACGTCAGCGTGGTCGGCTTCGACGGCACACCCGACGGGGCCCACTTCCTGCCGCCGCTGACGTCGGTGCGGCAGGACTTCGCCGAGCTCGGCCGGCGCAGCCTGGGCCTGTTGCTGGCGCAGCTCGACCCGGCCGGGCAGCCACCGGTGCGACGACGCGACCTGCTGGTGCCGGAGCTGATCACCCGCCGCAGCTCGGTGGCCCCGCGCGCCGGCCGGCCGCTGAACGCGCTGCGACCGGCCAGTCTGATCGCTTAGGCCCTGTGTCGGAGGGGATCGACACCGGGCCGGTACGCGTTCAGCGGTGCACTGCCGGCCCGGTCGACTCGCGGACGATGAGACGGCCGGGTTGCCGGATGACGCCGCTGCCGGGGTTGCCGTCGAGCGCGGCGTAGAGGTGCTTGACCGCGGTCGCGCCGAGCTTCTCCAGGTTGAGGTCCACCGTGGTCAGCGGCGGGCGGCAGTCGGCGGCGAAGAACTCCCAGTTGTCGTAGCCGACGATGGCCACGTCGTCCGGGATGCGCCGCCCGAGGTCGCGCAGCGTGTCGGCGGCCCCGGCGGCCAACTGGTCGTTGCCGCAGAAGATCGCGTCCACGTCGGGGCGGGCGGCGAGCAGCAGGCGGGTGGCGTGCCGGCCCCACCGCTGCGACCACTCGCCGAACAGCGGGTCACCGGCGGGGTCGAGGCCCGCCTCGGTGAGCACCGTCCGCAGCCCGGCCGCGCGGTCCCGGGCCGACCGGTAGCTGTCCGGGCCGGTGATGTGCCCGATGCGGCGTCGCCCGTGCAGCACCAGGTGCTCGGCGGCGAGCCGGGCGCCGCCCTCGTCGTCGGCGATCACCGACAGGTCCCGGAGGTCGGTCGACTCGGCGTAGGCGTAGACCACCGGGACCGGGATGTCCTCGGTCAGCGAGGGGCCCACCTCGTTGCTGTCGCCGACCACGATGAACCCGTCGACCTGCCGCGCCAGCAGGGTGCGGATGTAGTGCTGGCGACGGATCGCGTCGCCCCGGGCGTCGCAGAGCAGCACGGACATCTGCTCGTTGCCGAGCGCGTTCTCGGCGCCGAGCAGGATGGACATGGCGAACCGGCCGCCGAGCTCGTCGGTGAGCAGCCCGACGGTGCGGGTGCGGCCGTTGATCAGCCCGGAGGCGAGCGCGTTGGGTTGGAAGGAGAGTTCGCCGGCCGCGCGCAGCACCCGTTCCCGTGTCGCCTGGGCCACCTCGGCGCGTCCGTTGAGCGCCTTGGACGCGGTCGCGACCGAGACGCCGGCCCGGCTGGCCACGTCACTCAGCGTCACTGACTGTGATCGTCGTCGACCCACCGAAAGCCTTTCGCAAGAGTTTCAGGACGGCAGGCAGGTGGTCGCTGCCCCCGCATCCGCGGCAAGCGTAGAGCGCAGAGTGCATGCAGGGGAAGATGAAGCCCACGCCGAAACAGGTTCAGGTTTTACCCGTAAGACATCTTGCCGAAACCGTTTTCGTGGGCCACGCTAGCGGCGGAAAGTGATACCGGCCACCTCGACGGCGGCGGTGCGGCTTGCCGTGCCGGTTCCCGTCGGACCCGGCGGGAGGCGACATCGATGAGGACGGACGAGGCATCGCCCACGAAGGCGGGGCGGACCGCGACGTCGTCACCGATGCATCGGACCCGCTCGACGCGGCAGTGCGGTGCCGCGTCGGACCGTCCACACCACACCCCGGCTCGGCGGACCTCCGTCGGCGATCTGTTGTTCACCACCTGACCCTGCCCGGCCGGCCACCCGCCGGCCGTACCTGATCATCCGGCTGCGCCGAACACGCCACGGGGGCGCCGCGGCCGACGGCCGGACCGGCGGCTCCGGTCCCACCTCGATCGAGAAGAACCGTCCGCCACCCGGAAACCCGGCTCACGGGAGCCGCATCGCGGTTCCCCGGCTGGCAACGATGCAGACTAGGAGAGGAATCATGAGGAAAACCCTGGGCAGGCGTACTGCCCTGCGTTCGCTGGCCGGAGCCCTGGCGGCGACGATGGTCCTCGCCGTGGCGGCGTGCGGCAGCGACGAGCCGAGCGGCCCGAGCGCGGCCGAGGCCGGCCCGACCGGCGTCGACGACGGCAGCGAACTGACCCTGTGGACCCGCGCGCCGCTGGAGAAGCAGGCCAAGCTGCTGGTGGACGCGTACAACGCGAAGCACCAGAACCAGGTCAAGCTGACCGTCGTACCGAACGACGACTATGTCGCCAAGGTCGGCGCGGCGGCCGGCTCCGGCGGCCTTCCGGACCTGTTCGCCGCGGACATCGTCTACGTGCCGAACTGGGTCAACCAGGGGCTGTTCCAGGACCTCAGCTCCAACATCGACGGTCTGGACTTCAAGGACACCATCAACAAGGGACACCTGTCGGCGGGCACCGTGGACAACAAGGCCCACGTCCTGCCGTTCGTGCTGGACCTGTCCATGATGTTCTGGAACAAGCAGCTGTTCCGGGACGCCGGGCTCGACCCGGAGAAGGCGCCCGCGTCGCTCGCCGAGTACGCCGCCGCCGCCAAGGCGGTGCAGGCCATGGGCAAGGAGGGCGTCTACGGTACGGCGGCCGGGCTGAACTGCGGCGGCTGCCTCGTCTTCACCTGGTTCCCCTCCGTCTGGGCCGACGGCGGCCAGGTGCTCAGCGAGGACGGCAAAGAGTCCAAGCTCGCCGACGAGACCGCGCAGAAGGTCTTCAGCACCTGGCAGGACCTGTGGCGCTCCGGTGCCGTGCTGCCCGCCTCGGCGGGGGA
Source organism: Micromonospora craniellae (assembly GCF_014764405.1). Classification (NCBI taxonomy): domain Bacteria; kingdom Bacillati; phylum Actinomycetota; class Actinomycetes; order Micromonosporales; family Micromonosporaceae; genus Micromonospora; species Micromonospora craniellae. Next base: position 768,706 of record NZ_CP061725.1, on the reverse strand, counting down.
GACCGGCCCGACCTGGACCGCCGCCTTCACCGAGGGCAAGGTCGGCCTGATGTTCTACCCGGCGACGCTGCTCTCCTCGACGCCGTTCGACGTCGGGGTCGCCGGCATCCCCGGCCCCAACGGCGGCGCCTCCACCTTCGTCGGTGGCGACGGCATCGGCATCTCGAAGGACTCCAAGAAGGCCGCGCAGGCGTGGAACTTCCTGAGCTGGATGATGTCCGAGGAGGCCCAGGTCGAGGTGCTGGGCAAGAACAAGGACGTGGTGTCCCGCTCCGACCTGGCCAACAACAAGTACGCCGCCGAGGACCCGCGTCTGGTCACCATCAACCAGGTGGCCGGTCAGGGCGACACCCCGGTCGCGCTCAACTTCCAGCAGGCGTTCAACGCGCCGAACAGCCCGTGGCTGACTCTCGTCCGCAACCAGGTGCTCACCGGTAACGGCGACCTGCAGAAGGACAACGGCGAGATCACCGCCGTCCTGCAGCAGTAGGTGCCCGACGTGGGCGTGTGCCGCCGAGGAGTCCCTACCGGTCGGCACACGCCCACGTCGCCCCGACGTTCCGCCCGTAGCCAAGGAAACGAGAGGTCCCCATGAGCGTCACCGCACCGTCTCGACCGCCCAGTGCGGCGACACGGCGCCGCGCCCGTCCCCGAGGTCGTCAGGCACTGCTCGGCTGGCTCTACGCGACGCCGACGGCGGTCTTCGTGGCGCTGTTGTTCGCCGTGCCGCTGCTGCTGGTCATCAAGATGTCGCTGTCGCGATGGCCGCTGCTCACCGGTGACCAGGGGTTCAACGCGCCGGACAACTTCGTGAAGGCGGTCGAGCACCGCTTCTTCACCGACTCGGTGGTGTTCACCCTCAAGTACACGGCGCTCGCGACCGTGCTGCTGCTGGCGCTCGCTCTGGGGCTGGCCCTGCTGGTGCAGGAGTCGAGCCGGTGGAACAACCTGCTGCGGGCCTCGTTCCTGGTCCCCAGCGCGCTCGGCCTGGCCTCGGCGTCACTGCTGTTCTACGTGATCTACTCGCCGTACGCGAGCCCGCTGGCCCCGCTGATGGACCGCCTGGGCATCACCTTCCTCGGCTCCCCGAACGCGGCGTTGTTCTCGACGACCTTCCTCATCGTGTGGCGGTACGCCGGGTTCTACATGGTGCTCATGCTGGTCGGCCTGCAAGGAATTCCCGCCGACGTGTACGAGGCGGCCCGGACCGACGGTGCGAGCCGCTGGCAGACGTTCCGGAAGGTCACGCTGCCGCTGCTGCGTCCCACGCTGGCGCTGACGACAGTGCTCTGCGTGACCGGCTCCCTGCTCGCCTTCGAGCAGTTCTACATCCTGACGAAGGGCGGCCCGGACAACAGCACGATCACCGTCGTGCAGCTCATCTACATGGTGGCGTTCCAGGGTCAGAACGACCTGGGAGTGGCGGCGGCCGTCTCCGTCATCGTGCTGGTGGCCCTGATCCTGATCAACGCGTTGCAGATGCGCGCCTTCCGGTCCGAGGGGAACTGATCCGATGGCCGTCGTTTCCCGCACCAATCCGACCGTCGCCGACGGGACACCGCCGTCCACACCGGGCCCGGTGGCGCCGAAGAAGTCGAGCGGTACCACCATCTTCGGGATCGCGCTGCGCACGCCGTACTGGGTGTTCACCGGCTCGGTCGCGCTGATCTTCCTGGCGCCGCTGGCCTGGACGGCCGTCGCCTCGTTTTCCCCGCAGGCGGGCACCAACCAGGTGGACGGCTGGGGCTTCGGCAACTACCAGACGTTGGCCGCCTACCAGGCCGGTGTCTGGCGTTACCTCGGCAACTCGGCCTTCGTCTCGCTGCTCACGGTCGCGCTGACGCTGCTGATCTCCTTCCTCGGCGGGTACGCGTTCGCGCGGTTCCGCTTCCCCGGCAAGAACATCCTGTTCCTGCTCACCCTCGCCATCCTGATGGTCCCGTACGCGACGCTGCTGATCCCGCTCTATGTGTTGCTCAACCAGGTGGGGTTGCAGAACTCCCTGGTCGGGGTCGCGCTCGTGCTGACCATGTTCCAGTTGCCGTTCTCCACCTTCCTGATGCGCATCTCGTTCGAAGCGGTGCCACGCGAACTCGACGAGGCCGCGATGGTCGACGGATGCTCCTCGTTCAGCGCGTTGTGGCGGGTGCTGCTGCCGGCCGTGAAACCGGGCCTCATCACCGTCGGCCTCTTCGGTTTCCTCGCCGCCTGGAACGACTTCATGGCCCCGCTGATCCTCATCAACGACACCGAGAAGATGACGCTGCCGCTGGCCGTGTCGAATCTGCGCGGCCAGGTCCAGGGTGTCGTCGACTACGGGGCGACCGAGGCGGGCGTCGTCGTTCTCGCCCTGCCGTGCATCGTCTTGTTCCTCCTGCTGCAACGACACTACGTGCGCGGCTTCATGTCGGGCGCGCTGAAAGGATGACCATGAGCGGCAACGCACATCAGGCCGCACCCGTCCTGCCGGTCCGGGGTCGCCTGCGCCCCCTCGACCTGCGGGAAGTCCGGATCGCGGGTGGATTCTGGGCAGAGCGTCAGGCGGTCAACGGCGGCGCGACCCTCGACCACATCGCGTACTGGCTCGAACGGGAGGGCTGGGTCCGCAACTTCGACCTGGCGGTGGACGGGGACCTTGCCGGCGAGCGGCGCGGACGTGAGTTCTCCGATTCGGAGATCTACAAGTTTCTCGAAGCGATGGCCTGGGAGATCGGCCGGACCAACGACCCCGATCTCGAATCGCGGTTCCGTGCCCTGGTACGGCGGGTCGGCGCGGCGCAGGAGCCGGACGGTTACCTGAACACCAAGTTCGGCCGCCCGGGGCAGGAACCGCGGTGGTCGGATCTCGAATGGGGGCACGAGCTCTACTGCATCGGCCACCTCGTGCAGGCCGCCGTCGCCCGGGCCCGGACGCGGCCGAACGCCGACGACGGCCTGCTCCAGATCGCCTGCCGGGCCGCCGACCACCTGTGCGACACGTTCGGCGCGGACGGCATCGACAGCGTCTGCGGCCATCCGGTGGTCGAGACCGCCCTGGTGGAACTGGCCCGCGTCACCGGCCAGGACCGCTACCTGACCCAGGCCGCGATCTTCGTCGACCGGCGCGGCCACGGTCGGCTCTCCGACATCGAGTTCGGTCGGGAGTACTTCCAGGACGAGACCCCGATCCGGCAGGCCACGGTGCTGCGCGGGCACGCGGTGCGCGCGAACTACCTCGCCGCCGGCGCCGTCGACGTCGCGGTCGAGTTGAAGGACGCCAGCCTGCTCGACGCGGTACGCGGCCAGTGGCACCAGGCGGTCACCCGACGCACCTACGTCACCGGTGGGCAGGGCTCCCGGCACCAGGACGAGGCGTTCGGCGGGGACTGGATGCTGCCGCCGGACCGGGCGTACTCGGAAACCTGTGCGGGCATCGGCTCGGTGATGCTGGCCTGGCGGCTGCTGCTCGCCGACGGTGAGTCCCGCTATGCCGACCTCATCGAGCGGACCCTGTTCAACGTGGTGTCGACCTCGCCGTCGACCGACGGGCGCAGCTTCTTCTACACCAACACGTTGCACCGCCGGGAACTCGGCACGGTGCCCGACGCCGACCGGCCCAGCCTGCGCGCGGCGGCCTCGCTGCGGGCGCCGTGGTTCGAGGTCTCCTGCTGCCCGACCAACGTGGCCCGCACCATGGCCAGCCTCAGTGCGTACGTCGCCACCTGCGACGACGAGGGCCTGCAACTGCACCAGTACCTGCCCGGCACCATCGCGCACCGCCTCCCCGACGGGCGGGAACGGCGCCTGGTGATCAGCACCGACTACCCGCACGACGGCGAGATCCGGGTACGCGTCGACAGCGACGACGACCGCCCGTGGTCGCTGTCGCTGCGGGTACCGGACTGGGGCGTCGACGGCGCGACCGTCACGGTCGACGGCGCCACCCGTCCGGTCGCCCCCGGTGTGGTCACCGAGCAGCGCACCTGGCGGCGCGGCGACGAGGTCGTCCTCTCCCTGCCGATGGTGCCCCGGTTCACCTACCCGGACAGCCGGATCGACGCGGTGCGGGGCTGTGTCGCGGTGGAGCGCGGTCCGCTGGTGTTCGCCCTGGAGTCGGTGGACGTGCCGGAGGTGGCGACCGTCGACGAGCTGCGGATCGACACCAGCCGGGCGCCCCGGCTGGTCGACGGTCGCATCGTGGTGCGGTGCCGCCGGGTGCGCCCGCGTGACCACGAATGGCCCTACCGTGCCGACGCCGCCGAGTCCTCGCCCGCGCCGGTCGAGATGTTCGACGAGGTGGCGCTCGTGCCGTACCACGCCTGGGCCAACCGTGGGCCCTCGACCATGCGGGTCTGGATCCCCGTCGACGGTGACCTGCCGGACGACGGGCGGGCACGGAGCTGATGTTAACGCTCACAGTGCTGGCCCCTGCCGACCGCACCACCACGAGCCGCTCGAATCACCACCGAGGTGCGACGTGGGTGACCGCCTCACCCGCCCACCCGCACCGATATCAAGGAGGAAGAAGATGATCCGCAGACGCGCGCGGAGGGTGCCCCTGTGGGCCGCCCTTGCCGCGCTGGTGGTGGGAGGGACGGTCGCCGTGTCGTCCCCAGCCCACGCGGCAAGCCCGATCCTGCCCGGCAACGAGGGCGACGTCGGGGTATACACCAACGGTCAGAACCACGCCATGGACATCGGCGACCCGGTCTACAGCAACCTCGGCGACGTCGTGAACCAGCTCCGGCCGGGCGTACCGTTCACCGCCGGGAACATGCACCAGTCCGTCTTCGAGAAGGACCGTGCCGTCGGCGGCACGGACTACTACCTCGACCGCATCCTCGGGGTGAGCGGCACGCTCGGGTCAGCGGTGCTGATGACCCGAGGGCGCACCCTCTACATGCGCGGCGCCTCCAACAACAACTTCACCGTGATGGGCTTCGCCGGCAGCGCGTTCGTCGGCGGCCCCAACAACCTCGGCAACCTCTACACCGTGACAGTGCCCGGGCAGACCGTGTCCGAGGTGAACGCCAACCGGTTCAACGCACCGAGCCACGCCAAGAGCCGTTACACCATCGGCTCCACCGGGGTCACCGCCAACCTCACCAAGTTCATCACCTACGACAACGTCGCGGTCACCGCCATCGACTTCACCAACCCCGGCGACTCGGCGGCCACCTTCACCGTCCGTGCCGCGTCGCCGCTGGCCAACCAGGCTGCGGGCGACGCCGCGCTCACCGGCACCCGCACCATCACCAGCGGCTCGAACAACGGGCTCGTCGACACCGCGTGGGACAGCATCCGCGTGGACCTCACCGGCTCCGGCTTCACCCGCAGCGGCAGCAACCTGGACCGGGAGATCACTGTCCCGGCCGGCGGCTCGGTGTCGCTGTCGGTGGTCGGCGCGGTCTCCTCGGCCACGCTGCCCGAGACGGTGGAGAGCTACCAGGAGTACGCCGAGATGTCGGCGGCCACCGCCGTGCGTACCGGCATCACCGAGTTCAACCAGCGCTGGGCGAAGGACGTGCCGTACATCAACGTCCCCGACCCGGCCTTGGAGAAGGCCATTGTGTACCGCTGGTGGGGCGAGCGTTACAACTCGCTCGACGCCAACGCGTCCGGCCACGTCTACCAGTACCCCACCACGATCGAGGGGGTGAACCTCTACCAGAACTCGGTCGCGCTGACCCAGCCGATGCACCTGCAGGACACCAAGTGGCTGCGTACGCCCTACCTGGGGTACGGCCAGATCCTCAACATCGGCGAGCTGTCCGGCTCCTCGGCCTTCCTGGACAGCCCGGGGCACACGAGCTGGAACAACCACTACTCGCAGTATCTCGGCACCGCCGGGCTGGAGGCGTACAACGTGCACGGCGGCGGCAAGCAGGTCGCCCGCAAGTTCGCCCAGTACTTCGAGGGTGACGGCGTCGGTCAGTTGGAGCACTACGACGGCAACGACGACAAGCTGATCGCGTACGACACCAACTACATGCCGGGCAACGACGCCGACGCGATCACGTTCGGCTTCCCGAGGGTGAACGGCGGAGCGCCGGGCGCGCGGACGATCGAGCGTCCCGAGTCGGCGTACGTGTGGGGCGCGTTCGACGCGGCCCGGCAGCTCTACCAGATCTCCGACGCCGACCAGGCCAAGATCGACGCGATGGGGGCCAGCGCCGACGAGATCCGGGACGCGATCCTGAACCGGCTGTGGAGCCCCGACATGCGGATGTTCCTGGCCGGTACGTCGCACGGCGCGAGCAGCGCGGCGACCGCCAACGGGCGGCCCAACCCGCTGCCCGCCTCGGCCCGGAACCTGATCCCGGCCAAGGAGACGAACCTCTACGACATCTACGCCGAGAACCTGATCCCGACCGACCAGTGGGAGAAGTACGTCGACGGGTTCCGGTTCCTGACCTACGGCGACAACTTCCCGATCTTCCCGTTCTACACGGCCAACCAGTACGACCGGGCGGCGTACGGGATCGGCGGCTCGAACAACTTCTCGAACATCAACTTCACCGTGCAGTACCGCGGTGTCCGTTCGGCGCTGCGCCACTACGACCCGGAGCAGAAGTACGTCACTCCGGAGTACGCCAAGCGGCTGCTGGACTGGATGGCGTGGAGCATCTACCCGGGTGCGGACCTGCGGGTCGCGAACCAGGCGGAGTACTACTCCAACTGGAACCCGACGACGCGGACCTACAACCGCAACAACCAGAACCACATCATGCTCGGCAACATGAACTACATCTTCATCGAGGACATGGGCGGCATCCAGCCGCGTTCCGATGACAAGATCGAGTTGTGGCCGATCCAGTTCGGCTACGACCACTTCATGGTCAACAACCTGCGGTACCACGGGCAGGACGTCACCATCGTCTGGGACCCGGACGGCAGCAAGTACGGCCTGGGCGCCGGCTACAGCCTGTTCCTCAACGGCGAGAAGAAGGTCAGCACCGACAAGCTCGGCAAGGTCACCTACGACCCGAACACCAACCAGGTGCAGGCCGAGGACGGGCTGGCCGTCACCTTCACCGCGACCACCGGCACCGACTTCCCGAGCGCGGTGGACACCCCGATCTCCGACGACCGGGTCGTCAGCTACCTCAAGACGGCCGGCATCGACCTCACCGAGGAGGCGCCGAACCTGGCGCAGGGCGCCCAGCTCAGCTCCTCGTACACCCAGCAGGGTGTGCGGCCCACGCCGTGGCGGCAGTTCCACACCCCCGGCTGGAGCACCACCTCGATGAACTACACGCCCGGCGCGATCTCGGAGACCGAGCGTCCGGTGTCGCTGGCGGCCGTCACCGACGGGATCACCGCCAACGAGCCGTACTGGGGCAACTACGGCACCACCGACCGCAACGGCCACATCGAGCTGGACCTGGGCTCGGCCAAGACCCTCGACAATGTGAAGGTCTTCTTCGTCAGCGACCGGCAGGCCGGTGGCTACCGCGAGCCGGCGCGCTGGTGGGTGCAGGTGCCTGACGGCAACGGCGGCTGGAAGGAGGTGTCGGACCAGTTCAAGAACCCGGTCGTGCCGTCGGCGAAGTTCAACGAGGCGCTGTTCGACGCCGTCACCACGGACAAGCTGCGGGTCACCTTCACCAACAACCCGACCCACTTCACCGCGATCAGCGAGATCCAGGTGTTCGAGTCCGGGCGGGACGTGCCGGACGTGAGCAACCAGGCGCCGGTGGTCACCGCCAACCGGGACGGCTCGGGCGACGGTAACCTGTCCACCCGGCTGGTCGCCACCGCCGCCGACGACGGCATCCCATACGACAGCGAGCTGACCTTCGGCTGGGAGACCGTCTCCGCGCCGGAGGGTGCGGGCGTCATCTTCGCCGACGCACGGGCGCTGACCACCCGGGTCACCGGCACCGTCGCCGGTGACTACGTGTTCCGGTTCTGGGCCGACGACGGCGAGAAGCGGTCGACCGCGAACGTGTCGGTCACGCTGGCCGAGCGCGAGGTCACTGCGGAGTTCGGCGCCTCGGCCACGATCAGCACCAGTGGCACCGCGTCCTGGGAGAACCACTCGCGGGTCAACGAACCCACCACCCCGAACAACTCCAGCCCGGGAGCCGGCAGCGGCTGGGGCAACTGGGGCCAGCCGCAGAACGGCACCAGCACCGAGCGGGAGGCGTGGATCCAGTACCGGTGGACCGCACCGGTGCGGCTGTCCTCGACCGACATCTACTGGTACGACGACAACGGCGGCACCCGCCGCCCCAACGCCGGCACGTACGCCATCGAGACCTCGCAGGACGGCACCACCTGGACGCCGGTGTCCCTGGCCGAGGGGTCGACGTACGCCGGTGGGCTGGTGACCAACCGGTTCAACCGCTTCGACTTCGACCCGGTCACCACCAGCTACCTGCGTATCCGCATCTGGGGTGTGCAGGGCAACGGCGCCGGCACCGGCGTGCTGCGCTGGCGGGCCAACGGCGAGACGGTCGACTCGGTGCGGTCCCCGGTGCTCATCCGCACCGGTGTCGGCCAGGTGCCGACTTTGCCGAGCACGCTCGACGCGGTCTACGCCAGCGGTGAGCGCGGCCAGGTCGCGTTCAACTGGCAGGAGATCACGCCCGAGCAGGTCGCCGAGCCCAACGTCGACCCGTTCGTGATCTACGGCACGAACGACGCGTACGGGCTGATCGCCGAGGCGCGGATCTACGTGCGGCCGGAGATGTCCACCGGCGGTATCTCGATCCAGGGCGCCGAGACCTTCGAACAATCCGTCGAGGTGGGCGAGCTGCCCTTCCTGCCGGGCAAGGTGGAGGTCTCCTACAACGACGGATCGCGGGACAACCAGGCCATCGGTGTCGACTGGGACTTCGACGAGAGCATCGTCAACACCCCGGGTCGCTACACCATCATCGGTGACCTGATCCTGCCTCCGTACGTCAGCGAGGCCGGGGCCACCCGGACCACGCTGACCCTCACCGTGGGCGACCCGCCCCAGACCCCGGTCTGGGACGTGGAGGTGCAGGCCACCACCCGCTGCACCGGCAGCAACGTCTACGTGTCGGTCAACGCCCGCAACGCCGGGGACGTGCCGCTCACCATCGAGCTGGTCACGCCGTACGGCTCGCGGACGGTCGCCAACGTGGCTTCCGGGAAGTCCGCCTTCCAGGCGTTCAACACCCGCGCCACGTCGGTGGAGGCCGGAACCGCGACGGTGAAGGCCACCGGGACCGTCGACGGCGAGCCGGTGACCGTGGAGTTCGAGGCGCCGTTCGGCGTCCTCACCTGCGGCTGACCCTTCGTGGTGGCGGCGCCGGGCCCCGGCGCCGCCACCACTCCCCGCGCACGAGTGAGGAGATCGACACCGTGAACACCACCGTGGGGCGCGGCGCCGCCCCACCGTCCACCCGGCCGTCCCGCCGATGGCGCAGGGCGATCGCCCTGGCCGCGTCCGTCGGGCTCGTCGCCGGTGGCCTGACCGGCGTCGCCGGTCCGGCGTACGCCGCCGAGCCCGAGTCGTACACCTTCACCAACACGGTCAACCCGATCCTCGGCGACGGCAGCTACTACTCCGCCGACCCGGCCCCGATGGTCGTGCGGGCCGGTGCCCCCGGCAACGACACCGACGCCGACCAGCTCTACATCTACACCGGCCACGACCAGGCCGGACCGTCCACCAACGACTTCATCATGAACGAGTGGGGCGCCTTCCGGACCAGCGACGTCGAGGCGGGGGAGTGGACCCACTACCCGTCGCTGATGCGCCCGGAGGCCGTCTTCGCCTGGGCCACCCCCGGCCGCGCGTACGCCGGCCAGGTGATCCAGGGCGTCGACGGGCGCTACTACTGGTACGTCCCGATCCACGAGCGCAACAGCACCGCGTCGGACCGGTTCGCGATCGGGGTGGCCGTGTCGGAGAGCCCGACCGGGCCGTGGACCGACCACGCGGGTGGACCGATCATCTCCCAGCGGGTGCCCACGCCGAACACCATCCACAACATCGACCCGACGATCCTGGTCGACGGCGAGGCCCCGAACCAGCGGGTGTACATCTGGTGGGGCTCCTTCAGCCAACTGCGGATGCTCGAACTCCAGCAGGACATGAAAACCCCGATCGGCGCCACCCGCACCGTCACCGGCCTGACCGGCTTCTTCGAGGGTGCCTGGGCCTTCAAGCGCAACGGCACCTACTACATGGCGTACGCCGGCAACAACGCCGGTCCGACCTCGCAGTGCACCCCGGCGAACTACCACGCCTGCCTCGCCTACGGCACCGCGGCGTCGCCGGAGGGGCCGTGGACCTACCGGGGGACGTTCCTGCGGCCGGTCTCCTCGACCACGAGCCACCCGGGCGTCCTGGAGTTCGACGGCATGTGGTACCTGGCCTACCACACCGCCGACGCCGTGGGCGGCGGCCACTTCCGGCGTTCGGTGGCGATCGACCCGATCGAGTGGGACGACACGCAGACCCCGCCGCGGATCAAGCTCGTCACGCCGACGCCGGCCAAGGAACGTGACCTCACGCCCCGGTCGAACATCGCCCAGGAGGCCCAGGTCACCGTCTCCAACGAGCCGGTGCCCGTGCAGTACTGGGTGAAGGCGCTCAACGACGAGATCGTCCGGTCCAATCCGCTGCCGCCGGACATGTGGGGCACCTGGACCGGCAACAACCCACCGCAGCAGTGGGTGCAGTACACCTGGGACCAGCCGATGCGGATCTCCGGTTCGCAGATCGACTTCTGGAACGACCAGCCCCAGGGCACCGGTGTCGGTGTCGCCGCGCCCGCCCGCTGGCGCATGCAGTACTGGAACCTGGACACCGGGCAGTGGGCCGACGTGCCGAACCCGAGCGGCTTCCCGACCGCGACGCAGGGCTTCCAGGACACCACCTTCGATCCGGTGACCACCACCCAGGTGCGCGCCGTGTTCGACGCGTCGACCAACGGCAGCACGTACTCCGGGGTGGCGGTCGAGGAGTGGAAGGTCCTCGCCGCGCAGCCGGAGTCGGTCACCGCCCCGGCGATGACGGTGGAGGTGGGCGAGACCGACCTGCCGGACACCCTGCCCGTGTCGTTCGGCGCGCAGACGCTGCGGGTGCCGGTCTACTGGGACGAGGTGCGTCCCTCGGATGTCGCCGAGCCCCGGACGTTCACCATCCGCGGAACCGTGCTCGGGTACGCCGCAGACCGGGTCTCCGCGCAGGTCACCGTCATCTCGCCGGACGACACCGAGGGAGACGTGACGCCGCCGACGGTGACGCTCACGCCCAGCGGCAGCGCCGGCAGTGACGGCTGGTTCCGGTCTGCGGTACGGGTGCGGGCCGCCGGTGTCGACGACCGGGGCGGCCGGATGGCCATCTCCGCACGGGTCGGCGAGGGCGAGCCGGTCGAGGCCACCGACGTACGGTCGGTCGACGTCACCGTCACCGGGGACGGCCGGCACGCCGTCACCGCGACCGCCACCGACCGCGCCGGCAACGTCTCCGCACCCGCCACCCTGGAGGTACGCGTCGACGCCACGGCACCGGTCAGCACGGCCACGGTGAACAGCACCATGCGGGCGGTCACGCTCGCCGCGACCGACGCCACCTCCGGGGTGGCCCGGATCGAGTACGCCATCGGCACGGGCGCCTGGACCACCTACGACGGTGCGATCCCGGCTCCCGACGCGAACCGGCACACGCTGTCGTACCGGGCGCTCGACGTGGCCGGCAACCTGGAGACCGCCCGGACGGTCACCATCCCGGCCGACCTGTCGGGTCCGCTCACCGGCAACATCGCGCCGATCGGCACCCCGACCGCCTCGTTCACGGCGGGCTGGAACAGCGTCACTGCCCTCAACGACGGTGCCGACCCGGCCAACCCGAGCCAGGCGCAGATCTGGGGGACCTGGTCGGGCACCCGCCCGGCGACCCAGTGGATCCAGTACGACTGGAGCCGCCCGGTGCGCCTCACCGGCGCCGAGCTGAAGTTCTGGCGGGACTCCAACCAGGGCACCGGGGACGGTGTCGCCCAGCCCGACGGGTGGGTGGTGCAGTACTGGGACGCCACCGCCTCGGCCTGGCGTGACGTGACCGGCGCGTCCCCGTACGGCACCAGCACCACCGCGTTCAACACCGTCTCCTTCGATCCGGTGACCACGTCGAGGGTGCGGGCCACGATCCGGGCCAATGGGAACGGCACCACCTACTCGGCGGTCGCCGTCACCGAGTGGCGGGTGTTCGCCGACGACCCGGGTGTCCGACCCGAGGTGCCGGTGACCGTCAGCGTGCAGGCGCGGTGCGTGGCCGGTAGGGCGTACGTGGCGGTGCAGGCGCGTAACGACCATGACGGTCCGGTGGATGTGGTGTTGGAGAGCGCGTACGGGCAGCGGTCGGTGTCGGCCGTGGCGCCGGGTGCGAGTGCGTTCCAGCAGTTCACCACGCGGGCCGCGTCGGCCCCGTCGGGTACCGCCACGGTCCGGGCCACCGGCTCGGTCGACGGTGAGAGCGTCACCACCGTCGTGACCCGGGACCACTCCGGCGCCAACTGTGCCGCAGACCCCCGTCAAGCCCAGTAACCACGAGAGACAACGGAGAAGCAGATGAGGACAGGTAGTCGGAAGCGTTTGTTGGCGGCGGGTGCCGCCGGGGCGTTGCTGGTCGGGTCGGTGGCGGTGGCCGCGCCGGTGTCGGCCGATCCGGGTGACGGTGGTGACGTGACCGTGACGGTCGACATCGAGGAGTTGGTCGAGCCGGGTGTGTTGGCGATGTCGGTCGCTGGTGATTCGGTGGTGTTGACCGAGGAGGGGTCGTCGTTGTTGGTGCGTCAGTTCGTGGGTGGTCTGCCGACGGTGACGGTGACGGACACGCGTACTGCTGACGAGGTGCCTGAGGGTGCGGCGTGGGCGGTGTTGGGTAGTGCCACGGATTTCACCGGTGGTGCGGGTCAGGAGCCGATCGGTGCCGGGCACCTGGGGTGGAAGCCGCGTCTGGTCGATGGTGACGACAGTGGTCTGGTCAGTGAGGGTGAAGAGGTCGTGACGGTGTTGGACGAGCCGACGCAGCCGGGTAACAACGTGGGTCTGGTCGACCAGGAGTTGCTGGTGTCGACGTTCGACTCGGGTGCGGTCGCGGGTGGGGCGTACTCGGTGGACGCGGACCTGTTCCTGCGGACCCCGGCGGACGTGGCCGCGGGTGAGTACACCTCGACCCTGACCCTGTCCCTGTTCGAGTGATCCACTGGGTGGGGGCCGCCGTATCCGGGCGGCCCCCACCCGCATTCTGCGGTTCGAAGGGCTGGTCCATGAGCGTGCCGAGGATCCCGTGGACGCTTCGCGTGGGGGCGTGGATGTGCGCCGTGTTGGTGGCGACCGGCCTGGCCGGGGTCCTCCCCGCCCGGGCGGAGCCGACCGCGCCCACCGTCACCTGGGCGGTCCAGCCGGCGAATCCGGACGGCCCGGACGGCCGCCGTTGGGTGGAGCGCACCCTGGACCCGGGTGAGGTGGTCACCGAGCACCTGGCGGTGCGCAACTTCAGCGACGCGCCGGTGGTGTTCTCGTTGCAGGCCGCCGACGGCTACCTGACCGACAAGGGGCGGTTCAACATGCTCCCGTCGCACCAGCCCTCGGTGGACGGCGGCACCTGGATCTCGGTACGCGAGACGGTGAGCGTCGGGGCGAAGTCGACGCGGGTGGTGCCGTTCACCATCGAGGCACCGGCCGACGCCAGCCCCGGTGACCACCCGGCCGGCATCGCGGCGACGGTCACCAGCACCGGCGGCACGGTGGCGGTGGAGAGCCGGGTCGGGTTCCGGGTGATGCTGCGGGCCAGCGGCACCGCTGTCGCCGCCATCCGCATCGACGACCTCACCGCCACGCACGACCGGTCGTGGAACCCGTTCTCACCGGGCAGCGTGCGGCTCCGGTACACGGCCGTCAACGACGGCAACGTCGCCGTCACCGGCGCCGGCCGGGCCACCGTCTGCGACCTGTTCGGGCTGGTCGACGCCGAGGGACCGGCCGTGGTGGAGGAACTGCTGCCCGGCGGCGACCGCCCGGCCGAGGCCCACGTCGGCGGGGTGTGGGGCTGGGGACGGGTGACCGCCACCGTCACGCTGACCCCGGACATCCTGGTCGGCGACCCGCCCGACGCCGAGATCCGGCCGACCACCACCACCGTCACGGTCTGGTCGATCCCCTGGCCGCACCTGGCCCTCATGCTCGTGATCGTGGCGCTCGTACTCGCCTGGCGGACCGTGGTGCGTCGACGCCGCCGCCGGCTCGCGGGACTGCTCGCGCGGGCCCGCGACGAAGGGCGCAAGGAGGCTCGGAGGTCGGAGCTCGCCAGCGGGACCTCACCGACCTCGTGACCCGGGACGTCCCGGTGTCTCCGGGGCGTGCGGACCGCCGGGCGTCACACCCGCAGCGGCAGGCCATCGTGATGCAGGCGGAACGCGTCCAGATCGGTGGCGTCGACTGCCAGCCGCAGGCCGGGCAGGTGCCGCGCCACGCGGTCGAACAGGATTCGGCTCTCCAGCCGTGCCAGGTGCGCCCCGAGGCAGAAGTGGATGCCGTACCCGAAGGCGATGTGCCGGCGGACGTCGGTGCGGGCGATGTCGAACTCGTGCGGCCGGTCGAAGACCGCCGGGTCCCGGTTGGCACCCCAGACCGACAGCCCCACCCGGTCGAGGGCGGGGATCCGCCCACCCGCGATCTCGACGTCAGCGAAGGCGAACCGTGGTGGCACGATCTCCACCGGCCCCCGGAACCGCAGCGTCTCCTCCACCGCCGCCTCGGCCAGCGTGGGATCGTCGCGTAGCGCCCACCACTGCTCCGGGTGGGTGAGCAGCAGGCGGATGCCGTTGACGATCAGGTCGACGGTGGTCTCCTGCCCGGCGATGAGCAGCAACTGCACCAGCGCCACCAACTCGTCGCGGTCGAGCCGGTCCGCCCGGTCCTCCACCGCCACCAGCTCGGAGATCAGGTTGTCAGCGGGATCGGCGCGGCGTCGCGCCGCCAGGTCGTCGAGGTATGCCGCGAACTCCAGCGTCGCTGCCGGGCCGTCGAAGCCGGCCGACACGATCGCCGCCGACCAGGCCCGGAACTGCGGCCGGTCCGGTTCCGGAATGCCCACCAGCTCGGCGATGACGTTGACCGGCACCGGATCGGCGAGATCGGCGACGGCGTCCACGTGGCCCAGCCGACGTGCGCGGTCGACGAGGCGGTCGGCGAGGTCACCGATCCACGGCGCCAACCGTGCCACCGCCCGCGCCGTGAACCCGCCGCTGACCAGTCCACGCAGGCGGGTGTGATCGGGCGGGTCGAGGCTGATGAGCTGCCGAGCCTCGATCCTCGCCACCTCGGACAGCTCGTACGGGGCGGGTCGTGGGGCGTCCGGGTGGTGCCGGTGCACCTCGTGTCCGATCATCGGGTGCCGCAGTCCGTGCAGCACGTCGGCGTGACCGGCGACCACCCACAGCCGGTTGCCCGCCGGGTCGACCTGGAGCACCGGACCGCCGCTGCCCCGCACCCGGTCGTAGAAGTCGTGCGGATTGCGGCGGACGACCGGATCCCACAACTCCGAGAGGCCGAACCCGACTGCCACCTCGCCTCCTCGAACCGGACGTGAGTGGCCCGACCGATCAATAGTTGAGCGCTAACATACAAACGGCCCGAACCTCTGTCAATCGCAGGATCCTCTTGCTGACATGGCGTCAGTTAGCGCTAACACTCATGCTCCCACTCCGGCTGTCTCGGCCGGGTCGCCGACCGCCACCTGGTCGGCGGCACGCGATGCGGAAGCCGGCCTGCCCGGACCCGCGGCCAGAAGCCGACGAACGTTTCGTGGAAGTTTTCGGGGAAGGAGCACCGACGGGCCTTCCTGACCCGAGGTGTCCGGACACTTCGGTGTAGTGTTCCGCGCAGGTATGAGGGACACCGCAGGTCAGGCAACGGTGCCGAAACAACCCCGAAAAGGTTTACCGGATCACTTCCGCCGGGCGTGCCCGTACGGGCGCCCGAGGCGGCCCGTCGCCGCGTACCACATCCCGTGCCGGCCGCTGGGAGGAGCACCGCATGACGACCGAGCCCGAGGTCCCCGCCAACCGCACGCCCACCCTCACCGACGTCGCCAAGCTGGCCGGCGTCTCGGTCGCCACCGCCTCCAAGGCGATCAACGGACGCGGCGAGGTGCGGGCGACCACCCGCGTACGGGTGCTGGAGGCCGCGGAACTGCTCTCCTTCGCACCGAACGCCCTGGCCCGAGGGCTGCTCAGCGGCCGGACCGGGACGGTCGGCCTGCTCACCAGCGACCTGGAGGGGCGGTTCTCGATCCCCATCCTGATGGGCGCCGAGGACGCCTTCGGAGCGGGTCAGGTGTCGGTCTTCCTGTGCGACGCGCGGGGCGACGCGATCCGGGAGAAGCATCACGTCCGCGCGTTGCTGTCGCGCCGGGTGGACGGCCTGATCGTGGTCGGCTCGCGTACCGACCCCCGTCCGCCGCTGGCCGGCAACATCCCGGTGCCGGTGGTCTACGCGTACGCCCCCTCCTCGGACCCGGCCGACATCTCCATCACGGTCGACAACGTCGAAGGCGGTCGCCTCGCCGTCGAACATCTGCTGGCCTGCGGCCGGCGCAACATCGCCCACATCACCGGCGAACCGGGATTCCAGGCGGCACGCGACCGCGCCGAGGGCGCGGCGGCAGCCCTCGCGGCGGCGGGCCTGAGCATGGTCGGTGACCGGCCCTACTACGGGTCGTGGGACGAGTCCTGGGGGCGTGCCGCCGCGCACATGATCGTCGAGCAGCGGCCCGAGGTGGACGCGATCTTCTGCGGCAGCGACCAGATCGCCCGGGGCGTACTGGACGCGCTGCGTGATCTCGGTCGGGACGTGCCCGGTGCGATCTCGGTGCTCGGCTTCGACAACTGGGAGGCCATCTCGGCGGACTCCCGCCCGCGTCTGACCAGCGTCGACATGAACCTCCAACACCTCGGCGCGGTGGCCGGGCAACGCCTGTTCGCGGCCATCGACGGTGCGGTGACCCAGTCGGAGGAGTTCGCCAGCCGCCTGGTGATGCGCGAGTCGACCCTGCCCGTGCGCTGAGCCCGCCGCCCCGGATGCGGGTCAGGAGTCGGCGCGGTCGCGCAGGTCCCGCTCGGCGGCGGCGACCACGACCGGGTCGGCGCACCCGGCCGCGTAGCCGGCGATCCGGCGGCGAATGTCCCGGCCGAGCAGCCAGGCGCCGATCCGGTCGGCGACCGGTCGCAGTAGCGCCGGGCGGCAGCGGAAGTGGTATCGCCAGGTGGCGACGCTGTGGCCGGGCTCGTCCGCCGGCGCGAACCGCCAACCACCGGCGAACATCTCGAAGAACCACGGGCCGCGCACCATCTTCATGCCGACGTTGGTCGGTGGGGCGTAGGAGACGTACTCGCTGACCATCGAGAAGCCGTGCCGGGACCGGGTGAACGTGCGGACGCCCTTGCCCGGCCGGGTGGCGCCGTCCACGAAGTGCTGGCTGCGGACGAACGGGTCCCATCGTCGCCGGACCGGCATGGTGGTCTGCGAGATCGCGAACGCGAGATTCGGGGGTACGGGGACGACGGCCACCGCCTCAACCACGGGCATCGCCCCATTCTCCCCGCGCGCGGCCCGTCCGGCCCAGGTGGATCGACTGGTCGTCCATTGTATCGACCACCATCAACTGGGAGACTGCGCTCAGTCGCGTCCGGGGCCGGCGTGCGAATCATCGTCAGGGCGCGCGGGGACGCCACCCGCGCGGGGCAGCCCGCATCCCGGGCACCGGCCGCCGTTCGGGCCCGGTGCCCCCATCTCCGGAGGAGACACCGCATGTCGAAGAAGTACGCCCTGGCGACGATCGCCGCCGCGACGCTGGCCCTGCTCGGTGTGGCCGGCGTGGCGAGCAGTGCGGGCGCCGCCACGACCACGCCCGTCCCGCTCACCACGTCACCGCCGACGCCGCCGCCGTGCCCGCCCGCGCTGCCGATCGGCGGCATGGTGGACAGCACCACCGCCACGAGTGTCACGATCCGCTACTCGCTGTTGTTCAGCCCGCCCTGCGGGTACGACCTGCCCATCACGGTCAACCTTTTCGTGAGCCGGGACGATGCCGCGCAGTGGCGTGACCCGGTGGCCTCGGCGGACTCCGGCATGGAGCGCCACGGGACCGTCGTGGTCGAGGGGCTCACCCCGGACACCGAGTACTGGTTCCGGTTCAGCGACCCGCAGGGCCGGCGGGACCCGTACATCATCGGCGGGCCGGCGCGTACGCAGGCGGTGGCGGCGCCGGTGTGTGCCGCGACGGCGACGATCGGCAGCGGCTGGGGGAGTGGCTTCGTCGCCACGGTGACCGTGCGCAACACCGGGACCGAGGCGCTCGACGGCTGGCGGGTCTCCTGGACCTGGCCCGGTGACCAGCGGATCCAGTCGCTCTGGAACGGGACGCTGACCGAGGCGGGCGGCGAGGTGACCGTCCGCGACGCCGGCTGGAACGGTCGGCTCGCCCCGGGCGGGTCCACGACGTTCGGCCTGCTCGCGACCACCACTTCGGTGCCGGAGGGCTTCGCGCTCGACTGTGGTCGTTGAGCCGGGAGGCGTACCCCGGCCGCATGGAGGATTGTGAGTGCGTTACCGGGTGGTAACGATGTCGTGTCATGGACTCTGCCCTGACCCTTGTCGGACTGCCCATCGCCCTCGGCATCATCATGCTCGGTCTGGGTCTCGGCCTGACCGTCGCCGACTTCCGGCGGGTGGCGCAGCACCCCAAGGCCGCGGTCATCGCGCTGGCGTGCCAGGTGCTGTTGCTGCCGGCGCTCTGCTTCGGCCTGGTGCTCGCCTTCGACCTGCCGCCGGAACTGGCCGTCGGGATGATGCTGCTCGCAGCGTCGCCCGGCGGCACCACGGCCAACCTCTACAGCCACCTGTTCGGCGGGCACGTGGCGCTGAACATCACCCTGACCGCGATCAACTCGGTGCTCGCCGTACTCACCCTGCCGATCGTGGTCAACCTGTCGGCGGGCTACTTCCTGAGCGACGCGACGAGCATCGGCCTGCAGTTCGACAAGGTGGTGCAGGTCTTCGCCATCGTGCTCGTCCCGGTCGCGATCGGCATGCTGGTCCGGGCCCGGGTGCCCGGTGTCGCCGACCGGCTCGACCGGCCGGTCCGGATCATGTCCGTGGTGGTGCTGGTCGCGGTGATTCTCGGCGCGGTGCTCGGCGAGCGGGAGAACATCGCCGACTACTTCGTCGCGGTCGGTCTGGCCGTGCTGGCGTTCAACCTGCTCAGCCTCGCGGTCGGGTACGGGGTGCCGCGGCTGGCCGGGATCGACCGGACCGCCGCGAAGGCGGCCGGTTTCGAGATCGGCATCCACAACAGCACCCTGGCCATCACCATCGCGCTCAGCCCGGCGCTGCTGAACAACACGCAGATGGCGATCCCGGCCGCCGTCTACGGCATTGTCATGTTCTTTACCGCAGCGGCCTTCGGTTACCTGGTCAACCGCCTCGACGCGGGTCCACGTAGCACCCGCGACAGCGCCGCGACGACCTGAGACAAACGGCGTTGAGCAGCCAGTACGCGCAGATCACCGGTCGAGGTGCGGGCACCGTCCCCGCGCGGCGCCGCATCGATCGTCGGATCTGCCGCCGCGTTCCCTGCCTGTGCAACGATCGTTGAGCGTCATGCCGACCGCCCGGTCCCGCCGGCCTGCCTGTGCCCTGTCACCGGCCGGTCCGGCGGAAAGGCGCCACACCTCGTACCCCTTGGAGAGCCCGATGTCCTTCTCTCCGGCTCAGGTCTTCGCCGCGCTGAACGCGGTGCGACCGCCCGACCAGCCGTCCCCGGTCCTCGGCACAGCCGTGGTGATCGGCGGCAGCGTCGCCGGCCTGCTGGCAGCCCGGGTGCTGTCCGACCATGCGGCGAGCGTCGTCGTGATCGACCGCGACGACCTGCACGTGCCCGGTGGCCGGCCGGGCGTGCCACAGGGGACACAGTTGCACGCGCTGCTGCCCGGTGGCTTCCTGCAACTGGAGCGCCTCTTCCCCGGGTTCCGTGAGCAGGCCCTGGCCCAGGGCGCGGTCGAGGCGCCGCCCGGCGCCCGGCGCAACTACCTCGACGGTCGCCTGAAGGTGACGGTGCCCGACGACGCGGACAGCCTGGCCGGCAGCCGGCCGTTGCTGGAAGGGCTGATCCGCCAGCAGGTCCTGCGGCTGCCCAACGTCAAGACGGTGACCGCCCGCGCCGCCGGCCTCGTGCTCGACGGCTCGTCGGTGGCCGGGGTCCGGTGCGATGTCGGCGCGGTGCCCGGTGTCGAGAACGCCGACCTGGTGGTCGACGCCATGGGTCGCTCCAGCCGGCTCTCCGACTGGCTGGCGGACGCCGGCTGGGAGCGGCCCGTCCTGCGGCGCATGCCGGTGCACCTCAACTACGCGACGGCGCTGTTCCGCCGCCGCGAGGCGCACCCGGAGCACACCGTGGTGATGGCCCTGCACAGCGCCAGGGCGTCCTCGGACGTCGCCGGGGCGGCGTACTTCGCCATCGAGGACGGCCGGTGGATGGCGATGATGGCCGGTTACGGCGACAACCGGCCCGGCCGCACCGCCGAGGACTTCGTCCGCCGGTTGCGGGAGCAGTTCCCGCCCGAGTTCACCGAGGTCGCCGACAGCGAGATGCTCGGCGAGGTGCAGACCTACCGCCACGCCGACAGCCGGCGGCGGGACTACCACGCGCTGCGGCGGCTGCCGGCCGGGCTGGTCAGCGTCGGTGACGCGGTCGCCTCCTTCAACCCGGTCTACGGTCAGGGGATCACGGCTGCGGCGCTGCACGCGGCCTGCCTGTCGGCGTACCTGCGCTCCGGGCCGGATCTCCGCTTCCCGGCCCGCCGCTTCTTCGAGCTGCAACGGGTCGTGGTCGACGCCGCCTGGTCGATGTCGACCTCCGCCGACCTGGCGCTGCCGCACGTCGACGGTCCCTACCCGCGTGGTTACCGGATCTCCAGCTGGGTGAGTGGCCAGATCGTCCGGGCGACCATGACCGACGTGACGACGGCCCGCCGCTTCAACGACGTCGTCTCGATGCGTGAGCATCCCCGCGCGCTGGCCCGGCCCGCAGTGGTGCTGGGCGCGCTGTTCGCGAACTGGCGCGCGCGCTGACCCGACTCGCCCCGGCGGCGGTGTCCGCCCTCCTCGACACCGCCGGGTGCCGCTGGGGGCGGTGTCCGATTCACCAGTAAGTGGCTGCCGCGCCGGTGAGTTTCCGTCCAGCCGGCTCTCAGCAACCTGCCAGCCGACCGGGGCAGCATTGGCTGCTCCCGCAGAGAGAGTTGACGCCCGCATGACGAGGAATCTGCGACTGACGTTGGCGATGATCCTGGTGGTGATCCTCGTCATGATCGGACTGACCGCGATCAACCGGAACACCGGTTCGCGCTCCAGCGGCCAACCCGTGGATCCGGCCGTGCTGGTGCGCGACGACAGTCACCGGCTCACCACCGCCGCCGACGGCAAGGTCACCCTGGTGGAGTTCCTCGACTTCGAGTGCGAGGCATGCGGCGCGGTCTACCCGGCGGTCAGCGAGCTGCTGGACACCTACCAGGACCGGATCACCTTCGTGGTGCGGTACTTCCCGATCCCCAGCCACCCCAACGCCGAACTGGCCGCCCGTGCCGCCGAGGCCGCCGCCAACCAGGGCCGGTTCGCCGAGATGTACACCGTGCTGTTCGAGAACCAGGAGGCGTGGGGGCGCCAGCGCGCCCCACAGACCGAGACGTTCGTCGGGTACGCGCGCACCCTCGGCCTGGACGTCGAGACCTTCCAGCGGGACCTCGACGACCCGGCCACCGCCGCCCGGGTGGCCCGGGACCGGGCCGACGGCGAGACCGCCGGGGTGCAGGGCACCCCGACGTTCTTCCTCAACGGCCGGCAGTTGACCGAGGTCCGTACCCAGGCGGACATGAGCGCCGCCATCGACGCCGCGCTCGCCGGATGAGCGCCGACACGGACCGCTTGCCGGCGGGCACCGACGCACCGCAGGCGACGTTCCTCGCCCGGGTCACCGCGTGGGTGCTCGCCGTCGGCGGGGCCGTCGGCCTGCTCGCCGCAGCCACCCTCACCGTCGAGAAGATCAACCTGCTGAACGACCCGGACTACGTGCCGACGTGCAGCATCAACCCGATCCTGTCCTGCGGCTCGGTGATGACCACCCCGCAGGCCGCCGCCTTCGGCTTCCCGAACCCGTTGCTCGGCATCGCCGGCTTCGCGGTGGTCGCCACCATCGGCGTCGTGCTGCTCGCCGGGGCACGGCTGCCCGGCTGGTTCTGGGGCGGCCTCCAGGCCGGCGTCACGTTCGGCGTGATCTTCGTGCACTGGCTGATCTACCAGAGCCTGTACGTCATCGGCGCGCTCTGCCCGTACTGCATGGTGGTCTGGGTGGTGACCATCGCGATCTTCGTCTATACCACGCTGCGCAACCTCCGGCGGGTGCCGCCGTCGTCGTCGGCGGCCCGGCTGGCCGGGCTCGCCGGCTACCACAGCTTCATCCTGGTCGCCTGGTACACGGTGATCCTGCTGGCGGTGCTGGTGCGCTTCTGGGACTACTGGTCCACCCTGCTCTAGCGCTACGGGGCGGGGGCGACCTCCTGCCCGAGCGGCCAGATCGCCGCCGGCACCAGCTTGAAGTTGGCCACCCCGAAGGGAATCCCGATGATGGTCAGGCAGAGGCTCACCCCGGCGACGATGTGCGACAGCGCGAGCCACCAGCCGGCCAGGACGACCCAGATGACGTTGGCGATGCCGGAGGCCACGCCGACACCCGGCTTCGGCACCAGGGTGCGGCCGAATGGCCACAGCGAGTACGACGCAAGCCGCAGCGACGCGACGCCGAACGGGATGGTGACGACGAGCACGAAGCAAATCAGTGCCGCGATGCCGTACCCGATCGCCAGCACGATCCCGCCGCCGAAGATGAGCCACAACACGTTCAGCACGAATCGTATCATGCGTCCATGATGACCGGTGGGCGCCACCGGCCGCCCGGGCGGCCGGTGGCGCCGATTCTCAGCCGGTGACGCCGGTGACGCTGCTGCCGGACTTGGTGACGCGGTAGGTCACCTGTGCACCGCTCCAGAAGTGGAAGGTGAGGGTGACCGGGGCGCCGTCGCGTACCTCACCGAAGAAGGTGGGGGTCAGGCTGATCCGGTTGCCGGTGTAGTCGGGGGCGAAGGTGACGTCGAACTCCTTGTACGACGTCCAGTCGTGCGGGCCGGCGTTGCTGCCGTCGGCGTACTTCGCCTCCATGGTGGCGAGCTGGTCGCCCCGGAACTGGGTCGGGATCGCGAACGCCTCGGTGGACCCGGTGGCGTTCGACAGCACCGGCGGGTCGTACGTGATGATGTCGATCCGCCACGGTACGCCGGTGGAGAACCGGGCGTGCAGGGTGGCGTTGACGCCGTACGCCCGGCTGCCGACCAGCCGGGTCAGCGCGCTCGCGGTCAGCGTGAGCTGGTTGCCGGAGACGGTGTAGTCGGCGCCCTGCGACAGGTTGGTGGTCCCCTGCCGCAGCCCCGAGAAGGTGGTGCCGTTCAGGTTCAGCGTGAGCGACTTGGCGGTGACCGAGCCGGTACGCGGCACGTACACCTGGTCGGCGGAGGCGGTGCCGGAGCGGGTCGTCCAGCTCGACTTGATCTGGGCGAACAGTTCGGCGTCCTTCCATCGGAAGGCGACCCGGTCGAAGTGCTGGCCGTTGTCCCAGAGCTGGGTGGTGATCCGCTTGGTGCGGGCGTAGTGACCGAGGAACTCGAAGAACTTGAGCTTCTCGCCCTGCTGCACGGTGCCGGTGTGCCGGTCGAAGCCGAGCAGCCCGTACTCGCCGATGACGACCGGGATGTTCCGGGCGACGAAGGCGTTGTGCACCCGGTCGAACCGGTCGACCAGGTCCTGCTGGGTGACCGCGTCGAACCGGGTGCCACCGGCGACGTTCACGCTGAACGGCCAGTAGCCGTAGAAGTGCACGGTGGCGATCAGGTTGCGGTCGTTCAGCTGGGTGAAGGTGCTCACCAGCTCGTCTATGCGGGGCTGGTCGGAGGAGGTGTGCAGGGTCGGCAGGACCAGCATCCGGGTGGCGTTGCCGCCGCCGGAGGCGCGCACGATCCGGTGGAACGAGGTGTTCAGCTCGTGCAGGAGTTGCGCGTTCTGCGCGTCGCCGGAGCTGTTGGCGAACTGCGGCTCGTTGACGCTCTCGAAGTGCAGTTTCGGCGAGGAGTCCCGGAACGCGGCGGCGATCTGGGTCCAGAGCGCGTTGTAGCGGTTGAGGACCGTGGTGCGGTTGGTCGGCATCTCGTGGATCCACTGCCACGAGTCGTGGTGAATGTTGATCATTACGTAGAAGCCGTCGTCCAGCGCCCAGCCGACGACCTCCTTGATCCGGTTCAACCAGGCGGCGTCGATCGTGTACGAGGGCGCGGGGCCGTGCCGGTTGCTCCAGGTGATCGGGAGTCGGATGCTGTTGAAGCCCTGGGCCCGGATGGCGTCGAGCTGCGCCGCGGTGACCCGGGGGTTGCCCCAGGCGGTCTCGTCGTCGCCGACCGCGTCGAGGGTGTTGCCGAGGTTCCAGCCGGGCTGCATCGCGGCCACGTACGCCATCGCGTCACCGGTCGGCGGCGGGGTGGTCGGCGGCGGCGTGGTGGGGGGCGGGGTGGTCGGCGGCGGGGTGGTCGGGCCGACGCTCCCGGTGCAGGTGACGCCGTTGAGCGCGAACGACGTCGGCGCGGTGTTGGTGCCGGTGTAGCTGCCGTTGAAGCCGAAGGAGACGCTCTGGTTGGTGCCGATGGCGGCGTTGTAGCCGACGTTGGTGGCCGTCACGTCGTTGCCGGACGAGGTGACGGTGGCGTTCCACGCCTGGGTCACCCGCTGGCCGGAGGGGAACGTCCAGGTCAGCCGCCAGCCGTTGACCGGGTCGCCGAGGTTTGTCAGGTCGACGTTGGCGGTGAAGCCGCCGGGCCACTGGCTGGGGGCGGAATAGACCACCCGGCAGCCTGCGGCGGCGTGGGCCGCGCCCGCGTTGACCAGGCCGACGCCGGCCAGTAACACCGCTATCCCGCTGGTGACCAGGCCGAACCGCCATCGTGTCCTGCGTAGTGTGTTTCTCAGCCCGGCCATGACGCTCCTTGGTGTGGTGATGGTGTCGACGGGTGCTGGCCGAGCGCCGCCGGGACCACCGGAAACGTCCGGCCGGCTCGCACCATAAGTTGGGATCTACAACTTTGTCAATCGACTGCGGCTGATATTGACTGCTTCTGCGCAGGTAGGGCCGGTCGGGTCGCCGCAGGCGGGTGCACCGCGCCGGATGGACCACGAACCGGTGCCGGTCGGGCTGCCCGCAGCGGTGCACTACGTTGGACGCCACCGACCTGCTGCGCAGCCTCGGCTGCCCGGAGCCGCAGGCGAGCGAGACGGTCCGGAAGCACTTCGCGCGCCAGCAGGAGGCCGGCCCCACGGCACCCGGGGACCAGCCCGATCGCGGCTGACCGGCCCCGCCGCGCGTCACAACCGCCCGGCCACCGTCCGGGCCACGTCGGTGAGCCGCTTCGCGTAGCCGGCCGGGTCGTCGAGCCGGACCAGCCGGACCGCCACCCAGGTCCCGGAGACGCTGACGAAGACCTCCACCTGAGCCAGCGGTCCCGAAACCGGTCCGGTGTACGTGCAGGTCTCCCGTACCGACACCGGCTCCTCCAGGGGCGTACCGGCGAGTTTCTCGGCCTCCTCCTGAGTGACCAGCGCGCAGGCGTCCACCTGCGGCGCGAGTGAACGCGAGCACCGCCACGCAGAGCGCGGGCAGGATCATTCGCCGCACGTGTCCTGCTCCCTTCTTCGGCCGACCGCCGGGTGACGTCTCGACGCTACGATCGCCGGGCCGCGAAGGAATCCGGTGTTTCCCTAGCTTTCGACGCCCGCTGCCGACACCCGGGTGCGGGTGAGCGCGGCGCCGAGTTCGGCCCGGCGGGAGATGCCCAGCTTGCGGTAGACCCGGGAGATGTTCGTCTCGACCGTCTTGGGGCTGACGAACAGTTCGTCGGCGATGGAGGCGGTCACCGGCAGGTCCTGCCCCGGCTCGGGTGGCTCCGGCAGGCGCTGCACCGCGCGGGCCACCTCGATGGCGACCAGCGGGTTGCCGGCGGCCTCCCGGGCGATCCGGGCGAGCAGCGGGCGGCTCAGCGGAGCACCGATCCGCTCCCGCAGCACCTGATGCAGTGTCGCCACGTCGAGCGGGGTCAGGGTCAGCCGGGTCAGCCGGCTCGGACCGGCGTCGAGCCCGAGCGGCGCCTCCAACAGGGCCCGGGTCGCCGCGCCGACCACCCGTTCGTCGAACGTCTCGTCGCTGTCGCCGGTGAGCAGCACCACCTCGGCGGCGGCGCGCTGCGGACGCGGCAGGTCCACCACCAGGTCCGCCAGCGGGCGGAGCAGGTCGGCGAGGGCGGCGAACGGCAGGTCGGCCTCGCACTCGGTCGGCGCGCAGGTGAGCACCTGCCATCCGGACCGGGTCGCCTCGGCGACCAGGGTCCGCAACAGGGCCGTCTTGCCGATTCCGGCCGGCCCCTCCAGCAGCACCGGGCCGGGCTCACCCAGTGCGCGCCAGGCCAGGTCGAACAGGTCGTCCCGCCCGACGAGCGAACGCCGCATGCGGCGATTGTGGCGCCGGCCGGGGTCGATGGGCATCAGGCGGTCGGCGCGTCGCGTCGGCCGCTGGTCGATCGTTGCCGAAGACGGGAGCTTTCGATCCCGCGATCACGCCAGGGGTGTCCGAGGAAGAGGTAGCCGCTCGACCGTACGGGTGAGAGGGGTGGGTGTTGGAGGGTAGGGACTCGACTGACATCGTCCGTCGGGCGACCGCTGAAGCGCTTCGGCGGATCACCGGGGAGGCGATCCTGACCGGCATCGTGGGGAGCCGACTGGGGGCACTGGGAGACGGTTTACGTGACGTACTGCGCGCGGCGCTGGTGACGCAACGGGTGGCGACACCGCTGCGACTGATCGGGCTGTGTCGGGAACTCGACCTCGGGCCCGACGCGTTCGATCTGCTGGGACACCATCTGCTGGGGGCGCTGGTCGGTCACCGGCCCGGGCCGGACGCACTGGTACGCGCCGGTGGCGCGCTGGGGTTGGCCCGGCGGGAGCTGTTCGCTCCCCGCCGTCCGGAGCCGGACGCCCCGGTCCGGGTGGTCCGTCCGCTCGCCAGCCGTGGCAACAGCGCAGGCGCCCGCTACCGCTCGACGAAACCGCCGGAACACCTGCCCTCGCCGCCCGCCTGGACCTGCACCGGGTGCGGCCAGGAGTGGCCGTGCGCGGTCAAGCAGAGCCAGTTGCTGGCGGAGTTCGGCGGGGCACGGGCCGCGCTCGCCGTCTACCTGGGGTCGTGCCTGCTCGCCGCCGCCCGGGACCTGCCCGGGCTGCCGCTGGCCCACGCTCGTGACCGGTTCCTCGGCTGGTTGCCGCGCCGACCGTTCTGACCACGGTCAACCGACAGGCGGGCCGGAGCGGGAGTGCCCCGCACCGACCCGCCCGTGGTGTGTTCAGTGTGCGGTGGGCTCAGGCGCGGTGCCGTTGACCGTGGCGACCGGGTGCCCGGCCACCTCCTCGGCGGTTCCGGGCGGTCCGGCGAACCAGTCGATGCCGGCCTTCCCGCCGGCTGCGACGACCGCCGCCGCCCGCGCCACCGGGTCCGTCAACGCCGCCGGATCGGACTCCGCCGGTCCTCGGCCGAACCGGTCCTCGGCCGGACCGACGCCCTCCGGGCCGACGGGCGCGGTGCCGTCCGGGCCGACACCGGCACGAGGGCCGTCCGGGCCCGCGCCGGGACGGAGGGCGTCCGGACCGGCGGGCGTGCCCTGCGGGCCCGAGGCGGCGGAATCGCCTGCCGTCTGCCGCTCCGGCGTGCCGTGCTCGTGACCGTCGGGGACGCGACCGTCGCCGGCCTGATTCGCGCCGGTCGCCGGGGTCGGCTCACCGTTGACCCGGGCGGCCGGGCGGGCGCCCACCATCGGGTACTCGGCGGTCTCGGTGCCGCCGGCCGCCGCGGCCATGACCGCCGCCGCTGCCAGGTCGGCGACCCGCTTGGCCTCCCGCTGCACCCGGGCCCGGGTCTCCTTGGCGTGCCGCTCGGCCGCCTCGGCGGCCCGGCGCACCTCGTCCAGCCGCTGGCTCTCCGCCGAGAGGTCGCGGCCGGTGTCCTCCACCTGCCGGCGCAGCCGGGCCAGCTCGGCGTCGGTGGCGTCCTTGTCCCGCCGGGTCTCGCCGAGCTGCTGCCGGGCGCCGTCCAGCTCCTCCTGCAACCGGGCCAGCGCCTCCTGCTGCTCGCCGACCTGGAGCTGGACGGCGTGCAACTGCTCCTCGGCGGCCGCGGCCTGCTCGTCGCTGAACTTGCGGGTCTCGGCCGCCTGCTCGTCGGCGCGCTTGCGGATCTCGGCGGAGTACTGCTGGGCGTCCGCGATCATCGAGCTGACGCGCTGCTCGGCGGCGGAACGCTGGGCGGCCAGCTCGCGCTCGACCGCCGCCCGCTGCTCGGTCAGGTCCTCCTCGGCGTTGGCACGCCGTTCCGCGAGCTCCTCCTCCACAGTGGTCCGCCACTGCGTCAGTTCCTGCTGGCTCTTTGCCCGGGCCGCCTGGATCTCCTGATGGATCTGGGTACGCGCGGAGGTGGTCAGCGCCTCGGCCGCCGAGCGGGTCTGCTCGACCTGCTGGCGGCACTGCTCACCGATGCGCTGCGCCTCCTGCTGGGCACGCTCGTGCGCGGCCTCACCCTCGGCGCGCAGCTTCTCGGCCCGTTCGCGGGTCTCGGCCAGCTCCGCCTCGGCCGTGGCGCGCTTCTCCTCGTACGTCTTGTCGTGCTCGGCCCGCCGGGCGGCCAGTTCCTCGTCGAGGTCGGCCAGTGCCTTGACCGTCCGCTCGCGCGCGTTGGCGAGCGTCTTCTCGGCCTCCGCCTGGAGTTTGGTGGCCCGTTGCGTGTGGGTGTCCACGATGGCCGTGGCCTGCTTCTCGGCCAGGTCCAGGATCTGGTCGACCATCGGACCCAGTTCGCGGAAGGACGCCCGGTCCATCTGGGTCGGCCGCTGGCGCAGCTCGGTCACCTCGACCTGGAACGCCTGGAGCTTGCCGGTCAGCTCCCGTGCGTGCGACGTGGCCCGGTCCCGGTCGGCGGCGATGGCCGCGAGGCGGGTGTCCGCCTGCTCGACGTAGCGGTCGACCTGTCGTTTGTCGTACCCCCGCAGGGTGACCTCGAAGTTCGGCCGTGAGGCCAGGTCGTCGCGGGCTGCGAACGGTTCCTCGCCGATGGACATGCCCCATCCTCCGTACGTCGCGAGCGCCACACCGGCGGCCCGGCTGCGATGACGCGCAACGCTACCGCTGCTCGCGTTCGTCTGTCCTCCCACCCCGGTACCGATTCCGCACCGGCCGGCGGCCGACCACGGTCCTCGACCGTGGGGGCTGCCGCCGAGGTGTCGCAGTAGTCTGTTCGGGCGGCAGCGCGCCGGCAGCCCATCGAGTCGCGTCGACCGGGCCGGGTCGTCCGACGGTGTCGGGGCCCCACCTTGACAGTGAGTTAGGTTAGGTTAGCCTAACCGCATGTCGCGCGCACTGGCGTCGAACGACGTCGAGCAGAGCCTGCGTGGAGCCGATCTCCACCTGGGCTACCACGGCACACCGGTGGTGCACGGTGCCGGGATCACGCTCCGCCCCGGTGCGGTGACGGCCCTCGTCGGGCCGAACGGCAGCGGTAAGTCCACCCTGCTGCGGGCGCTGGCGCGGCTGCACCCGATCGACAGCGGCGCGGTGCTCTTCGCTGACGACACCGCCGCCGCCGGCCTGCCCGCCAAGGAGTACGCCCGCCGGGTGACCCTGCTCGCCCAGAGCCGGCCGGTGCCCAACGGGGTCACCGTCCGTGACGTGGTGGGCTACGGTCGGCACCCGTACCGGGGTCGGTGGCGCGCCGACGACCCGGACGGTCCCGCCGCGATCGCCCGTGCGATGGACGTCACCGGGGTCACCACGATGGCCGACCGGCCGGTGGACGAGCTGTCCGGCGGCGAGTTGCAGCGCGTCTGGCTCGCCACCTGCCTGGCCCAGCACACCCCGGTGCTGCTGCTCGACGAGCCGACCACCTTCCTCGACCTCCGCTACCAGGTCGAGATCCTCGACCTGATGCGTGACCTCGCCGACGACCACGGCGTCGCGGTCGGCGTGGTGCTGCACGACCTCAACCAGGCCGCCGCGGTGGCCGACGAGGTGGTGCTGCTGCACAGCGGTCGGGTCCGCGCCACCGGAACCCCCACCGAGGTCTTCACCGAACACGACCTGACCGAGACCTACGGGATCCGGATCGAGGTCGTCGTCGATCCGGTCACTGGCCTGGTGACCACCCGCCCCGTCGGTCGGCACCTGACCCGCATCCCGGTCTGAAACCCAGACCGGCCCGAGAATCCATCCCGAGAAAGAACATCATGTCCCGTACCCGTGTCACGGCCCTGGTCGCCGCCGCCGCCGTCCTGGCGCTGGCCGCCTGCGGCACCACCGAGAACGCCTCCGCACCCGACTCCACCCCCTCCGCCGCCGGCGGGCCGGTCACCGTGACCGACAGCCGGGGCAAGGAGGTCAAGCTCGACAAGCCCGCCACCAAGGTCGTCGGCCTGGAGTGGGGCGAGGTCGAGATGCTCGTCAGCCTCGGCGTCATGCCGGTCGGTGTCGCCGACCCCAAGGGCTACGCCACCTGGGTCACCGCCGCCAAGCTCGACGCGGACGTCAAGGACGTCGGTACCCGGGGCGAGCCGAGCGTCGACTCCATCGTCGCGCTGGAGCCGGACCTCGTGGTGATGACGGACGACCGCGGCGCCGGCACGATCGCACAGCTGGAGAAGTACGTCCCGGTCGTCGTCACCAAGGGTAGCGACGCCACCGACAACCTCGGCCGGATGCGCGCCGACGTGAACATGATCGCCGCTGCGGTCGGCAAGACCGCCGAGGCGGAGAAGCTGCTCGCCGACTTCGACACCGCGATCGCCGACGGCAAGAAGAAGATCGCCGACGCCGGTGCCGCCGGCAAGCCGTTCGCCATCGCCGACGGCTGGAAGGAGGGCAGCACGGTCAGCATCCGGATGTTCGGCCAGGGCGCGCTCGTCTCCCAGATCGGTATCCAGCTCGGCCTCACCAACGCCTGGCAGGGCGAGGTCGACGAGGCGTGGGGCCTGGGCCAGACCGACGTCGAGGGCCTGACCGTGCTCAAGAGCCCGGACCTGCACTTCTTCTACAACGCCTCGGACGGCGACGACGTCTTCGCCGACGGCCTTGCCGGCAACGCCATCTGGAAGTCGCTGCCCTTCGTCGCGCAGGGCAACCTGCACCGGATGCCGGACGGGATCTGGACCTTCGGCGGGCCGCTCTCCGGCAAGCAGTACATCGACCAGTTCGTCAACACCTACGCGGTGTGACCGCGCTGTCCGCCCCCCCGCGCTCGGAGCCGGCCCTCGGGTCGGCTCCGGCCGGGCGGGTCTCGGCCCCCCGCGTCGTCGGGGCCTTCATCGCCGGCATCGTGCTGCTGCTGGTGGTCGCCGGTGTCCACCTCACCCAGGGCACCTCCGCCGTCGGCGCACTCGACCTGTTGCGGCTGCTCACCGGCGGCGACGACGAGACGGCCCGGGTGCTGGTCGCCTCCCGGGTACCCCGACTGCTCGCCGGGCTGGCCATCGGTGTCGCCCTCGGCTTCGCCGGTGCGGCCCTCCAGTCGATCGCCCGCAACCCGCTGGCCTCGCCGGACACCCTCGCCGTCAACGCCGGCGCGCACCTGGCCATCGTCTCGGTCTCCGCGTTCGGTATCGCACTGCCCGTGCTGCCCGCCGGTGGTCTCGCCTTCTGCGGCGGGCTCGCCGCAGCCGGCCTGGTGATGGCGATGTCCTCCGGCGGGCAGGCCGGCACCACCCGGCTGATCCTCGCCGGTTCGGCCACCGCCCTGGCGCTCAGCTCGGTGACCATGCTGCTGCTCCTGCTCTTCGAGCAGGCCACCATCGGCCTGTTCGCCTGGGGCAACGGCTCGCTGGTGCAGAGCGACCTGAACGCGCTCACCCAGCTCGCCCCGGTCCTCGGCATCGCCGTCGTGGCACTGATGCTGCTCGGGCACCGCCTCGACATCCTCGCCCTCGGCGACGACACCGCCACCGTGCTCGGCCTCGACGTACGCCGTACCCGGCTGATCGTCACGGTGCTGGCCGTGCTGCTCTCCGCCTCGGCGGTGACCCTCACCGGGCCGGTCGGCTTCGTCGGCCTGTGCGCGCCGGTGATCGTGCGGCTGCTCGGGTCGATGGTGCCCGGCGTGCACCGGCACCGGGTGCTGCTGCCGCTCTCCGGCATCGCCGGAGTGATCATCGTGCTCGGCTCCGACGTGCTGCTGCGGGCCGTCATGGGCGGCCAGGCCGGTGTGGACATCCCCACCGGCGTGGTGACCACCCTGCTCGGCGCGGCCATCCTGATCTGGCTGGCCCGGCGGCACCGGGACGCCGGACCGACCCGCCGCCCGCCGGGCGGTCACGCGGCCGTACGCTCCGCCGCCTTCCACCGCACCGTGGTCGCCGTGGCGGCCACGGTCACCGGCGGGGCGGTGCTGCTCGGCATGTTCGCCGGGGACACCTGGGTGCTGTTCGGCGACATCGTCAACTGGGTCAACGGCACCACCGGGCCGGGGTACACCTTCGTGCTGGACCAGCGGTGGCCCCGGGTCGCCGCGGCGATGCTGGCCGGCGCGGCGCTGGCCGTGGCCGGCACCACCGTGCAGGCGGTCTGCCGCAACCCGCTGGCCGAGCCCGGCATCCTCGGCATCACCGCTGGCGCCGGCCTGGGCGCGGTCTCGCTGCTCACCTTCGTGCCGCTGGCCGGGGTGTGGGCCGTGTCCGGGGTGGCCGGGCTGGGCGCGATGCTCGCCTTCGCCCTGGTCTACGGCGCGGCCTGGCGCGGCGGGCTCAGCTCCGACCGGCTGGTCCTGATCGGATTCGGTGCCTGGCAGGGCGGCATGGCGATGATCACCTTCATGATCGTGGCCTTCGACCCCTGGAACACCGGCAAGGCGCTCACCTGGCTCTCCGGCTCCACCTACGGGCGCACCGCCACGCAGGTGCTGCCGGTGGCGATCGCGCTGCTGGTGCTCACCCCGGCGGTGGTCGCCGCCCGCCGCGAACTGGACCTGATGGCGTTGGACGACGACACCCCCCGGGTGCTCGGCGTCCGCCTGGAACGTACCCGGCTGATCGCGCTCGGCGCGGCGGCGCTGCTCACCTCGACCGCCGTCTCGGCCGTCGGTGTGATCGGCTTCGTCGGCCTGGTCGCCCCGCACGCCGCCCGCGCGCTCGTCGGCGGTCGGCACAGCCGGGTGCTCCCGGTCGCCGCGCTGCTCGGCGCGGCCCTGGTCAGTCTCGCCGACACCCTCGGCCGCACCGTGATCGCTCCGGCGCAGATCCCCGCCGGCCTGGTCACCGCCATGATCGGGACCCCGTACTTCGTCTGGCTGCTGTGGCGTTCACGCGCCGCCGCACCCCAATCCCGGTGACGCGCCGTCGCGCCACCGGTCCGCACCAGGAAGGCACCATGACCCACACCCTGCCGATCACGCCTTGGCGGCTGTTCGCCGTCGAGGTCCGCGCGGTACACCGGCTCAGCCCCTCCTTCGTCCGGGTCACCTTCACCGGCCCGGACCTGGACCGCTTCGCCGACAACGGCTACGACCAGCGGATCAAGCTGACGTTGCCGCTGCCCGGCCAGCGCGGGGCGGACCTGCCCCAGGGGCCGGACTGGTACGCGCAGTGGCGGGCACTGCCGGAGCACCTGCGCAACCCGATCCGCACCTACACCGTGCGGGCGGTCCGCCCCCACCTCAGCGAGGTGGACGTCGACCTGGTGCTGCACGGCGACTCCGGCCCGGCGACCCGGTGGGCGCGGCGGGTACGCCCCGGTGACGAGATCGCCATCGCCGGCCCGGACGCCGGGTACGACGGCGACCACGGCGGACGGGAGTTCCGGCCGCCGTCCACCGGTCGCCTGCTGCTCGCCGGGGACGAGACGGCGGTGCCGGCGATCAGCGGGATCTGCGAGCGGCTGCCGTCCGACGCCCGGGGCCGGGTGCTGCTGGAGGTGCCGTCGGCGGCGGACGTGCTGCCGCTGGTGGCGCCGTCCGGCGTCGAGGTGACCTGGCTGTCGCGCGACGGTGACGCGTACGGTGCCCGGCTGGTCCCCGCCGTGGAGGCCGCGGCGCAGGAGCTGCTGTCCCGGGCGGTGCCGGTCGGGGCGGGCGTGTCGATCGGTCAGCTCGTCGACGACGTGGACGTGGACCGCGCGATCCTCTGGGAGGTACCCGAGGCACTGCCGTCCGCGCCGCTGTACGCGTGGCTGGCGGGGGAGGCGGGCGTCATCCGTACCCTGCGCCGGCACCTGGTCACCGCGTGCGGCCTGGACCGTCGGGCGGTGGCCTTCATGGGCTACTGGCGGCACGGCCGCGCCGCCGGCTGAGCCGTGGCGGCGCGGCGGTCAGAGCAGCGGGTGCGAGATGCCCCGGGCGTGATCGGTCAGCGCCGCACCGACCACGGTGGCCTCCAGCGGCAGGACCTCCAGGCAGCGGCGGACCGCGATCGCCATCAGCGTGTTCGGCACCCGCATGGACAGCGTGCAGTGCGGCACCCAGCGGTCCGGCCGGTAGTGCTCGACAAGCTCGACGCCCGCGGCGGCGAGCCGGTCGTGCACCAGCCGGTGGTGCGCCAGCAGCGCCGTGGTGGGTGCCGGGCCCAGCCAGAGCACCCGGCCGACGAACTGGCCGGCGTGCTGGAACGACAACCGCAGCGGTGCGGCCACGGTGGTGCCGGCCAGCGCCGCCGCCACCTGTTCCGGGTCGAGACGCGACGCGACGGCCAGCGAGACGTGCGGCCGGTGCCGCTGCTCCAGCAGGGACCGCAGGCTCTGCACCCCCTCGGCCTCCAGGGCGTCCCACAGCACCCGGATCCGGCGGGTGGCGACGGTGTCCAGATAGAGCTCCAGCGCGGCGACCACATGATCACTGTAGGCGGGCCACCCCTCAGGGCACGATGACCGCCCCGGCCCTCCAGCGCGCCGTCCTGACCGGACGGCCCGGTGCCCGCCGAATTGGCGGCGGGCACCGGGTCAGCCGTGCCAGGACCCTTCCGTGTGCATGCCGGTCGCCTCCTCCAACGCGTTGTCCGGCAGGTCCTCGCCGGCCACGTCGTCCGGGAACGGCCGCCTCGGCGGCGCCGGGTCCGGTGGCGCGCCCGGCCCGGCCTCGGGCGTACGGGTCGGCTCCACCGCCCCGAACCCTGCCGGTCGGCCGTCAGCGGCCGTTCATGGCCATGTGCCGCCGGACCGCGTGCATCGCCGCCATCCCGCCGGCGCCCTTGCCCATCCGGCCCGGCGCGTGCGTCAGGCCGTTGGCCCGGCCGAGGATCCCACGCAGCACCTGCCCCGGCTTCTGCTGCTCGCCCATGTACGCGGTGACCACGATCAGCGCCCCGGTCAGCGCCGGGATGGCCCACTGGAGCATCTTCAACTGCCGCTGGCTGGCGGCCACGTGCGCCGGGGTCTGCCCGTTGGGCTCGGTGACCCCCTGCACCGACGGCGTGCCGGCCTTGGCCAGCCGCATGCCGAGCAGCCGGCTGTAGCCGGTCACCGCGAGCGCGCCGACGGTCAGCGCGGTCTTCACCGTGCTGGCCCGGCCGACGCCCCGCTGGGCGGCCATCCGTGGGCTCTCGGTCACCAGTTCGCCGACCGCGCCGGCCAGGTGTGCGCCGATCGCGGCGGCGTTGACCGGCGTCCACCGGGTCCAGCCGGCCGAGGCCGTCGGAAGTCGTTTGGTCGAGTCGTCGATGCGGGTCGCGGCGCCGTTGACGCCGAACGCTCCCATCAGGGAGCCGCCGAACCAGGCCGCCAGGCCCAGATCGTGCATCGAACGCAGTGTGGTGTGGCTGTCAGACATCAGGTCCCCCTCCGCCGTGTCGGGCGCTGCGGCTTACCCCGGTCCGCACCGGCTAATCGCCGCGACCCAACCCGCCCGGGCACCGACGGTCGGCGACGACGACGGCCAGCCCGGCGTCGCGCAGCGCGGCGGCGAACAGCCGGTAGTACCGGGCCCGGACGCGTGGATGGTCGCGTCGGGACGGCCCGTCGGTGCGGCTCAGGAGACGGTGATCGCGCCGTTCGCGGCGCGTACGCAGGCCACCGAGCGGGCGGCGGTGGTGGCCGCGCCGGTCAGGCACTGGCCGAGCACCTGGTGTCCGGCGGCGTTCGGGTGCCACCCGGGTGCCAGGCTGGCCCGGTGGATCGGGCAGCCGGCCGCGTACCGCTCGGCGCCCAGGGCACGGAACTTGTCCCGGGTGTCGTCCCGGCTGTCCTCGGAGTGGTACCCGGCCTCCAGGTCCAGCGGCAGCGGGTTGGTGTAGTCCTGCGACACCACCCGGTGCTGGCCGTCGGCGTCCACCTCGCGCAGCGTGGTCAGCGGTTGGCGCACTTCTCGGCGACCCGTTCATGGAAATATGAAAGATCCTCTAGGGCGGTGATGACATCACGCGGGTGTGACGCACGTCAACCATGGGAAACATGAGGGGCACCGGGACGCCAGGGACACCTGATGCCCACCCCCGCGCCACCCGCACCGACGGCCGGGCATAACACCGGACCCCCCGACGTTGACCGCGGCAAGGTCCACCAGCAGCGCCGCCACGCGGCGTGCCGCGTGGGTGTCCGCTCGGCTTGTCGGGGCGTGCGGCTACGCTCGCTGCGGCGTGCCCGCGCCGGGCCGACCGCCGACGGTGCGGTGCAGCACATCGCCGAGACCGGGGAGTACGACCAGTTGACCGCAGAGCCTGAGACCCTGTACGGGGCCGACGACCTCACCCACCTCGAGGGGTTGGACGCCGTCCGCAAGCGGCCCGGTATGTACATCGGGTCCACCGACAGCCGTGGCGTGGGCCACCTCGTCAACGAGATCCTCGACAACTCCACCGACGAGGGGGTGGCCGGTCACGCCACGAAGATCGAGGTCATCCTGCATGCCGACGGCTCGGTGCAGGTCGACGACGACGGGCGCGGCATCCCCACCGACGTGCACGCCCGCTCCGGCATCTCCGGCGTCGAGCTGGTCCTCACCCGGCTGCACGCGGGTGGCAAGTTCGGCGGCGCCGGCTACAAGACCTCCGGCGGCCTGCACGGCGTCGGCGCCTCGGCGGTCAACGCGCTCTCCCGCCGCTTCGACGTCACCGTCCGCCGGGGCGGCAAGGTGCACACCATGTCGTTCCGGCACGGCGTGCCGGGCATCTTCGACGGCGACGGCCCGGACGCGTCCTTCACCCCGGGGCCGGGGCTCCAGGTCGTCGGCGCGGTCAAGCGCGGCCAGCGCACCGGCACCTCGATCCGCTACTGGTACGACCCCCGCTACTTCGAGACCGGCGCCGCCCTCGACCACGACACGGTCCGCGCCAAGCTGCGGCACACCGCGTTCCTGGTCCCCGGGGTCAGCTACACCCTGCGCGACCGCACCGGCGAACAGCCGACCGAGGAGCGGTTCCACTACCCGAACGGGCTCACCGACATGGTGGAGTTCCTCGCCCCGACCGGTGACCGGCCGGTCTCCGGCACCCTGCTGGTCACCGGCGAGGGGACGTACCGGGAGAACGCCGCCGACGCCAACGGGGTGATGCAGTCCAACGTGCAGCGGCGCGCCGAGATCGAGGTCGCCTTCCGCTGGGGCACCGGATACGAGCGCACCGTCGAGTGCTTCACCAACACCATCCGCAACGCGCACGGCGGGACCCACCGCAAGGGCTTCGAACGGGCGCTGGCGCGTACCCTCGCCGACGCGGTACGCAACACCCGGGGCCTGCTCAAGGCCAAGGAGGACGCGCCCACGCTGGACGACGTCCTGGAGGGCATGACCGCGGTGGTGCACGTGCGGGTGCCCGAGCCGCAGTTCACCTCGCAGACCAAGGACGAGCTCTCCACCGCCGGTGTGGTGAAGGTGGTGCAGGGCCTGGTCGAGCAGCATGTCAAGTCCTGGTTGGACGACCGCAGGACCAAGACCGAGGCCCGGACGGTCCTCCAGAAGATCGTCGACGCGGCCCGGGTGCGGCTGACCCAGAAACAGCAGAAGGACGCCGCCCGGCGCAAGACCGCCCTGGAGGGCGCGTCCATGCCACCCAAGCTGGTCGACTGCCGCGCGACCGGGGTGGACCGCAGCGAGCTGTTCATCGTCGAGGGAGACAGCGCATTGGGCTGCTTCACCGGTGAGACGATGGTCGCGTTGGCGTCCGGGGTGAGCCGCTCGTTCGCCGATCTCGCCGAGGACTGGAAGCAAGGTCTCACCCACTTCGGCTACACCACGAACAAGGCTGGCCGGGTGGTCGTCGCACCGCTTGTTGAGCCGCGTCTGACGAAGCGGAATGCGTCGCTGGTGCGGGTGACACTCGACAACGGGGAGTCGGTCCGGTGTACCCCGGATCACCTTTTCCGGCTGCGTGACGGCTCCTACCGACGAGCCGATCACCTTGTGTCCGGTGACTCACTGATGCCGCTCTACCGCAGCCTGTCCAGCAAGGGGGCCGGGCAGAAGCTACAGGGTTACGACCCTGCCTTCCGGGCCAAGTTGGAGAGGGCATTCCAGGACTGGTACGCCGCGCTCAGTGATGACGATTCCCGGAAGACGATCGAGCAGTATGCCGATCCTGCTGAACGGGACCGTCAGCGCCATGCGGTCTTGGCGTGGCACGAGGACAACCCGGAGTTCGGTCGGCGTCATTCGCGCCAGTATTACGACGGCGATTTCGCCCGGCTACGCGAGGCAGCCGCCCTCCTCAATCATCAGGTCGTGTCTGTCGAGCCGCTCGACGAGACGGCGGACGTGTACGACCTCACCGTCGAGGGTTACCACAACTTCGCCCTGGAGGCGGGCGTCTTCGTCCACAACAGCGCACGGGTCGCCCGCACCTCGGAGTATCAGGCGCTTCTTCCGATTCGGGGCAAGATCCTGAACGTGCAGAAGGCCAACCTCCAGCAGGTGCTCGACAACGCCGAGTGCGCGGCCATCGTGCAGGTTCTCGGCGCGGGGTCGGGGCGTACCTTCGACCTGTCGTCGTTGCGCTACGGCCGGGTGCTCATCATGGCCGACGCGGACGTCGACGGCGCGCACATCCGGACGCTGCTGATCACGCTCTTCGCCCGCTACATGCGACCGCTGATCGAGTCGGGCCGGCTCTACGCGGCGATGCCGCCCCTGCACAAGATCACCACCAAGGGGCGCAACCCCGAGACCATCTACACCTACACCCAGGCGGAGATGGAGGCGACGGTGCGCAAACTCGCCTCGGCGGGCAAGCAGATCGTCACGCCGGTGCCGCGCTTCAAGGGTCTCGGTGAGATGGACGCCGACGAGTTGTGGGAGACCACGATGAACCCGGCCACCCGATCGGTACGCCGGATCACCATCGACGACGTCGACGCCGCCGAGCGGATCCTCGACCTGCTCATGGGGGAGAAGGTCGAGCCGCGCCGCAACTGGCTGATCGACTCCGCCGACCGCGTCGACCGCGACGCCATCGACGCCTGACCACCGGGTTCTGGAAGGAAAGCTGAGCCATGGCACGCCGCAAGGACACCAAGGTCGACCACTCCGCGTTCGACCGGGCCGGCGCGCGGATCGTCGACAACCCGCTGGTCACCGAGGTCTCCGACTCCTACCTGGAGTACGCCTTCTCGGTCATCCACTCGCGCGCCCTGCCGGACGCGCGGGACGGCCTCAAGCCGGTGCACCGGCGCATCCTCTGGTCCATGTACGAGCAGGGCTACCGGCCGGACCGGGCGCACGTGAAGTCGGCCCGCATCGTCGGTGACACGATGGGTAAATATCACCCGCACGGCGACGGCGCCATCTACGACGCGATGGTGCGGTTGGCGCAGGACTTCTCGCTGAACACGCCACTCATCGATGGGCATGGAAATTTTGGGAGCCAAGACGATGGACCGGCAGCCGCGAGATACACCGAGGCTCGGATGTCGCGGGAGGCGATGCTGCTGGTCGGCGAGTTGGGTGAGGAGACCGTCGACGTCGAGCCCAACTACGACGGCTCGCTGACCCAGCCCACCGTGCTGCCGGCCGCCTTCCCCAACCTGCTGGTCAACGGCGCGTCCGGGATCGCGGTCGGGATGGCGACGAACATGATCCCGCACAACCTGGGCGAGGTCGTCTCGGCGGCCCGCTGGCTGATCCGGCACCCGAACGCCACCCTCGACAAGCTGATGGAGTTCGTGCCCGGTCCCGACCTGCCCACCGGTGGTCTGCTGCTCGGCCTCGACGAGGTGCGCCGGGCGTACGAGACCGGGCGGGGCGTGGTGCGGATGCGCGGCAAGGTGGAGATCGGCCCGCTGGAGGGCAGCCGGGGACGTCAGGCGATCACCGTGGTCGAGCTGCCGTACGGGGTGGGCGCGGAGAAGGTGATCGCGGCGATCACCAACGAGGTGAACAAGACCAAGCGGCTGACCGGCATCGCCGACGTCAAGGACCTGACCGACCGGGAGAGCGGCACCCGCCTGGTGGTGGAGTGCAAGGTCGGGGTCAACCCGCAGGCGCTGCTCGCCGACCTCTACCGCCTCACCCCGTTGGAGCAGTCCTTCGGCGTGAACAACCTGGTGCTGGTCGACGGTCAGCCGCGCACCCTCGGGCTCAAGGAGCTGCTGGAAGTCTTCCTGGCGCACCGCTACGAGGTGGTGACCCGGCGCAGCGCCTACCGCAAGCGCAAGCGGGAGGAGCGGCTGCACCTGGTCGACGGCCTGCTGATCGCCCTGCTCGACATCGACAAGGTGGTCAAGCTGATCCGGGCCAGCGAGGACGCCCAGGCGGCCAAGAGCGGCCTGATGCGGCAGTTCAAACTCTCCGAGATCCAGGCGACCTACATCCTGGACACTCCGCTGCGCCGGTTGACCAAGTACGACCGGCTGGAGCTGGAGGCCGAGCAGGAGAAGTTGCGCGGGGAGATCGCCGAGCTGTCCACCATCCTGGACGACGAGAACGTGCTCAAGAAGGTCGTCTCCGACGAGCTGGCGGCGGTGGTGAAGCAGTTCGCCGCGCCGCGCCGGACGACTCTGGTCGACGGTGACCTCAAGGAGGTGCTGGCCGCGTCCGTGCCGGCCGGGCCGCTGGAGGTGGCCGACGACCCGTGCCAGGTGATCCTTTCGGCGACCGGTCTGGTGGCGCGTACCGCCGCCGAGTCGGAGGAG
This sequence comes from Micromonospora craniellae, assembly GCF_014764405.1. Lineage (NCBI taxonomy): Bacteria > Bacillati > Actinomycetota > Actinomycetes > Micromonosporales > Micromonosporaceae > Micromonospora > Micromonospora craniellae. The sequence goes on along the minus strand of NZ_CP061725.1, from coordinate 727,468 downwards.
GCCGCCGAGGGGCGGCGTCGGCACGGCCGGGTCAAGCACGACGCGGTACGCGCGGTGGTGCACTCCACCGCCCGGGGCCGGGTGTTGCTGGTGACCAGTGCGGGTCGGGCGTTCAAGGTCGACGTGCTGCCGCTGCCGGTGCTGCCGGAGCAGGCGGGCACGGTGTCGTTGCGCGGCGGCATGTCCGCCGCCGAGCTGGTGCCGCTGGCGCCGGGGGAGACGGTGGTGGGGCTGGCGCCGCTCGGTGCGACCGCCGAGGGCTCGCCCGGCCTGGCGTTGGGCACGCGGCAGGGTGTGATCAAGGTCTGTGCTCCTGACTGGCCAGTGCGCTCGGACGAGTTCGAGGTGATCGGGCTGCGTGCGGGTGACGAGGTGGTCGGGGCGACCTGGCTGACCGATGGTGCCGAGACGTTGGCGTTCCTGACCAGCGCGGCGTCGCTGTTGCGTTTCCCGGCGGGCACGGTGCGTCCGCAGGGGCTCAAGGGCGGCGGCATGGCGGGGATCGCCCTGCCGGGTGACGCGCAGGTGGTCCACTTCGGTGCGGTGCGCACCGACGATCCGGAGCACGGTGAGCCGATGGTGGTCACCTCCACCGGGGGGACGGTGAAGGTGACGCCGCTGGCGGCGTACCCGGTGAAGGGGCGGGCGACCGGCGGGGTGCGGGCCCAGCGGTTCCTCAAGGGGGAGACCGACGTGGTCGTGGGCTGGATCGGTCCGCGTCCGGTCGGCTCCACCGCCAACGGTGAGCCGGTCGAGTTGCCCGCCGCCGATCCGCGTCGGGACGGTTCCGGTTTCGCCGTCATGCTCGGCCCGACCGTCGTCGGTCACCAGATCGACCGCGACTGACCTCGTCCCGGGGCGGCCCGTCGCGTCGGCGTGGTGGGACTCCGGGCCGGGTGGCGGCCACAGGTTTTGGCAGGGCCTGCTCCGACCAGAGCAGGCTGGGGGCGCGGTCGGCGTACGGGTGGCCGGGCGGCGTGGTGGCGTCCGGGGTGATCCAGAACCGGGTCATCCGCTTGTCCGTGATCGGCGGGCTGCGGCCCTCGGCGGCGAGACGGCGGAACAGCGGCACCACCGAGCCCCGGCTGCCGACCCCGTTGCCGTGGCGCACCACGGAGAAGCGGGTGGGGTGCTGGGCTACGTAGGGAGCGGTCGGCTCGGTGGACCGGGGCGCGCTTTCCGACCTGGTGGTGACTGTCGCCTTCGCCGTCGTCCCGGGCCTTCCGCCTCCGGTGCGGGGCCTTTCGAGCTGAACCGTCTGTGCCGTCGTGTCGCCGACCGCCTCGCCCCAGCCGATCGAGGCCAGAGCGGGCTTCGGGCGCGGTCGGAAACCCCTCAGCGGTCGACCTGGATGCCAACGGTCTTGCGGCAACGGCCGACTGTCAGATCAGGCTCCAGCTCAGCGGGGTGCCCCGGGAGACGTCGGTGGCGAAGTGGCGGCCGAGAACCCGGTCGATCTCCACCGGGTGCAGGCCGCCGGCGGGCCGGATCGAGCGCACGTTGTCCGAGGTGACCTCGTCCCCGGCACGCACGTCGGCCACCACGTAGAGCGAGCGGCGGAAGCGCAGGCACTCCCGCTCGGCGGGGGTGGGGCCGACGGCGGTGCCGCCGAGCGCCGCGTACGCACGCTCCGATTCGACCACCAGCGCGGCCAGCTCGGACGGGTCGAGGGAGAAGTCGGAGTCCACCCCACCGTCGGCGCGGTCCAGCGTGACGTGCTTCTCGATGAAACACGCCCCGAGGGCCACCGACGCGACCGGTACGCCGATGCCGGGCGTATGCGGAACGCCGGGGTGTCCACGTCGATGGTGATCGTGTCGGGCCGGTACGTCTGGAGCTTGAGCGCGTGCGCGCCGGCCGCCGCCACGGCGTCCACGATGGACAGAGCGCGGCTCAGGTCACCGTTGTGGTGGCCGGACATCTCGGCCACCAAGAAGGGGCGCTCCCAGGAAATGGTTCACCATCAGGTCGAACAGTTCGCTGTGCCAACGCCGACGTTGGTCTCCAGGTGCCGCACGCGTACGTCCGGATGCTCGGCCGCGTACGCGCGCAGCAGCTCACCGCACCGGTCCGGCGACGCGTCGTCCACCGCGACCAGTTCCACCTCCGCCGTCTGGTCGGCCGGAATGTCGTCGCGGATCGAGTCGAGGCACTATCGCAGGTACGCCTCTACGCCGGGCAGCGCGAGGCTAACGGTTGAGCATGCGGCGCACCGAGCCGGGGACCGCCTTCTTGATCCGGGTGCGGATCCGCTCCGGCCGAGCCGTCGTCTGGGCCTGATCGCGGAGTGCGGCCTCCTGGTCGCGCAGCCACTCGATGCGCTTGACCAGCACCTCGGGCGAGGTGGCCAGCGCCGGGCGAACGGCCGGCGGGAAGGCGGTCGCCTGCCTGGTGGCGTCGAACACCGCCGCGCTGTCGCCGTCGCTGAAGGAGTTGCCCAGATTGTGCTTGTTCAGGAACTGGAGCATGGTGTCGTACCGCTGCTTGTGGCCGTTGACCATGCCCGAGTAGTCGGCCTCGTCGTAGAGCTGGGCCGCGTCCACGTCGGCCGGCACGTCCCGCATCACCCGGTGCGGGATCTCGAAGTAACGGGCCAGTTCCAGGGTGCGCGAGTCGTGCGCGAAGAGGAAGCCCGGCGTACCGGCGAGCAGCGAGACGATGGTGCCGTGGATGCGGGTGCCGAAGTTGAAGTCGAACCCGGAGAGGTAGTCGATCCAGGTCCACGGGTCGACGAACATCCGCACCTTGTCCTCGGTGAACAGCGGGTGCGTGGTGTGGATCGGGATCTCGCCGCTCTTGCCACGGTCCTCGGGAGCGTCGCCGAAGAGCAGGGTGCCCAGCGTCTTGAGGTCCTGCGGGATGTAGCGCAGGTTCTCGTAGCGCTGGTGGTGCGTCTTGATGATCTGAGCCATCGACTTGACGTACGGCGAGACGGTCAGCGCGATCCGGTCGTACGGGCCGATGAACGTCTTGCGCTTGTCCACTGGCAGGGTGTCGCCGTGCAGGAACATCGACGGGCAGCCGATCACGTCGACGTTGGAGAAGCCGATCGTCCGCAGGTAGTCGGCGGTGATCTCACCCCGGACGCCGATGCTCGGCGAACGGTCGAGGACGGCCCGGCAGAAGCGGCTGACCTGATCGTCGATCGGCCGCAGGTATTCCCGGTCACCGTCGACGTTCGTCTGCACACCCACCCCGAGCACCACGACCGGAATCTTCAGCCGCTCGATCAGCCGGCTCATCGCGTCGAGCCGGTGGGCGTAGCTGCGCCGGAACGCGTTTGCCAGCGGGACCACGAAGACGTCGTACTCCTCGTTGATCCGGTCGCTGTCCCGCATGTTGACGGTGAAGCCGTTGGGGGTGATGGTGGCGGTACGGGTGGCCAGCAGCTTGTTCGCGGCGTGACTGAAGACCAGGTTGCCGGCGTTCTCACCGATCAGGTTCCGCTCGAACGTCTCCTCGGGCGAGTTGACGTCGAAGGGACCCTTCCGGGCCCGCATCAGGATCCGTTGGTGCATCGCTGACTCTGCCTCTCGTCGGTGTGCTGGTCCCGCCTCGGCATTGCCCAACGCGCCACCGGGCCGGATGGCGGGGTGGATGCTCATCCAAGTCCCGGGAATAGTAGGCCACCGGGGGACCCGTTGACACCTGAGCCACATCCGCCCCATCCGCCCGGCCTCCCCGCCCGGTTCGAGGGGGAGTGCCCGCACCGGTATGGTGCCCGGAATGACCAGCACCACCGTCGTCGACAGGCCGCCCACCACCACCCGACGCGGTGACGCCAGCCGATTGCCCTCGTTGACCGGACTGCGCTGGATCGCCGCGCTGCTGGTCTTCGGGTTCCACGCCGGCACCATGCGCATCATCGCCGAGCCGGGTCACCAGGCGGTGGTCGGCGAGATCTTCACCCTGGGCCTGTCCGGGGTGCAGTTCTTCTTCATCCTGAGCGGCTTCGTGCTGGTCTGGTCGGCCCGCGTCGGTGACTCCCGCCGCCGGTTCTGGCGTCGGCGGCTCGCCAAGATCTATCCGAACCACCTGGTGATGTGGGCGCTGGCCATGCTCGCGGCGCTCTGGTTCGCCGACCCGATCAACCCGGTGGCCGCGCTGGAGAACCTGTTCCTGCTCCAGGCGTGGGATCCCCGACCGGGCTACTTCTACAGTGTCAACAACGTGAGCTGGTCGCTCTCCTGCGAGCTGTTCTTCTATCTGTGCCTGCCGCTGGCGCTGCCGCTGGTGCGCCGGGCCAAGCCGTGGATGCTGTGGGCCGTGGTGATCGCCGTGCCGCTGCTGATCCTGGCGCTCTGGCCCGGTCAGTTGCTGGTGCCGGAGCAGAGCCGCTGGTGGTTCACCCAGATCTTCCCGCTGGTGCGGTCGCTGGAGTTCTGGATGGGCGTGGCCGCCGCCGAGCTGATGTTGCGTGGGCGCTGGCGCGGCCCCCGGCTGCCGATGGCCACCGTGATCTTCGTTGCCACCTGGGTGGCGGCCTCGGAGTGGATCCGGGCCGAGCTTTGGGCGGCGCTGCTGTCGGTGGCGTACGTCCTGGTGATCGCGGCGGCGGCGGACGCCGACGTGCACGGCCGCCGGTCGCCGCTGCGTTCCCGGCTGATGGTCTGGCTGGGCGAGGTCTCGTTCGCCTTCTACCTGGTGCACGTCTTCGCGATCATGACGATCCTGCGGCTCACCGGGAACTGGGGCACCGGCCTGCCCGGTTGGTGGGGCGTGCCGGCGGTGATCGGGTTCCTGCTGCTCACCCTGGCGCTTGCCGCGCTGCTGCACCGCTACGTGGAGCAGCCGATGATGCGACGGCTCGCCCCGAGCCGCACCGGGGCCCACCCGCCGCCCGCCGCCGATCCTGCGCAGCAGTCCGCAGAGGCGTCCGCACCGCAGCCTGCCGGGCCGCCGAGGCAGCGCGCGCCGGGCGACGAGCCGAGTACCGCAAGTTGCCGCAACCAGCACCGTTGAGTCCATGCTGGACTGTTGTAGTCGGCAGCCCGATCTGCTGTTTTGTGTTTCGCTGACGGCCGGGTACGACGAGGCGGATCGAGTGAGTCCGGTCACATCGCTCGCCGGAGCGGACGCCGAGGTGAAAAACGCCCGAGACGTGACGCGATGCCCGGAGACATTGTCTGCGGGTGGTCCCGTTGTCACCGCCCGTTGCGTCGATCGCCGTCGGTCCCGTTGCGCGACATCTATGACCGAACGCCCGAAAATCAGCAAGCTGGATCATGTTTAAGCAGGTCAGGATGGGTTGGCAGGGGAATGGCCGGCCAGTAGTGTCGGCCCGTCCGATGCGGTACCCGATCGCAGGAGGCGACGCCGCATCGACCCGCCTAATCGTGGTCTCACGAACCGGGGACCCACCGCACCACTGGGGTGAATCCGCGAGCATCGGCTCACGGTAGGGCCAACTTCCCGCCCGAACCCGTCAGCTAACCCGGTCGGCGGTGTCGGAAGGAGCTTTCCTCTCGTGCAGCCCCTCGTGGTCCCCTTCTTGTTCCTCCACGGCACCGCGGTGCCCGCGCCCACCGGGCCGTCGGCCACCAGCTGACAGCGGCCACCGCCCCCGCCCGGTCGTCCGGGCACACCCCTCGCACGGCCCGTCCGCGTACTCGGGCGGTCCTCGGCAGGACCTGTCGAGCTGACCGCCGGAGCGACTCGCCGTGCCTCCCTGAGCCCCCGTGGAGGACTCCGTGAAGCAGACCGTCACGCGCCAGCTACGCCGGCTGGCCACCGAACGCCCTTATCAGGTCGCCGCCGCCTCGGCCGCCGCGCTGGCGCTGGCCACCGGCGCCGGTGCCGTACTCGTCGGCACCGAGGACGCCCCGGCCACCGCACACACCACGACCGCCGTCGCCGAGTCGCGCGGCGACACCGCCGTCTCCCGCGCCGACACCCGGGTGGAGCCGCCCCCGTCGACCCTGCCCAGCAGCGCCGTCCCGAGCAGCGCCGTCCCGAGCAGCGCCGTCCCGAGCAGCGCCGTCCCGAGCAGCGCCGTCCCGTCGCCGTCGCCCTCGCCGAAGGCCACCTCGGCGGCCCCCTCGCCGGTGGTCACCAGCAAGAAGGCCGCACCGAAGCCACCGGCGCGCAAGGTCCTGGACTACGACTTCCAGGCCCAGATCACCGGGTACTACTGCGGCCCGGCCGCGGTACGCAACGCGCTCAGTGCCGCCGGGGTGAATCGTGACCAGGATTCCCTGGCCGCCCAGCTCGGCACCACGTACGCCGGCACCAACTCGGCCCTGGACACCACCCGGGTGCTCAACGCCACGCTCAAGGGTGCGCCGTACTCGACCACGATGCTCCGGGGCGGCTCGGCCACCCCGGCGCAGATGGACCAGCTCCAGGCCGACGTGGTGAAGGCGATCACCGGCGGGCGCGGTGTCGTGGTGAACGTGGCCGGCAGCGCCACCGACACGGGCGGCCGCTGGCACTCCTTTCCCGGTGGCCACTATGTCGCCGTGGTGGGCTACGAGGACGACGGTCGACTGGTCAAGATCGCTGACTCGGCCAACGCGTCGTACTACTCGTACTGGATGACCACCATCGACCTCGCCCACTGGGCCGCCACCCGCGGCTACTCCTCCTGAGATGTAAGGACGAGATGTGCGGACGAGATGTAAGGAGGGGTCCCCTGCTATCGCCTCGTGCATAGCAGGGGACCCCTCCTTACATCCGGGTGTGCGCGGCCGGTGGACGGCCTTGTGGGCATGGTGCGCACCGAGCATGGAGAAGCCCTCGGTCGTTCGACCGAGGGCTTCCGCGTCGTACCGGGATCAGGCGTGCCGGTCGAGCATCTTCGCCAGACCGACGAAGCTCGCCCACGACACCGGGGTGAAGGCCAGCGTGCCGCCGTCCCGGTCCTTGGTGTCGCGCACCAGCACGACGCCGGACAGATTGTCGGCGACCTCCACGCAGTCGCCGCCACTGGAGCCGCTGCGGGTGGACTTGCGCCAGGTCGCGCCGTTCAGATCCATGGCTTCACACAATCCTTCATCAGCTCGATCGACTGCCGGCCAGACAGTGCCTCGTTGCGCACGGTCTCCCATTTGGACAGCAGGGTATTGACGTCTTCGTCCTTGTCGGCGAGGACTCCGCCGAGTTGGGTCTCGATATTACCGACCCAACCATCGTCCGTGCTCCTTGCCAGGATGAAGGGGCCGGTCAAACCAGCGTGCATCCCCACGCCGACAGGCACGAGGTGCACGCTGATGTTGGGTCGTTCGGCGAGGTCGATCAGGTGGTGCACCTGCTCGACCAGCACGTCGTGGAGGCGCTCGTCGACCCGCCGGAGCACCACCTCGTCGATCACCGCGACGAACTGCGGCGGCTCCTCCTGGTCCAGGACCGCCTGCCGGGCCATCCGGTTCGCGAGCCGTCGCTCCACCCCGGCGTCGGTCAGGGTGTCGTCACATCGGATCACCGCGCGGGCGTAGCGTTCGGTCTGTAGTAGGCCCGGGACCAGCGTCGACTGGTAGCACCGGAGTTGCCTCGCGGTGCGCTCGGCCTCCAGGTAGGGCAGGAACCACGCGGGCTGGCGCAGCACCTCGGCCGTCCGCAGCAGTTCCTCGAACATGCCTCCGGTCTCCAGGACCTCGTCCGCCCGTTTCGCGAACGGCCTGTCGACCGGGCGGGTGCCGGTCTCCACCGCCGACACCAGGGATGCCGAGTAGTTCGACCGTCGGCCGAACTCCTCCTGGTTCATGCCCGCTGCCGTCCGCAGCCGGCGAAGCTGAGTGCGGATCAGCTCGTGCAGGTCGGAAGGCTGCTCACGTTCCACGTCACCTCCAGGGGATTCACCAAGATCGCCACGCTGCCGTCAGGGGCCGGATCGGCGCACCAGGACGCCGCCGTGGCCAGCGTCGATGCCTTCCGACAGTAGTCCTGTCCTCACCAGACTGTCACCCATGCGGATCTGCTTCACGCCGTGCAGAGCTGGGGCGGGTTCTGCTCCGGGGCCGCCCGTGACATCCCCCCGTGCGCGGGCGGCCCCTCCCGATCCCTAACCGACGGAGGTCGACGTGCGTACGCACCCGTACCAGTGCCCGACGATGGTCCTTCCGGTTCTGCCGCAGCGACGGCGCGGCGCTCCGCTGCCCGGGTGGATGCGCCAGCCGACCCAGGCGCTTCCACTCCATGGCCCCGGACCGACCGGCTTCCTGACGCCGGCTCAGGCGTGGCGGTCGGGTGGTCGGCCGTGCTGACCACCCAGCTCGCGACGCCTGGCCGTGGCCCGCACGCCGACCGCCCGGGCGGCTCAGGCGGGAACACTCCGCACACTCCGGCGCGACCGACCTGGTTCTGCCGGGTCGACGGGCAGCCGTGGCCGTGCGGTGAGGCCAGGCTGCTGCTGCCCGTGGAGTTCCGGGGGAACGTCCCCGGGCTGACGATCTATCTCGCCGGCCTGATGTACGAGGCCATGCGCGACCTCTACCAGCTCAACCCGCACGACGGCCCGGAGCCCGAGGAACTGTTCGACAGGTTCGTGGCCTGGGGAGCAACTCGCCGGCCCGTTGTTGAGGGGGCGAGCTGATGCAGCCCTGCCAACCGAGGGTGAGGGGACCTCCGTACCCGCCGTTCCGCGAGTCGCCCCAGATTTGTGATCGCACCAAGGTAGGACATAACGGATGCGGAGGCCGCACCTTCGCGCATGCGAGAGCACGGAAGGTCCACTCTCATGTTCCAGCAGAATCTGTACGCGCTGCCGATCGACGGCGCGCGGTTCACAACCTACTGCGGCGGGAACCTCGGCGGCGACAACGAGACCTGCGCCGAGGTCGCCCCGATCCCCGGCGTCGCCGACGCCTACGTGGTGCGCGACAACAAGCAGGTCGGCGCGGGCAGCGAGCTGCGCTTGACCGGCGGCGAGATGGACAACCTCGCACTCGGCTGGGTCCGGGACCGGGGCCTGACCGCCTGACCAGGGCACCTGGCAACAGCTCCGGCCGCCCTCGAACGGCAACGGGGGCGGCCGGTCCACAGCACAGAGAAGGACGCAGATGCGCTGGGAAGGGCATTGGCACGGCTTCGGTCCATGGGTCGGTTCGCGTGCCGACTTCGCCAAGGAGGGGCCACGCAGACCTGGCGCGGACCTCGGCGACGCGGAGACACAGATCTTTCTCGCCAACACCATGACGCCCGTACTGACCGGCCACTGGCTCCTCCGCCGGAACCAGGCCGCCGCCGAGCGGACCTGGACCGACGTGGCGGACGCGACAGCCTGGATGAGACAGGTCCGCGAGGCGAACCCGGCTGCCGGGTTCGGCGGGCCGCTGCTGACCGTGCAGGAGCGGATCGAGCGACAGCGCACCAGCCTGGTTCTGGGTAGCGACGTGGCATGGGGCTACTACACCCCGGCGTTCAGCTATGTCTCGTTCGCGGCCGTCTGCTGCCCCAATCGCTTCCTCCCCGGCATCGTCTGCCCGTCGCCGCCACGTACCTGACAGGAGTAGCCATGTCGCTCGGTCTCCTACTTCCCCCAGACGGCGTCGCCGAGCTGATGGACCGCTGGCCCGACGAGCCACGCGTCTACCAGCGCCCGCCGACCGAACTGGATCGCACCGTCACTCCCGAATGGCTCTACACCACCTAGCGCGATCAGCCTGGCCCCGGCTCTTTCGAAGACAGCTGGGGCCAGGCGGGCTGGCGGTCAGGTGGCGGTGGGCAGCGCGGCGTCGGCCGTGGTCCGCGGTGCCGGGGCGGTCCAGGTCGGGTCCAGCTCCCGGCGGGCGGCGGCGAGGAACGCCTCGGCGTACGACTCGGCCGGGAAGTCGCCCAGGTAGCGCCGACGGGTCGCCCAGCGCGCCTCGGCGAGCGGATCGGTGTCGAGCAGCCGGGCCAGCACGTCGTCCAGGTCGGACATGTCCCGGTGCAGCACGTAGCCGGTGGCGGCGAGGGGGAACCGCTCGACGAACCGGTCACCGTCGACACCGGTGTCGGTGACCACGTAGGGCTTGCCCGAGTACAGCCAGTCGGAGACCACCCCGGAGACATCGGACACCAGGGCGTCGGCCCGGTTCACCGAGTCGGCCAGGGTGAGCCGGCCAGCGGCGGCGCCGAACACGTGCTGGCGGCCGGTGCGGGAGCGGTCGGCGGCGAGCAGTTCGTGCAGCCGGGCCAGGCGCCGGGCCGAGGCCGGATGCTGGTTGGTGTACGGGTGGGCGCGCAGGATCACCGTGGCGCCCCGGTCGAGCAGCCGCCGCAGCAGCGTCTCGGCCATCGGCAGCGAGCAGTAGTCGGCGTCGGCGTGGTGGCCGGTCCAGGTGGGGGTGTAGAGGACGGTGGGGTTCGCCAGCCCCCGCGTCGGCTGGTGGCGTACCTCGATCGCCTCGACCTGCGGGCGGCCTACCACCACGAACTTCTCGGCCGGGATGTCCACCCCGGCCCGGGCGTACCGGTCGATGGCCGCCTCGCCGGCCACGAAGATCCGGTCGAAGATCGCCGACACCGGGTTGGCGCTGGGCGCCTTGTCGCTGTCGCCGTGGTGCAGTTGGACGTGGGTGAGCTGGGTGAACCGGATGCAGTGGCTGTTCTTCGCGCCGTGGTTGACGTAGAACGCCACCCGCAGGCTCGGCACCAGCACCTCGTCCATGGTGCGCAGGGTCGGGCAGTAGACCACCGGGGCGGTGGTGGCCGCCGCGACGGTGGGCAGGAGCTCCGGCTCCCGCAGCATCACCACGAACGGCCGACCGATCCGTTCCAGGTACGGCAGCCACATGGTGACCTGGTACTCCGACCCGGGCGGGGCGGAGAAGTGCAGCACGAACTCCGGCTGGTGCCGGCGCAGCGCCCGGGTGACCGCCGATCCGCCGGCCGCCGGCCGGAACCGGCGGCGGGCCAGGTCGAGGGCGACCGCCCCGGCGGCGGCGCCGACCGGCAGGCAGAGCAGCAGGGCGACCACGGCGGGCAGGCCGGCCAGGGCGGCCACGGCCAGCGCGGCGAGCAGCCCCGCCACCGCGTCGTCTCCCCGGGCGGCGACCTGCGGCACCCAGGTGCGTACCGGCAGGTTGGCGGCGCGGATCTCCAGGTTGCCCGCGGTCCGCAGCGGCCCGGTGACCAGCACCAGCCCGAGCAGCACGAGGGCGGCGACCATCAGGAACGGGTCGAAACCGCCGTCGAGCTGCCGGGCGTAGCCGACCAGGATTCCGGCGGCGAGCAGGGCGGTCTCCGCGACGCTGTCGGCGCCGGGTCGCACCCGGCGCTCCCAGACCGTCGCGGCGAGCGCGGCCACCGCCAAGCCCAGCCCCCAGGTGGTCGCGCCGGTGAGCGCGAGCACCAGGACCGCCAGGACCGCCCCGCCGGTGGCCAGGCCCCGGGCGGTCAACTTCGTGACCAGGTCACCACGCATCTCGGCGCTGCCTTCGTGCTCGGCGTCGGCGGGTCAGCCGACGCGGGTGCCGCTGCTGGAGGCGTCGGCCTGGGTCGGGACCGGGGCGGAGGTCGGCGCCTCGCCGGGCGGCCGGCGTACGTCGATCACCTGACCGGTGAGTTCCGAGATCAGCACGTCCAGCGAGGCCTGGGCGACGGTCTCGGCGGCGAGCAGGGTGTGCTCGGGCTCCGCGCCGAACGCCTTCGTCCGCATCGGGGTGGCCGTCCGCTCCGGGTTGATGATGTTGACCCGTACGCCGAACTCCGCCCACTCGTCGGACAGCGCCTGGGTCAGGTTGACCAGCGCCGCCTTGGTGGCTGAGTAGAGCGCGTAGTCGGCCCGTCCCCGGGTGTACGAGCTGGAGGTGTAGAGCAGGAGCTGACCCTTGGTCTGTTGGAGGTAGGGCAGGGACTGCCGGGCGACGGTCACCGGGCCGACGAAGTTGACCTGGAGCACCCGGTCGATGGTCTCCTGGTCCATCTCGGCCAGCGCGCCCTTCTCCAGGATCCCGGCGGTGACCACCACGTGGTCGATCCGGCCGGTGGCCTCGAAGGCGGTCCGCAGCGCGGCCTCGACGTCCTCCGGCTGCTCCACGTGCGTGCCGGTGCTGGACCGGCTGAACGGGAAGACCTGGGCGCCGTGGCTGCGGGCCAGCTCGGTCAGGTCGTGGCCGATGCCGTAGCTGCCGCCGAAGACGACGATCGTGCGGCCGGTGACCTCCTCGCTGTACGCCCGGTGGTCGGTCAGCCGGGGCACCTTGGCGGCGGCGAGCTGGAACAGCTTGTCCGCCAGGTGCACATCGACCGGGTGGGTGACCTTGATGTTCTCGTCCGAGCCGTCGATCACCTTGATCGGCACCTCGGGCAGGTAACGCAGGACCACGCCGCAGTCGTCGGTGGCGGCGAAGTGGGGGTCGCCCTCGGCCAGCCGGTACGCCTCCCGGATGGTGCTCGACCGGAACGCCTGCGGGGTCTGGCCCCGGCGCAGCGTGGCGCGTACCGGGATGTCGGTGATGCACTCGTCCTCGTCGACCTGGATGATCGTGTCGGCCGACGGGATGGCCACGTCGACCGCCGCGTACGTCCAGAGGGCGTTCACACACTCCCGGACGATCCGGCCGCTGAGCAGGGGCCGGACCGCGTCGTGGAAGAGGATGTTGCAGTCCGCCTCACCCACGGCGTCCAGCGCGATCCGGGTGGTGGCGTTGCGGGTGTCGCCGCCCTCGATCACCTTGGTGGCCTTGCGGAAGCCGGCCTTGTCGACGATCCGCTGCGCCTCGTCGACGTGCCCGGTGGCCATCAGCACGATGATCTCGTCGATCTCCGGCGCGGCCTCGAAGACGGCCAGGGTGTGCTCGATGATCGGCTTACCGGCGATTTTGAGGAGCTGCTTGGGGATGCCGAGGCCCAGTCGCGTGCCGGTGCCGCCGGCCAGCACCACGGCCACCGTCCGCGAGGGTCGCCACGGCGCCGGGTCGTCCGGCTGGCTGCCCGGGTCGGTGGTCAGGTCCTGCGTCATCGCGGGTCCTCGCTCTCGGGGTACATGGCTCGCGGGGAGTGTCAACGTGGGGGGTGTCGCCGCCGCTGGCGACGGGATGAACCTTAACGCGCGGACCGCGTCACCCCAACGGGCCGACGCGGTCCGCGCGACGCCGTCGAGACGCCGGACGTTCGCCTGGACTCTACTTGCCGTTGGTGAACGCCTCGTACGCCTTCAGCACCTCGGCGGTCGGCCCGTCCATCCGGATCAGGCCCGATTCCAGCCAGATTGTCCGTTCGCAGGTGTCCCGGACCGAGGAGAGCTGGTGGCTGACCAGGAACACCGTGCCGGCGCTCTCCCGCAGCTCGCGTACCCGCTTCTCGCTGCGCTTGCGGAACGCCTTGTCCCCGGTGGCCAGCGCCTCGTCGATCAGCAACACGTCGTGCTGCTTGGCCGCCGCGATGGAGAAGCGCAGCCGGGCCGACATGCCCGAGGAGTACGTCCGCATCGGCAGGGAGGCGAAGTCGCCCCGCTGGTTGATCCCGGAGAACTCGATGATCTCGGGGACCTTGCGCTGCACCTCGGCCGGGTGCATGCCCATGGCCAGGCAGCCGAGCGTGACGTTGCGCTCGCCGGGCAGGTCGTTGAGCAGCGCCGCGTTCACCCCGAGCAGCGACGGCTGCCCCTGGGTGTAGATCGCGCCGCGCTCCACCGGCAGCAGGCCGGCGATGGCCCGCAGCAGGGTGGACTTGCCGGAGCCGTTGGTGCCGATCAGCCCGACCGCCTCACCCCGGTACGCGGTGAAGGTGACTCCGCGCACCGCGTGCACCTCGCGCACGTTCGGTGCCGAGGTGCGGCTCACCATCCGCTTGAACGCGGCCACCGGGCTGGTGTTGCCGGCGGCGCCCTTGTGTACCCGGTAGACGATGTGCGCGTCGTCCACCACCACGGTCGGGATGCGTTCCTGGATCCGGGGCAGGGTGACCGTCACGTCGTTGGACATCGCCAAGTGATCAACCACGACCGTACTCCTGTTCGCCGCGCCAGAAGAACAAATAGCCGCCGATGCCCATCACGACCGCCCAGCCGGCCGCGATCAGCCAGGTCAGCAGCAGGGAGTCGTTGAGCAACGGGGCCTGCTCCAGCAGGGCGGTCCGAGCCAGCTCGATATAGACCAGCATCGGGTTGAACTGCACGATCCCGACGGCCCAGCCGGGCAGGTTGTTGGAGAAGAGCTCGACGCTGTAGAGCACGCCGGAGCCGTACATCCAGGCCCGCAGCACGAACGGCATGACCTGCTTGAGGTCGCTGGCCTTGGCGCCCAGCCGGGCCATCGCCATGGTCAGCCCGGCGTTGAAGACCGTCTGGAGCAGCACCGCCGGCACCAGCATCAGCCACATCAGGGTGATCGGCTCGCCGGTGACCACCACGATGCCGACCAGCACCAACAGCGAGCCCAGGAGTTGCTGGAACTGGGTGGCGGTGATCGCCAGCGGCAGGCAGGCCCGGGGGAAGTGCAGGGCCCGGATCAGGCCGAGGTTGCCGCTGATCGCCTGGGTGCCCTGCTGCACCGTGGTCTGGGTGAAGTTGAAGATGAACAGACCGGTGGTGAGGTAGGCGATGAAGTTCGGGATGTCCCGGTTCTGCTCCAGCACCACGCCGAAGATCAGGTAGTAGACCGCCGCGTTGCTCAGCGGAGTGAGCACCTGCCAGAGCTGCCCGAGTCGGGCGTTGCTGAACGAGGCGGTCAACTTGGCGTTGGCGTACGCGGTGATGAAGTGGCGGTAGCGCCACAGCTCACCGCTGTAGCGGCGGAATGAGGGCCGCTCGCCGGCCACCCGCAGGCCGTGGCGGGCGGCCAGCTGTGCGAGGGTGAGGCCGGAGTCGGGGTCGGCCAGCGTGGTGTTGGCCATGGGGATGGGCGCTCCGATCTGTCGTGCGGCGGATACGTTCGCGACGATGGAATCTAGCGTGGAGCGCCGCCTCGCCGCTGCGTGGACAGTAGTCCGAAACACGTCGGGACGCAACCGTAGCGTCGTTGCGCTACATTGTTCTTCGTGACAGTCGAGAAGAGTCCCAGGTGACGACCGAGAAGAGGCGCGCACCGGCCGGTGCCGCGGTGCTCCGTGGAGAGATCACCGCGGCCATCCGTCGGGCCCTGATGCACGAACTGGCGGCGGTCGGCTACGGCCGGCTCTCGATCGAGGCGGTGGCCCGGCGGGCGGGGGTCAGCAAGACCGCGATCTATCGCCGGTGGAACTCGAAGCTCGACCTCGTGCTGGACGTGGTCTCGGCCGTCGCCAGCCGGAAGCTGCCGATGCTGGACACCGGCACCCTCGACGGGGACGTGCGCCTGCTGCTGCTGGTCGTGACCGGTGCGTTGGGTCACCCGATGGCGTCACAGATCATCCCTGATCTGCTCGCCGAGGCGGCGCGCAACCCGCAGATCGCCGGCACGTTGCAGAGCACGCTGAACGACTACCAGGACCGCATCGGCGAGATCGTCATCGGACGGGCCATCGAGCGGGGGGAGTTGCCCTCCGGCGCCGACCCGCGCGCGGCGGCCGACCTGATCGTCGGGCCGGTCTACTGGCGGCTGGCGATCACCCGGGTGCCGCTGGAGCCCTCCGAGCTGGCCCGGATGGCGGAGGCGGCCGTGGCCGCGCTGCGGGTCGTCTGCGCGAGCCCACGGGAGGAGGTGCCGTGAGCTGCGCGGACATCCGTCCGCTGATCGAAGCGTGAACGCGGACCGGACGCCACGTGAGTGCCATTCCCGACTCCCGCTCCAAACGGACTAGTATCGCACCCCGAACTCGCGAACAAGTCTTGTGACACGGGAGGACCTTCATGACTGGCCAGCGTCCGGACTTCATACCGCCGGCCCGGCCGATCATCGGCGAGGCCGAGATCGAGGCGGCGGTCAGGGTGCTGCGCAGCGGCATGGTGGTGCAGGGGCCCGAGGTGGCGGCCTTCGAGCAGGAGTTCGGCGAGGTGGTCGCCGGTCGGCACTGTGTCGCCGTCAACTCCGGCACCTCGGCCCTCCAGTTGACCCTGCTGGCGCTCGGCGTCGGCCCGGGTGACGAGGTGATCGTGCCGTCCTTCTCTTTCGCCGCCAGCGCCAACGCGGTGCGGCTGGTCGGTGCCGAGGTGGTCTTCGCCGACATCGAGCGGGACAGCTTCTGCCTCGACCCGGATGCGGTCGCCGCCGCGGTCACCCCGCGGACCGTCGCCGTCATGCCGGTGCACCTTTACGGTCACCCGGCCGCGATGGACAAGATCATGGCGGTGGCCGAGCGGCACGGCCTGGCCGTCGTCGAGGACGCGGCCCAGGCCCACGGGGCCGGCCTGCACGGCACGCCGGTCGGTGCCTTCGGCATCGCCGGTTGCTTCAGCTTCTATCCCACGAAGAACATGCACTCCCTGGAGGGAGGCATGATCAGCACTGCGGACGCCGGGTTCGCCCGCACCCTGCGGCTGCTGCGCAACCAGGGCATGGAGCAGCGGTACGCCAACGAGATCGTCGGCGCCAACATGCGGATGACCGACGTGGCCGCGGCGATCGGCCGGGTGCAGTTGACGCAGTTGGCCGAGTGGACCGCACAGCGCCAGGCGAACGCGAAGTACCTCGACTCGAAGATCACCAACATGATCACCCCGCCGGTGGCGGACGCCGCCCGGCACGTGTACCACCAGTACACCGTCCGCGTCCGGGGCGACCGGGACGCCGCCCAGGAGCGTCTGACCGAGCAGGGCATCGGCAACGCCGTCTACTACCCGACCCCGATCCACCGGCTCAAGCCGTACCTGGGTGCGGACGGCCGGCCCGGCCCGTGGGAACTGCCGGAGACCGACCGGGCCGCGGCCGAGGTGATCTCGCTGCCGGTGCACCCCACGCTGGAGCAGAGCGACCTTGAGCGGATCGCGGACGCCGCCAACCTCGCCGGCGGTGCCCAGTGAGCAAGCGGCAGGGCGACAAGCTGCGCGCCGGTCTGATCGGCCTGGGCGCGATGGGGCGCAACCACGCCCGGGTGCTCTCCGGTCTGGACGGCGTCGATCTGGTCGGCATCGTCGACCCCGTCGGTGACCCGAGCGGGCAGCTCCGGGCGCCGGTGCTGCCCGACCTGGGCGAGCTGCTGGCCCGCGACATCGACTACGCCGTGGTCGCCTGCCCGACCGCGCTGCACGAGCAGATCGGGCTCGAACTCGCCGCGCACGGTGTCTCCGCGTTGATCGAGAAGCCGCTCGCGCAGTCCGTCGAGGCGGCGACCCGGATCGTGGAGGCGTTCGAGAGCCGTGGACTGGTGGCCGGCGTCGGCCACATCGAGCGGTACAACCCCGCCCTGCAGAACCTGCGGACCCGCCTGGAGGCCGGCGAGCTGGGCGAGGTCTACCAGGTGGTGACCCGGCGGCAGGGCCCCTTCCCGCACCGGATCGCCGACGTCGGCGTGGTGATGGACCTGGCCACCCACGACATCGACCTGACCAGCTGGGTGACCGGCCAGGAGTACGTCTCGGTGTCGGCCCGGACGGTCTCCCGCAGCGGTAGGCTGCACGAGGACATGGTGGCGGTCATCGGTACGCTCACCGCCGGCACGATGGTCAATCACCTGGTGAACTGGCTCAGCCCGCTCAAGGAACGGTCCACTGTGATCACCGGCGAACGGGGCTGCTTCGTCGCCGACACCCTCACGGCCGACCTCACCTTCTATGCCAACGGCGCCATCGGTACCGAGTGGGAGGCGCTGCGGGCCTTCCGTGGCGTCGCCGAGGGCGACATGATCCGCTACGCCATCCCGAAGCGCGAACCGCTGTTGGTGGAACACGAGCGATTCCGGGATGCCGTGGAGGGCAAGGAAAGCGATATCGTGACCCTCCGGCAGGGACTGCGCACCGTCGAGGTGGCCGGTACGTTGCTGCGTTCCGCGTCGGACGGCAGCACGGTCACGGTAGGGGTGCCGTCGGCTTCTGCCGCAGAGGTCGCCGCAACCCGCTGAACGGGCAGCCACGACCTGCTTCGGCAGGTCGCGGCCGGGGATCTCGCCGACCCGCATGTCATTCCACGAAGGATGCCTATGCCATCGCCCGCCCGCCCGCCGAGACTGGTAGTCCTCGCGGCGAACGAGATCACCGGAGATTCCCGGGTCCAGATGACCGCCGTCGCCGCCGCCAGGGACGGTTGGGACGTGGTTCTGCTGGGGAGAAGCACGAAGAAGAAGGGCAAGGACGTCGAGCGCACCGCGCTGGGTCCGATCGAGGTGATCCGGCTGCCCGTGGCGTCGATGCTGTCCCGTCCGCCCGGCAGCCGGCACCGAGTGCGTCGGGCGGTGACCCAGTTCCGGCTTCCCGACAAGGCGACGCTGAACCGCTATCAGGCACGTCACCAGTCGTGGCTGCGCCTGCAGACCGGAAAGGCCAACCCGCCGCCGCGGGCCTGGATCAAGGCGCACGAGGCCCTCTACGAGCTACGGATGAAGGCCTGGGCCTGGGAACAACTCCACGGCGGCAAGCCGGGGTCGCCGAGCGGTGACTGGTCCACCGACTGGCCGCTGCTACTCGACATCGATCTCGCCTTCGGGCCGATGATCGAGGAGCTGGAGCCGGATGTCATCCACGCCAACGACGTCGACACCGTTCCCACTGCGGCGCTCAGTGCGGCGCGGCTGTGCGCTCGCGGTAAGAAGTGCGTCTGGATCTACGACGCGCACGACTACGTCCCGGGCCTGGAGCAGCTCAAGCCGCATCAGGCCAGCGGGGTCGCCGCCGCCGAGCGGGAGTTCATCGCCCGCGCCGACGCGGTGGTCACCGTCTCCGAACAGATCGCCGAGCTGCTGCGCAGCCGGTACCGGTTGTCGAGGAGCCCGGTCGTGGTCGGCAACTCGCCGGTGCGGTCGGAGGGCGGCAGCGGTGGCACCGGCGCGTCGGTCCGGGCCCGTGCCGGCCTCGACCCGGGCGTGCCGCTGCTGGTGTACGCCGGCCGGATCGGTCCGGAGCGGGGACTGGACACCGTCGTCGCCGGTTTGCCCGAGCTGCCCGAGCACCACCTGGCCCTGGTCACCGAGCAGACGACCCCGCTGCTGGCAGAGCTGTTGGCCACGGCGGTCAAGCTCGGCGTACGCGACCGGGTGCACCTGCTGCCCTACGTGGCGCCGTACGAGGTGGCCGACTACCTCAGCTCGGCCGACCTGGGGCTGATCCCGTTCCGGCGTACACCGAACTGCGAACTGTCCCTCCCGGCCAAGTTCGCCGAGTACCTGCACGCCGGACTGCCCCTGGTCACCAGCGACGTCGAGGTGGTCGGCGGATACGTCCGGAAGCACGATCTCGGCGAGGTGTTCCCCTCCGGTGACGTGGCCGGCTTCGTGGCCGCGGTGACCCGTGCCACGGCCCGCCGGCAGGAGCTGGGTACGCACATCAGCCCGTCCATCCTGGACGACCTGTCCTGGGAGCGACAGAGCGGCACGCTGCTCCGGCTGTACCGGGACGTCTCCGGTCTGGCGCCGGCCGCCGTCACGACCGACGTCCCGTGGTCCGTGTCGGAACGTCCGGCGGGGACGCCGTCCGGCCCGGCGCCCGGGCGGCGCCAGACGTCGAACTGGCGGGCCCTTGCCGACACCGGTGTGCGGCTGGGCCTCGGTCCGGCGAACTACGCCGGACAGGCGGCGGCGTTCGCCCAGGCGATCAGCCGCGCCCTGCCGGACGTCTCGGTCGAGGTGGTGATGAACAAGATCCCCGCCTCGAACGACTATCCGGCGGACCGCTACCTCTACGCGCGGCGCCAGCCCGAACTGGAATTCCAGCTAGAGCAGGTCAGGCGGGTGCTCAGCGGATACAGCCACGTGGTGGTGGACGCCTTCATGCCGCTGTTCGGGTACCTCAACGGCGACAACATCGAGGGTGACCTGCCGGCGCTGCGCCGGGCCGGCATCAAGGTGGCGCTGCTGGCGCACGGCAGCGAAATCCGGCACCCCGACCGGCACATGGAGCGGCACGAGTTCTCGCTCTTCGCCGACGCGCCGGAGGGTGTCGCGGCCAAGCTGCGCCACAAGGCGGAACGCAACCGGCGGGTGGCCGAGGAGGCCGGCCTGCCGACCTTCGTGACCACACCGGACCTGCTGGCCGACCTGCCCGGGGCGACCTGGACGCCGCTCGTGGTCGACATCGCGGCCTGGGCGTGCGACCGGCCGGTGATGGAGCGGAGCCGTCCGGTGGTGCTGCACGCCCCGTCCAAGCGGTGGACCAAGGGCACCGACCGGATCCTGCCGGCCGTGCAGGCGCTGCACGACAGGGGCGTCATCGAGCTGTGTCTCGTCGAGGGCCTCGCCTGGTCCGAGATGCGCAGGCTGGTCCAGGACTGCGACATCGTCCTGGACCAGTTCACCACCGGCAGCTTCGGCACCTTCGCTGTGGAGGCGATGGCCGCCGGAAAGCCCGTGGTGGCGAACCTGAGCGACCATGTCGGCAAGACCGTCGGCGGTGACCTGCCCATCGTCAACGCCAACCCGAGGAACCTGACCGAGGTCCTGGAGTCGCTGCTCGACGACCGGGAGGCAACCGTCAAGATCGCTGCGGCCTCCGCCGAGTACGCCCGGACCTACCACAACGGTGCCTGGACCGTCCGGCAGCTCAGCTCGTTCCTGACCGGTTGAACGCCCGATGACGCCGGCCCCCGAGCGCCGACCGCACCCGCCGCAAGGGCCGGGTGCCGAGGCGATGCGGGGGCCGGTGCGCGTCGTCCCCAACCGATCGGCTGCCGTACACTCGCCGGGGCCCGAGTCACCACACCGGCGACCCGGAGTGGACACGACACACCGCCCGGTGGGCAGGCGCCCGGGGACGAATCGTGACGCTCGCGGACGAGGCCGCCGACGGTGCCCGGGTACGGACGACAGGATCTCCACCGCCGAAAGCGGACCGGGAGATCATCCTCCTCGGGGAGGCCTCGGCGGACGGAACGGATGCCGCCCGAAGGCAATCGCGTTGAGTGTGTTTGAAACCCGACCGGGCTCGACCGGCCGGGTGTAGGAGAGGCGGAGAGGCGAGAGATGGAGTTGGACGCTGCCGGGCAGCCGGAGGTCCGAGGGCGCATCGTCATGCTCGTTGACAACGCGGTCAACGGTGACTCCCGGGTGCAGAAGATCGCGCGCTCGGCGGCCGAGGCGGGCTGGACGGTGACGCTGCTCGGTCGATCCCCCGACAAGGAGGAGCACACCTGGCAGCTCGGGCAGGCGGAAGTTCGGCTGCTGCCGGTGTCGAACACCCTGAGCACCCGCCCCCACCAGCTCCGTCGTAACTGGCTGCGGGCCCCGCTCGGCTACCCGCCCAACGGGGCAGCGGCGCTGCGGAGCCAGCAGGTCAAGGCGTGGCGGGCCGACCTGCGTGTCCGCCGGATCGAGCTGGACATGCAGGCCTCGGCGGGCAAGCCGGTGGGGGTCCGACGGCAGATGCTGCGGGCCGAGTCGTTCGCCGTCAGAGCGGTCGGCCGGTGGGTCCGGTTCCGTCGCGGACAGTCGCATCGGGCCCGGGACGCGCGTCAGCGGCTGGACGGCCCGTGGGACCGTCTCTACACCCGCTTCTGGCAGTCCGCCACGGGAGACCGGTCCTGGCGTCGGCTGGAGCCCGCGCTGTGGGACTGGGAACTGTCCTTCGGCAAGGTGGTCGACCGACTCAAGCCGGATCTGATCCACGCCCACGACTTCCGGATGATCGGCGTCGGTGCGCGTGCCGTGCTGCGGGCCCGCTCCGCCGGCCGGACCGTGAAACTCGTATGGGACGCGCACGAGTTCCTGCCCGGCATCCGGCCCCGCCGCGACGACGAGCGGTGGATGCCGGCGCACTGCGCGCACGAGCGCGAGTACGCGCCGTACGCCGACGCGGTGCTGACCGTGTCGAGCGGCCTCGCCGAGTGGCTTCAGGAGCGGCACGGTCTGGCTAAGCTGCCGGACGTCGTGCTCAACGCACCCGGCAAGCTCGACAGCTTCGTGGACCTCGACGAGTCGACGCCGAACCTGCGCACGCTGTGCGGCATCGACGACGTGACCCCGTTGCTGGTCTACAGCGGCGCGGCAGCCGAGCAGCGGGGTATGGCGACCATGGTCGAGGCGCTGCCGCACCTCGGCGACGCGCACGCCGCCTTCGTGGTCAACTCGCCGTCCGGCCGGTACGTGCAGGGCCTGGTCGCCCGCGCCGAGGAACTCGGGGTGGCCGACCGGATGCACGTGCTGCCGTACGTCGCCCACCACCAGGTGGTGTCGTTCCTGTCCGCGGCCACCCTCGGGGTGATTCCGATCCACCACTGGCCGAATCACGAGATCGCCCTGATCACCAAGTTCTTCGAGTACTCGCACGCCCGGCTGCCGATGGTCGTCTCCGACGTGAAGACCATGGCCGCGATGGTCCGGGAGACCGGCCAGGGCGAGGTGTTCACCGCCGAGGACGTGACCGACTTCATCCGCGCCGTACGCGCCGTGCTGGCCGACCCGGAGCGCTACCGGGCCGTGTACGACCGGCCGGGCCTGTTGGAGGGGTGGACGTGGGAGGCGCAGGCACAGGTGCTGGAGCAGGTGTACTCGCGCCTGCTGCCCGACCGGCCGGCACCGCCCCGGGCCGCCGACCCCGACGTCGAGACGACCTCGCTCTCGATCGGCATGGCGCGGTAGACCGACCGCAGATGACGCTTCCAGTGTGGACGTATCCGGCGGGTGCGCAGGCCGAGACCGACCGGAGCAGGGCCGCCCGACGGTGGCCCGTCGACGCGCTGGTCGCCCTGATCTTCCTCGCCGGCGCCGGTTGGGTCACCGCCCGGGGGTGGCTGGACCCCACCGGACGCCTGCTCGGCAGCCGCCCCAACGACCAGGGCTTCAACGAGTGGATGCTGGCGTACGCGGCGCACGCCGTCAGCAATCTGGAGAACCCTTTCTTCACCACGCTCCAGAACGCCCCGAACGGGGTCAACCTGATGGCCAACGTCGGGATGCAGTTGCCCGGGCTGGTGCTCAGCCCGGTCACTCTGCTGTTCGGCGCGTCGGTCTCCTATTTGGTGCTCATCACCCTGAATCTGGCCGGCACCGGGTACGCCTGGTATCACGTGCTCTCCCGGCACCTGGTCGACTCCAGGGCCGCGGCCTTCCTGGCTGGACTGTTCTGCGCGTTCGCCCCGGCGCTGATCTCGCACAGCAACGGCCACCCGCACATCACGGCCCAGTGGCTGGTGCCGTTCATCGTCTGGCGGGTGATCGCACTCTGCCGGGGCGGGCAGGTGGTGCGTGACGGTCTGGCGTTGGGCGCGCTGGTGTCCGTGCAGTTCTTCATCGGTCTGGAGATCCTCTTCCTCACCGCGCTCGGCTGTCTGTTGCTGGTCCTGGCGTACCTCGTGGTGCGGCCCCGGGACACGCTGCGACGCTGGCGCCCGCTGCTGTCGGGCCTGGCGATCGCCGGTGCGCTGGTGGCGGTCGTGGCCGCGTACCCGCTCTGGATGCACTTCGCCGGCCCGCAGCATCGGGTCGGCCACCCGGGTGCCCCGGACATGTACGCGCTGAAACTCGGCTCGTACGCCCGGTTCGCCACCCAGTCGATCGCCGGTGGCCCGACCAGCGCGGTGGGCTGGGCACCGAACACCACCGAGCAGGCCAGCTTCTACGGCTGGCCGCTGCTGGTGCTCGTCGTCGGTGCCCTTTGTCGGTTGCGCCGCGAGGCCGTCGCGTGGGTCCTGGGCATCGTCGGGCTGACGACGGCGCTGCTGTCGATCGGCACCACCTGGACGGTCGGCACCCGCCGCACCGACGTCCCCGCGCCGTTCGCACTCGCGCAGCACCTTCCGGTGTTCGACGCCCTGGTGGTGGCGAGGTTCGCCCTGATCACCACCGTGGCGCTCGGCGTGCTGCTGGCAGTGGCCGCGGACCGGCTCGCCGCCCGCCGGGGTCGGCCGCGCGGCCGGCTCGTCGTC
Source organism: Micromonospora craniellae (assembly GCF_014764405.1). Lineage (NCBI taxonomy): Bacteria > Bacillati > Actinomycetota > Actinomycetes > Micromonosporales > Micromonosporaceae > Micromonospora > Micromonospora craniellae. The sequence continues at coordinate 703,682 of NZ_CP061725.1, read as the reverse complement.
GGGGCCGGTGCGGTGGCCGTGGCCGCCGCGCTCCTGCCGATCATGCCGATGCCGCTACCGGCGACGGGGCGTACTCCGGTGCCGGAGTTCGTCACCAGCGGCGCCTGGCGCGATCACGTGGCACCCGGCCGCACCCTGGTGCCGGTGCCGGTCACCCAGATGACCTCGGTCTACTGGGGGTCCGCCGCGCTGGCCGGCTTCGCCGTGCCCGAGGGCTACTTCCTCGGGCCGGTCTCCGAGACCGACACCACCGGTCGTTGGGGGGTCGATCCGCAACCCACGGCAGCACTGCTCACCGCGGTGTCCAAGGGCGAGCGGGACACCACGGTCGATTCCGCCGAGATCGCCCAGGCGCGGGCCGACGTCCGCTACTGGAAGGCCGACGTGGTGGTGCTGCCCGACCGGGGGGCCCGGCGGCACGACGCGCTCAGGACCGTGCTCGACGGCCTGTACGGCCCGGGGCAGCGAGTGGATGACGTCTGGTTGTGGGATGTCCGCCCGCTGACCGGGTGACCGCCCGCCCCGGTCACCCGGTCAGGGCGACCACTTCCAGATCAGCAGCAGGTACCCGCCGAAGTAGGTCGCGAACGCGGCCATCGCCACCAGCACGGTGACGGCACGCGCCCAGCCGGCCCGGGCCAGCGCCACCGCGGCCGGCAGCAGCAGCGGGAAGGCCGGCAGCAGGAACCGGGCCTTGGAGTGGTAGTAGCCGGCCGTGCCCAGCGTGGTGACCAGCATGAGAGTGCTGTAGAGCAACAACTGCCACGGCTGCCGGTCGAGCACGCTCAGCACGAACAACATCAGTGCCAGCAGGAGCACCACGCTCACCACGAACAGTTGCGCCGCGGTCGGGTTCGCCAGCGCGAGCCGGCCGCGGCGCAGAGTGTCGAGGCCGAAGTCGAAGGTGCTGCCCCAGCCGGCGGACTGGATGTGGAACCAGCCGTCGGGCCGCCCGACCACGCTGCCCACCCAGGCCACGTACGCCAGCCAGCCAGCGGGCGCGAGCAGCGCGGCGGCCCAGGGACGCCAGCCGTCGCGGCGTCGGACGATCGCCAGCAGTGCGGCCAGCCCTACCACCGGGATCAACGAGGTGGCGGTCGGCCGGGTCAGGCCGGCGAAGAGGCAGACCACACCGGCGGTGACCCAGTAGCCGCGCAGCAGGGCGTAGAGCGTCCAGACCGCGAGGGCGGTGAACAGGGTCTCGCTGTATGCCATCGATTGCACGACGGCGTGTGGCAGGGCGGCCCAGAGCGCGGCGAGCAGCACTCCGGTGCGCCGGTTGTGCAGGTGCGCGCCGATCGCGAACAGTCCCCAGGCGGCGGCCAGCCCGGCTACCCAGGCCACGATCAGCCCGACATCCTGTGCGTCGAGCGGCAGGATCCGGTCCAGCACGGCGACGAGTCCGGGGAAGAGCGGGAAGAACGCCATGTCGCTCTGCACCTCGGCGAAACCGTCGTAACCCTGTTGAGCGATCTTGAGATACCGGATCCCGTCGGAACTCGCCAGGCGTTCGCCGGGAGCACGCCCGGTGTTGCGGGCCCAGACGTAGACGGTCAGCACCCCGACCATGCGGATCACCGTGTAAGCGGCCAGGGCGGGAAGGGCGTGGCGGGCGGCCTCACGAAGGGGGCGGAGGCGATCGGGTCGGACCGGCCGATGGCTCGCCGGCAACCGGTCCGCCGCCGGCCGGTTCGTGTCTTCGGTCGTCGCCACGTGCATGGTGCGGTCTCCGTTCGCCGAGCGGAGTTGAGAGATCACAATGGGACTGCGGTGCTGGTCGGGACGTGCCCGTGAGCCCGTCGAACCCGATGGAGGGTAGCAACCGGCATCGCAGGTGACGGACGGCCCGGCAGCGGACCTCTCTCGCCCGAATCCTTGTCGTAAACTCGCTCGGGTCCGCAGGCCCGGCGACCGTCGATGGCGGGCAGAGCCCGGTGCGGCGGTCACACCCGGCCCGTCCACGGGTCGGCTGGAGCTGGGAGGCGCAGGCACAGGTGCTCGACGACAATATCTACTCCCGGCTGCGCCTGGCGCAGCCCCGGCCGGCAGCCCCGGCCGACCCGGCACCGACCCAGGCGGCGGTGGGCGGGTGAGCACGCCCGACGTGACCGTCGTCGTCGCGGTCTACAACACCATGCCGTACCTCACCGAGTGCCTGGACTCGCTCGTCGGGCAGAGCATCGGCCTGGACCGGCTCGAGGTGGTCGCGGTCGACGACGGCTCGACCGACGGCAGCGGTGAGGAGCTCGACCGCTACGCCAAGCGGTACCCGGGCACGGTCACGGTGCTGCACCAGCCGAATTCGGGCGGTCCGGCGGCACCGAGCAACCGCGCGCTGGAGGTCGCCCAGGGGCGGTACGTCTTCTTCATCGGCTCCGACGACCACCTGGGGCCGGAGGCGTTGGAGCGGCTGGTGGACGCCGCCGACCGGTGGGGTTCGGACGTGGTGCTCGGCCGGATGGTCGGCACCAACAACCGCTACGTCCACCAGGCCATCTATGCCAGCACCTCGGAGCAGGTCGACCTCTTCGACAGCGAGCTGCCCTGGTCGCTGTCGAACACCAAGCTGTTCCGGCGGGACCTGATCGAACGGCACGGCCTGCGGTTCCGCGAGGACATGCGGATGGGCAGCGACCAGCCCTTCACGCTGGAGGCCTGCGTACGCGCCGGGCGGATCTCGGTCCTCGCCGACTACGTCTACTACTACGCGGTCAAACGGGACAACGCGCAGAACATCACCTACGCCAGCCGGTTCGAGGAGCGGCTGCGCTGCGCCGAGGAGCTGGTCGAGTTCGTCGCCGGGCTGATCGAGCCCGGGCCCCGGCGTGACGCGATCCTGCTGCGCAACCTCAGCTGGGAGGTGGCCAAGCTGCTCCAGGCCGACTTCCTCGACCTCGAACCGGCCCGGCAGGAGCAGGCCCACCAACGGATCCGCCGGCTCGTCGAGAATTACCTCACCGACGGCATCCGCGAGCGGCTCGCGCCCGCCGTCCGGTTGCGCCTGCTGGCCGCCGGGCACGGCGACCTGGACCGGCTGCTCCAGCTGATCCGCCAGCAGAAGGACGGCGCACTGCCCGAGGTGACCGTCGTCGGCGACCGCGGTTACGCCCACTACTTCGGTTTCCGCGACCCGGAGCTGGGCTTTCCAGACGAGTGGTACGACGTCACCGAGAGGGCCGCCAAACAGGCGATCAAGGTCACCGCGACCGAGTTGGCATGGGAACGCGCCGAGACCGGCGCGCAGACGCTCGTGCTCACGGCGCACAGCCCCTGGGCGCAGTTGGCGGGGTTCCCGCCGCAGGCGGTCCAGGTGAGCCTCGGCGGGCTGGCGGCTGCCGTCACGCTGCGTCCGGGTGGGCCGGGTACCGTCGTACGGGCGCAATGGCCGTTGCTCCAGTTGCTCGGCATCGGGGTTGCGGGCGCGGAGCCGCGCAAGGTCGAGGCCAAGCTCAGCGTGCTGGGTGGGGCGGCCACGACCGCGCTGCGGGCCGAGGGACGCCCTGCCGCGCCACGTCGGGCGGCCCGGCGCGGGTTCCGCCTGTACCTGGTCACGCCGCACACGGATCGCAAGCACCGGGTGATCCTGATGGTCACGTCTGTCACGTCGCGCCGGATAGTCGCCCGTTTGACCACCAAGTGGTCGTCGAGAGGAAAGTAGTTTCATGAACATCTGCGTCGTCGCCCTCGGGAAGATCGGCCTGCCGTTGGCCGTACAGTTCGCCTCGAAGGGACACCGGGTGATCGGTGCCGACGTCTCCGAGCGGGTCGTCCGACTCGTCAACGACGGGGCCGTGCCTTTCCCCGGCGAGACGGACCTGGACGTCAAGCTGAAGGAGGCGGTGGCCGCCGGGCTCCTGTCGGCGACCACCGACACCACTGCGGCGGTGGCCGATTCCGAGGCGGTCGTGGTGGTCGTGCCCCTGTTCGTGGACGCCGAGGGCGTGCCGGACTTCGGCTGGATGGACGACGCGACCCGGGCGATCGCCGCCGGCCTCAAGCCGGGCACCCTGGTCAGCTACGAGACCACCCTGCCGGTCGGCACCACCCGCGACCGGTGGGCCCCGATGCTCCAGGAGGGCTCCGGACTCACCGCCGGCAAGGACTTCCACCTGGTCTTCAGTCCGGAGCGGGTGCTCACCGGCCGGGTCTTCGCCGACCTGCGCCGCTACCCGAAGCTGGTCGGCGGCATCGACGAGGCGTCGGGCGGGCACGGCGTGCGCTTCTACGAGGCGGTGCTGGACTTCGACGAGCGGCCCGACCTGGACCGTCCGAACGGCGTCTGGGACCTGGGCTCGGCCGAGGCATCCGAGCTGGCCAAGCTCGCCGAGACGACCTACCGGGACGTGAACATCGGCCTGGCGAACCAGTTCGCCCGCTTCGCCGACACGGTCGGTGTCGACGTCACCAAGGTGATCGAGGCATGCAACACGCAGCCCTACAGCCACATCCACTCGCCGGGTATCGCCGTCGGTGGGCACTGCATCCCGGTCTACCCCCGGATGTACCTGTGGAACGACCCGGCGGCCACCGTGGTGCGGTCGGCCCGGGAGGCCAACGTGGCCATGCCCGAGTACGCCGTCGACCTCCTGGCCGCCGCCTACGGTGACCTGACCGGCGTCGGTGTGCTGGTGCTCGGCGCCGCCTACCGGGGCGGGGTCAAGGAGACGGCCTTCTCCGGTGTCTTCCCGACCGTGGAGGCGCTGCGACGCCGGGGCGCGACGCCGTACGTCACCGACCCGATGTACACCAACGAGGAACTCGTGGCGCACGGCCTACCGGGCTACGCCGGAGAGCCGGTCGGTGCCGCCGTCGTCCAGGCCGACCACGCCGAGTACCGGACGCTCGCTCCCGCCGACCTGCCCGGCGTGACGGTGCTGGTGGACGGCCGGCGGGTCACCGACCCGGACCGTTGGGCGGGTGTGCGCCGGGTGGTCATCGGCGGCTGAACGAACGGTGACGGGCCCGGCGACGCGGTCGCCGGGCCCGTGCCGTTGACCGGGTCAGCCGCGCTGCGGCGGGTTGTCCACGTCGCGCGAGACGACCTCGCCGCGCTCGTCGACCCAACCCTTCGGCCGCGCCGGGTTGCCCGCCACGAGTTGGTACGGCGCGACGTCCCGGGTGACCACCGAACCGGCGGCGATCATCGCGTACTCGCCGACCTCGATGCCGCAGACCAACGTGGCGTTCGCACCGATCGAGGCGCCCCGGCGTACCACGGTGGGGGTGATCTTCCAGTCCGGATTCTGCGCGCGGGGGCGGAAGTCGTTGGTGAAGACCGCGCACGGGCCCACGAACACCTCGTCCTCCAGGGTCACCCCCTGGTAGACGGAGACGTTGTTCTGGATCTTCACGAGGTCGCCGACCGTGACACCCGCGTCGACGTACACGTTGCGTCCGATCACGCAGCCCGCACCGACCTGCGCAGACGACCGGACGTGGGCCAGGTGCCACACCTTGGTCCCGTCGCCGACCTGGGCGCCCTGCTCGACGTCGGCGGTCGGATGCACGAAGACGGTGGAGGGGCTCTCGTCAGTCAACCTTGGATCCCATCGGGTCACGGGGGCATCGAACGTGGCGTAGCATACCCACCTCCGGTCGGACCCTGCGAAAGCCACGGTCGTCCACGTCCGGGCCCCGGCGAGCCAGGTCCTCACGTCGGTCCGACTCGGCATACCCTCGGTGCCGTTCATCCCGCACGATGCCCGCTCACGCCGGCCGTCGACGCCGGGCCGGGCAGCCCTGCGCCTACCACGAAGGACCCCTTTCGATGACCGACCAGACCGTCGCCGCGACCGTTCCGACCGCGGTCGACGGACCGACCGCACCGGGCCGCCTGCGGTGGGTCGGGCGCCGGGTCGGTGCCGTGACCGCCGTGTTGCCCGCCGTGCTCACCGACGGTGCCGTACTTGCCTTCGCGCTCTGGACGCTGCTGTATCACGCGGCCCTGCCGCTCGGTCTCGCCCCGTCGGTGACGTTCCGGACCTGGCTGGTCGCCTGCGTGGTGTTGGCCCTGCTCGCGCCACCGCTCCGATGGTGGTGGCGTCGGCGCGTGGGCCGGGCCGCCCCGGGCGGCGGGACGCCGGAAACGGCCGGCACGGATCGGGGACCCGGCACGGACCCGGAGGTCGAACCGCCCGGCCGGACGCCGGTGGCCCCGCGTCGGTGGACCGTGCCGGTCCTGTTCTTCGGTGTTGTCGCGGCGATCACCGCCGGCCTGGCCGGAACGCCGGCCGGCGACGGTCTGTCCTGGTGGGTGCCGGCCTCGGCCGGGGCGGTGGCCGCCGTCGGCGCGGTGCTGCTGACCCGGCGGACCTGGCGGGTCACCCCGGCGACCCGGCCACCCACGCCGGCACCGACCGCCACGCAGTCGGCGTACGCGCTGCTGGTCTCCGGGCTGGTCGCGGTGGCCTCGCTGCTCATCGCCCGGAACACCCCCGACGACGTCTACTACGTGGGCCGGTCGGTGTGGGTGGCGCAACGGGACGTCGTCCCGCTCAACGACTTCCTGTTCAGCGAGAACGTGCTCCCGGCGATGGCCTCGCTGCCGCCGACCGCCAGCATCGAGGTCTTCGCCGGTGCGCTCGGTCGGTTCCTCGACATCCACGCCGCCTCGGCGACCTGGTACGTGCTGCTGCCGGTGCTGGCCGTGCTGGCCGTGCTGGCGCTCTGGCGGGTGGTGCAGCAGTGGGCCCCCCGACGTCCGGTGCTCGCGTTCACCGTGGCGATCGCCTTCCTCGGGCTGGTCGCCGGCCCGGACGCCGCCCTGGGCACCTTTCACCTGCCCCGGCTCTACGAGGGCAAGGGCATGTTCGTCTCCGCCGTCGTACCGCTGATGTGGTATTACCTGACCCGCTGGTTCGACGACCGGTCCCCGCGCATCCTGGTGCTGATCGTCGCGCTGTCGGTCACCGCGATCGGGCTCAGCACCACCGCGGCGATCATCCTGCCGATGCTGGCCGGCGGCGCCGCACTGATGATGACGTTGGTGGGCCGCTGGAAGGCGGCGCTGGCCGCCGGTGTGGCCGCCGTGGCGTACCCGGTCGGCGCGGTGATCGTGACGCAGGTGGTCCTCGGGCAGGGCACCGCGACCGGGGCGGACGCGATCGTCTACGACGCCGAGTACACCTACCGGCGTACCTTCGAGGTCGGCATCGTCGGCGTGATCGGCGGGCTGGCGCTGTGGTGCGGGCCGCTGCTGGTCCGCCGCCGCACCCCCGCCCTGCTGGCGGCCGGTGGCACCCTGACGCTGAGCGTCCTGCTGGTGCCGGGCGTGCTGGAGTGGCTCGCCGCGCTCACCGGCATCTCGGTGGTCCTCTGGCGGGTGCCGTGGCTGCTCGCCCTGCCCGCGCTGGTCGGGCTGCTCTGCACGGTCTGGCTGCCCACCGGGCTGCGGGCCGTGCGCGCCCTGGTGGGGGTGGCGCTGGCCGGGGTGATGGTGGCCTCGTTCGCCGCATTCGCCACTCCGATGTGGTCGGAGCGTAGCTGGGTGGAGGTGCACGACCGGCCGACCTGGAAGCTGCCGCAGCACCGGCAGAGCATCGTGTTCTGGATCGACGGTCTGGACCGGCCGGACGGCTTCCTGCTCGCGCCCGACACCATCATGCGGACCACGCCGATCGTGACCAGCGAGATGCGGGTCGTGCTGCCGCGCGACTTCTATCTGGTCGAGTACGACCTGACGTCGCAGTTCGCCAAGGATCGGCTGTTGCTGACCCGGTTCGCCAGCGGGGCGCCGGCCGACGAGCGTCCCACCCCGGAGGAGGTCGCCGGAGCGTTGGAGCGGGTGGACGTCGGCACGATCTGTGTCTATGGCGGAAACCGCTACGCCCGCCAGACCGCCGGCGAACTGGGTTACGTCGAGTTCGCCAGTCGTCGGGTGCCGGGCCGGTCCGGCATCGTGGTCTGTCTGCGTCGTGTCTGAGGGCGCGCGCGTTCGGCCTGGTCACGCCGACTGTCCAAGGCGGGCGGTCAGCGGTGCGGGCAACGGTGGTTTGGGGGAAAGATGCCTGATACCCGACCTTCGTCCCGACGGCACTTCGCGTTAAGGTCGCAGCTACGCTGGCGGCCGTCGACGCGCATCCAGCCGGTCATCGATCTCGTAAGGGAGCACTCTCGTTGTTCGGCATGTTGACTTCGCGCGTGGGAGTCGCCCCGCGTGGCGCCCTGCTGTTGGCGTCCTATCTGGTGCTGCTCGCCGCCGGTGCCTTCGGCTGGGTCGGTCTTTTCGCGGTCGCCGGCCTGGCGGCGGTGCTCGGTGAGTTCGCCGCCGTGCGGTGGTCGCCGGCCACCGTGACGTTGTTGGAGAAGGTCGGCGTCAGCCTGGTCTACCGGCAGTTGGCTCGCGACCTGTCGGTGGTGCTGCTGGTCGCCGCCCACGTGCCGGTGACCGGCGTCGAGCTGACCCTGCTGCTCCTGCTGCCCGCCGTGGTGTGGCTGATCGCGGTCTTCGCCGGGGCGTTCAACCGGATGATCGACCGCCGCACCGCCGACTCGGCGCTGGTGCGCAACATCGATCTGGGCCGCAAGCGGTCCGCGCCCCGCCCGCCGGGATGGGTCGCCGAGGCGGTCGGCGACCGGTTGCCGTGGACGAACGTCCTGCTCGTCCCGGCCGCGGTGGTGGCCGTCGTCGCGAGCGACGTGATGCCGGTGTTCGTGGCTGGTGCGGTGGCCGTCGGGCTGGCCGGGGTGATCGGCGGCATCGTCGCGTTCACCTGGCTGCGGGGGCGGGGCGCCGGGCAGAGTTCGCCGCTGCCGGCCGTGCAGCAGTGGTTGAACAGCTACCGCCCGGAGGTGGCGCTGTACTTCGCCGGCCCGGCCAAGGACGTCTACCAGGCGAACATGTGGCTGGCGCCGATCGAGGCCGTGGGGCGGCACGCGGTGGTGCTGATGCGCAACCGGGACGCCTTCCTGGAACTGGCCGACACCCGGCTGCCGGTGGTCTTCGTGCCGGCCGCGCCGGACTTCATGAACCTGGACAAGAGCAGCATCCAGGTGACGCTGTACGCCGCCAACGTCGGGCCGAACATCCACATGTTGCGGGAGCCCGGCATGAAGCACGTCTTCGTCGGGCACGGTGACAGTGACAAGGCGGCCAGCGTCAACCCGTACAGCAAGGTCTACGACGAGGTGTGGGTCGCCGGCCTGGCCGGTCGGGAGCGGTACGCGCGGGCCGGGGTGGGCGTGCTGGACGCCGACATCGTGGAGATCGGCCGCCCGCAGTTGGCCGGAGTGCACACCTTCGGCTCGGAGGCCGTCGACCGCCCGTTCACCGTGCTGTACGCGCCCACCTGGGAGGGGTGGCTCGACGACGACCCGTACCACACCTCGCTGATGCTGATGGGGGAGCGGATCGTGGCCGCGCTGCTGGCCAACCGCCCCGCCGTCCGGCTGATCTACAAGCCGCACCCGTTGACCGGGACCCGGTCCAAGCAGGCCAAGGCGGTGCACCAGCGGATCGTCGAGCGGATCCGGGCGGCCGGCGGCGACGTCGACGCGGCCGGCCTGGACGGGCCGGCGCACCGGGTGGTCACCGGTCGGGTGCCCGCGCTGTTCGACTGCTTCAACCAGACGGACCTGCTGATCAGCGACGTCTCCAGCGTGGTCTCGGACTTCGTGCAGAGCCAGCGGCCGTACGTGGTGGCCAACCCGGCCGGGCTGCCCGAGGACGAGTTCCGGCGGACCTTCCCCACCTCGCGGGCGGCGTACCTGCTCGCGGCGGACTGTGGTGAGTTGGAGAAGATCGTCGCGGTCACCCGGGCCGGCGACGACCCGATGACCGAGGCGCGCCGCGACCTGAAGACCTATCTGCTCGGCCCGGCCGAGGCGAACCCGATGGACCGGTTCGCCGAGGAGATCGGGCGGCTCTGCCGCTGACGCGAGGTCGCGACCACCACGCGCCCGGGACGACCTGTCGTCCCGGGCGCGTCGTCGACGAGGTCTTCGGACTCTGAACCACCGTCACCCGGCCCTGGGCCTGTCACCCGGTGCGGTTGTCTGCCACCATCTAAGGTCAGCTCCGCCGACCATGGCCCCACGGTCGCCGGAGCCGACCGGGACCATGCGGGGTCAGCGGAGCAGACCGAACGGGGAGGCCGGGTGCGCATCCTGCTGGTCGAGGACGACCGACGGGTGGCCGCCGCGTTGTCGTCCGCGCTGACGCGTCGCGGCTACGAGGTGGAGCACGCGGCGACCGTCACCGCCGCCCTCTCCGCCGCGCCGTGCGACCTGGTGCTGCTCGACCTGACGCTGCCCGACGGCGACGGCACCGATCTCTGCCGTGAACTGCGCCGCCGCAGCAACCAGCTCGGCATCATCGCGGTGACGGCCCGGGGCGAGGAACGGGACCGGGTGCTCGGCCTGCGCCTCGGCGCCGACGACTACGTGGTCAAGCCCTTCTCGATGGTGGAGTTGCAGGCCCGCATCGAGGCGGTGCTGCGGCGGGCCTCGCACGCGGCGCCGGAGCGCAACCTGATCGAGGCCGGGCGGCTGCGCATCGACGTGGCGGCCCGTACGGTCACCGTGGCCGGACGCCCGGTCGCGTTGACCCGCAAGGAGTTCGACGTGTTGGTCTCGCTGGCCCGGCAGCCCGGTGTGGCCGTGCCCCGCGACCGGATCCTGCTCGACGCCTGGGGGACCACGTTCGCCGACGGGCACACGGTCGAGGTGCACGTCGGGTCGTTGCGGAGCAAGCTCGGCGACGCGCGGCTGGTGGAGACCGTCCGTGGCGTCGGCTACCGGTTGCGGAGCGAGTGAGGGGCCCGGAGTGCGTCGCCGGCTGGTGATCAGCTACCTCCTGTTGATGGTGTTGGTGCTGGCGGCGTTGGGGCTGCCGCTGGGAATGACGTTGACCACGCGGGAGACCGAGCGGGTCCGGGCGGACCGGATCGCCGACGCGACCCGGTTCGCCTCGCTGGCCGGTCCGGCGTTGCGCAGTGGCATCGCCGGCCCGCTGGACACCGAGCTGAGCAGCTACGACGAGCTGTTCGGCATCGGCGCGGCGGTGGTCGACCGGGATCGGCGGGTGGTGGTCGCGTCGGGCAGCTACCGGCCGGGAACGGGCACCCGCGAGGCACTGGACGTCGCCCTCTCCGGCCAGCAGACCAGCGGGCCGGAGTCGGTCTGGCCCTGGGTGTACGGGCCGATCGTGGTGGCGGTGCCGATCAACGACGGCGGTGAGGTGCTCGGCGCGGTGGTGACCGCGACCCCGTCCGACGGGGTACGCCGCACCGTCGCCACCTGGTGGCTGCTGCTCGCCGCGCTGGGCATGCTCGCCGTGCTGGCCTGCGTGCTCACCGCGTTCGGGCTGGCCGGTTGGGTGCTGCGCCCGGTCACCGAGCTGGACGCGGTCACCCACGAGATCGCCGAGGGTGACCGCGGTGCCCGGGTGCAGCACCAGGTGGGCCCGCCGGAGCTACGTCGCCTGGCGGCGAGCTTCAACCACATGGCCGACGCCGTCTCCGACGTGATGGACCGGCAACGCGCATTCGTCGCGCACGCCAGCCACCAACTCCGTAACCCGTTGACCGCGCTGCGGTTGCGGGTCGAGGAGTTGGGGCCGAGCCTGACCGACGAGGACGGCCGCGCCGAGCACCGGTTGGCCCTGGAGGAGACCGACCGGCTTGCGCTGCTCCTCGACGCGCTGCTCACCCTGGCCCGTGCGGAGCGGCGGGAGAACCAGCGGGTGACCGTCGACGCGACGGCGGTGGCCGCCTCCCGGGTCGCCGCCTGGGAGCCGCTGGCCCGGCACCGCAAGGTGGCGCTGCGCCTGGCGGCCGATCCGGCGCCGACGTACGCCCGGACCGTGCCGACCGCCATCGACCAGGCGCTCGACGCGTTGATCGACAACGCGGTGAAGTTCAGTGGCGTGGGCGGCGAGGTGACCGTCTCGGTGGCGACCCGCGAGGGCGGGATCGCCCTGGAGGTACGCGACACCGGCCCGGGGATGACCTCCGATCAGCTCGGCCAGGCCACCGAACGGTTCTGGCGGGCACCGGAGGTGCAGAACGTCGACGGCGCCGGGCTGGGACTGACCATCGCCGCGGTGCTCGTCGACGCCTCCGACGGCCGGCTGACCATGCATTCGAACTCGCCGCGCGGCCTGGTGGCAGCCCTGTGGTTCCCGGAGTCCACCGAGCCGGTGCCACCGGCTTCGGTGGCCGGTGAGGGTCAGGGCTTGCTGGCGCGGTAGTAGTCCGCCGCGCCCGGGTGCAGCGGCAGAGGTGAGGTGGCGATCGCCGAACGGGGGCTCATCCGTCCGGCTGCCGGATGCGCGGTGGCCAGTTCGGAGCGCCGTTCCATCAGCAGCCGGGTCACCTCGCGGACCAGATGTTCCGGCAGGTCGGCACGGACCAGCAGATAGTTCGGGTTGGCCACGGTGGTGACGGCGTCGATGCCGTAGACCGAGCGGGGGATGTCCCGGGGCACGTACACCTCCGGGTTGCCCACCCGCAGCGGGGCGGTCCACTCGCCGAGGTCGACGATGCGGGTCGGGGTGTCCTGGGCGAACTGCGCCACGGCCCGCACCGGGAGCCCTCCGGAGAAGAAGAACGCGTCGATCCTCCCGTCCCGCAGCGCGGCCACCGAGTCGTCGAGGCCGAGCCGTTGCTGCCGCACCTGGCCGCCGTCGAGGTCAGCGGCGGTGAGCAGCCGCTGCACGGTGATCTCGGTGCCGGAACCGGGGGCGCCGACCGACACCCGCCGCCCGCGCAGGTCGGTGAGGGTCTGCACCGGGCTGTTCGCGGTGGTGACCAGGTGCAGCAGGTCGTCGTAGACCCGGGCGACCCCCGCCATCTGCGGGTGCGGGCCGGGATCGGCGGGCAGCACGTCGGCCTGGGTGAAACCGAGTTCGGCCTCGCCGGCGCCGAGGAGCCGGACGTTCTCGGCCGAGGCGGCGGTGACCATCACCTCGGCGCGGACGTCGGGCAGTTCCCGGTTGAGGATGGCGGCCAGGGACTCGCCGAAGGCGTGGTACACGGCGGTCGGGCTACCGGTCGCGATCCGGATATGAATTGTCTTGTCTGGAGATTCCCGGCAGGCACTGAGACCGGGCAGGGCCAACAGCACGGTCAGCGCCAGCGTCGCGCGGGCACCGCGTCGCCGGGCTCGGGCGGTGTACCGGGTACGGCTCACGGGCAGCACTGTGCGCCGCCGGACCCCTGTGGCGCAAGCCCGGCGGCGGCGGAAGCGCTCTCCGGACGGCCCCGGCGGGTCTGCCGGGGCCGTCCGGGTGGCCCTGACCGGCGGCCGGCGAGCCGATCCAGCCGTCCGGATGGCCACGGATCAGGCGACTGGGCGGTGCGCCGCCTCCTCTCCGGCGTGGCGCAGGATCTGCTCGCGATCCCGGCCGTGCGCGACACTGACCAGGAAGCAGCCGGTGCCCGGGCGCAGCAGCGCCGGCACGTCCAGCAGGGCCGCGCCGCGCACCAGCACGGCGGCCAACTCCCGGTCGGTGATCCGGACGCCGAGGATGTGCCGGCGGACGTGCCGGCCACCGGCCAGCAACGCGGCCCGCCAGGCGGCGGCGGCCAACCGGGTACGCCACAGCCGTCGGGCCGTCGAGGCACCGGGCACCGGCCCCCCGAGCAGTTCCCGGCGGCCACGCCGCCACCCGTTCTCCACCATCGCCGCGTACGCCATCCGGTGCTCGCGGGCGACATGGATCTGGTGCAGTTCGTAGCGGCGGCGCAGTCCGCCCACCGCCGTCTCGTGCCGGACCGGGATGTGCAGGCGGTCGAGCAGCTGTCGGGTACGCCGCGCCGCCTCCTCCCGGTTGAACTCGATCGTCGCCGGGATGGCGGGTTGCTGGCCCGCGTACCGGTTGCCGGGAGCCGCCGGGGGCGGCATGCAGCGCAGCAGGCAGGCTGTCTCGAACGCGTCGGCCAGCGTGGTCCAGTCCAACGGCGGCAGGGTCGTCGCCTGGCGATGCCGGTCGAGCAGGATAGGTGCGGCAACCACCGGAGTGCCTCCTTGTGGTGTCGGGTCTTCCTTACGGTGACCTGTGACACCCGCTGGCGGTACCGATCCGGCTCAGCCTTGAGGAAATCTTGCGCCTGGTTACAGTTTGGAAACCACAAGGTCGATCTGACGTGGTCGGCCCGGCCCGCCGGGCTGCTCGCACACCGTGTACTTGAGGTCCCGCAACGCCATGACCAGCGCGTCTGCGCTACGTGGCCGGGCGTCGGCGAGGAGCAGGTCCCGCACCAGGCGACCCTTGGTGGCCTTGTTGAAATGACTGACCACCGATCGCACCGGCTGCCCGTCCACCTCACGTTCGTGCAGCACGCGCACCGTCACGACACGCTCGGCCGACGCGCCACGCGGTGCCCAGGTGGCGGCGTACGCGCCGGAGCGCAGGTCGAGCACTGGCGCGCTGCCGGCCGCCTCGGTCAACACCGGCCCCAACACCCGCCGCCAGAACGTGGACAAGGCACCCGGGCCGGGCAGGCGGGCCCCGATGGCGCAGCGGTACGGCGGGATCCGGTCGGTGAGCCGGACCGCCCCCCACAGGCCGGAACTGACCAGCACCTGCCGTTGCGCCGCTCGCCGGGCGGTAGGCGGCAGCGTGGCCAGGTCGAGGGCCTCGTAGAGCACACCGGTGTAGATCTTCCCGGCGGGGGCGGTGGCCACCGCCGTCAGCCGGGCGTTGCGCCGCAGCTCGCCGTGCTGACCGGCGCTGAGCCCCAACGCGTCCAGCGCCGCCTCCGGCGGCCCGGTGCACAGCGCCACCACGGCGTCCAGCACCTCCCGGCGGGCGGAGGTGAGCGCCGGCAGCGAGAGCCGGTCCAGGTCCAACCGGCGGCCGGTGCCGGCGTCGGCCTTGCCCTCGGAGGGTGGCAGCAGGATGAGCATGGGTGACTCTAACGCCAGGGGCGCAGCGGCTCCGGCGGGTGGTAGACGCGGAAGCCACCGATCTCGGCGAGCAGGCTGCGTTCCGGGCGGTCGCCGAGCAGTTCCCGCAGTCGCCGGTCCGCCGGTGCCCCGGCCGCCAGCACGTACCCAGCCCGCCGTCCAGCCGCTGCGGCCACGGCGGCGGCGTACGCCGTTCTGGATGGGTTTCGCATAGCTCGGGTGCCTTGTGGCGCACACGGCTATCGGGGGGGATGAGGTTGCACTCGCGTGGCCGGGGTCGCCGACGTGTGGCAGGGTTGCACCCGTGCCACCCACTCCCGCAGGCCAACTGGCCATACCGACCCTGCACCGGGCCGCACGGATCGAGGACGCCGTGCACGGCCTGGTCGAGCGTCGGCTGCGGCGGACAGGCTGGCGGATCAACATCATCGCGTACACCGGCTACGGCGCGCCCGGCTGGGCGCGGGTGATGTGCCGCGTGCTGCTCGGGCGGCCCGACACCCGGCAGCGGGGGCGACTGGAGAAGGTCCGGGGCTGGCGCAGCTTCACCACCCTGCCGGCCAAACACGTCACCGTCACCATCGAGACCGGCGGGGTGACCCACGAGGCGCAGGCCGACCGCAGCGGGTTCATCGACGTCGCGGTCGAGGCGGACCTTCCGCCCGGCTGGGGGTCGGTGCGGCTGAGCACGCCGGACGCCGAACCCGTCGAGGCCCCGATCCGCATCCTCGACCCGGGGGTTCGCTTCGGCGTCATCTCCGACATCGACGACACGGTCATGGTGACCGCACTACCCCGGCCGCTGCTCGCCGCATGGAACACGTTCGTGCTCGACGAGCACGCGCGAATGGCGGTACCCGGCATGGCCGTGCTCTACGAGCGGCTGGTCACCGCGCACCCCGGCGCCCCGGTGTTCTATCTGTCCACCGGCGCGTGGAACGTCGCCCCGACGCTGACCCGCTTCCTGTCCCGGCACCTCTACCCGGCCGGGCCGCTCCTGCTCACCGACTGGGGGCCGACCCACGACCGCTGGTTCCGCAGCGGTCGGGAACACAAGCGCGCCACCCTGGCCCGGCTGGCCAAGGAGTTCCCCGACGTACGCTGGCTGCTCGTCGGCGACGACGGCCAGCACGATCCGGAGATCTACCGCGAGTTCGCCGCCGCCCACCCGGACAACGTGGCCGCCGTGGCGATCCGCCAGCTCTCACCCACCCAGGCGGTGCTCGCCGGTAGCCTGCCCGTACCGCACGACCGACCCACCGAGGGGCCGATCGGGCAGAAGTCGCTCTCCGCCCCCGACGGCGCCGGTCTCTGGACCCTGCTCCGCGGCGCCGGCCTGGTCTGAGCAAGCCTGGCCCGGCGGGTGGAGCCGGTTGTCCGGCCCCGCCCGCCCACGGTGCGCGGCGTCAGCCGCCGGGCGTGAGCGTCACCTCGCCCGCGCAGCCGGCGAGGTGACGACGGTCCTCAAGCTGGTCGATCACGGCCTGTCGGTTGGCGATCCGGGCCTCCGACAGCGGATCCGGGAACACCAGTTGGTCGGCGATGAAGGCGAGGTTGTTGCCCACGGCCGTGTCGAGACCCTCGCAGCCACGCCGAGGGTCACCCCGATCGCCGCGACCCCCGCGATCTTCCGCTGCCGCGGTGAGGTCCCGCGCCGACTGCTCCGGGTTGCACGCCTGTTGCTCGCCATCGTTTCTCTCCCCCTCGTCGTCAACTGCCCTCGGAGGTACGGGCGCGCGGGTGCTGCCAGTTCACCGCTCGGTGATCTAGTGCGAGCCCGACGGATTGTTACCGAACTGGTGATCGCTATGTCACGCAGACATGAGGCGGCCAGTGTGCCGACCCGTCCCGGAGGAGAGGTGTGCCGGCCCGTCCCGGACGAGTGCCCGGGGCAGGGTCCCGCTCTACCGGCTGATCGCGTCGCCCGCGACTGTGCTGTCCGCGACTGTGCTGTCCGCGACTGTGCTGTCCGCGACGCCCCACCGACGGCCTGCCCCTGATCGGGGCCTGGCTGCATACAGCAGGGTCGGGCCCTGTCGAGCTGAGAGCGGGAACGGATCGCGTGAGGTGGCCGCAGGCTGCGGCGTGCCGCGCCTGGCGACGCGATAGCGCGAACGGTTCAGCTCGACAGGCGGCGAGGGAGGTATCGGGGGCGAAGGTCCGCCGGCCGCAACGGCCACGCCCCACGACGGCCACGCCCCACGACGGCCACGGCCGTGACGACGACCTGTGCGGTGTTCAGGCCGCGCGGTGTTCAGGCCGTGCAGCGGTCGAGCCGTGCAGCGGTCAGGCGGGGCGGAGCCAGAGGGCGCCGAGCGGGGGGACGCGCAGTGCCACCGAGGCGGGCAGCCCGTGCCAGGGGATGTCCTGGGCGTACACGGTGCCGAAGTTGCCGACGCCCGAGCCGCCGTAGTGGTGGGCGTCGGTGTTGAGCACCTCGGCCCAGGCGCCCGCCGCCGGAAGGCCGACCCGGTAGTCGTCCACGGGCCGGGCGGAGAAGTTGGCGACGCAGACCAGGGTGGCGCCGTCGGGAGCGATCCGGACGAACGAGACGGTGTTGTTGGCGACGTCGTCACCGGCGAGCCAGCGGAAACCGGCGGGGGAGGTGTCCTGCGCCCACAGCGCGGGAGTGTCCCGGTAGACCCGGTTGAGGTCGCAGACGAGGCGTTGCACGCCGGCCCGGGCCGGGTCGTGCAGGAGGTACCAGTCGAGGCCGCGCTCCTCGCTCCACTCCCGCTCGTCGGCCAGCTCGCAGCCCATGAAGAGCAGTTGCTTGCCCGGGTGCGCCCACATGTGCGCCAGCAGCGCGCGCACGTTGGCCAGGCGCTGCCACTGGTCGCCGGGCATCTTGGCGAGCAGCGAGCCCTTGCCGTGCACCACCTCGTCGTGGCTGATCGGCAGCACGTAGTTCTCGCTCCAGGCGTACGCCAGCGAGAAGGTGAGCTGATGGTGGTGGTGCTGCCGGTAGATCGGGTCCTTCGAGGTGTAGAGCAGGGTGTCGTGCATCCAGCCCATGTTCCACTTGAAGCCGAAGCCCAGCCCGCCATCGCTGGTCGGGCGGGTCACCCCGGGCCAGGCGGTGGACTCCTCGGCGATCATCAGCACCCCGGGGTGGTGCTTGTAGACCGTCGCGTTGGTCTCCTGCATGAACGCGATGGCCTCCAGGTTCTCCCGGCCGCCGTACTGGTTGGGCACCCACTGCCCGTCGGTGCGGGAGTAGTCGAGATAGAGCATCGAGGCGACCGCGTCCACCCGCAGCCCGTCGACGTGGAACTCCGCCAGCCAGTAGAGCGCGTTCGCGACCAGGAAGTTGCGGACCTCGCGGCGACCGAAGTCGAAGACGTACGTGCCCCAGTCGGGGTGCTCGCCGCGACGCGGGTCGGGGTGCTCGTAGAGCGGGGTGCCGTCGAAGCGGGCCAGCGCCCACTCGTCCTTGGGGAAGTGCGCCGGCACCCAGTCCAGGATCACCCCGATGCCGGCGGCGTGCAGCCGGTCCACCAAATGACGGAAGTCGTCCGGGTCGCCGAACCGCGACGTCGGCGCGAAGTAGCCGGTCACCTGGTAGCCCCAGGAACCGCCGAACGGATGCTCCGACACCGGCAGGAACTCCACGTGGGTGAAGCCCAGCTCGACGACGTACGCGGTCAACTGCTCGGCCAGCTCCCGGTAGCCGAGGCCCGGCCGCCACGAGCCGAGGTGCACCTCGTACACGCTCATCGGCTCCTGGTACGGCTGCTGCCTCGCCCGCCGGGCCAGCCAGTCCGCGTCCGTCCACTCGTACGTCGAGTGGTGCACCACCGACGCGGTGGCCGGCGGCACCTCCGCGTACGCGGCGAGCGGGTCGGCCTTGTCCCGCCAGTACCCGTCGGCGCCGAGGACGCGGTACTTGTACCGGGCACCGGCCGGCACCCCGGGCACGAAGACCTCCCACACGCCGGTGGAGCCCAGCGAGCGCATCGGCCAGCCGTCGTCCGGCGCCCAGCCGGTGAAGTCACCGATCACCCGTACGCCCCGGGCGTTCGGCGCCCACACCGCGAACGCCACGCCGTCGTCGCGTACGCGGGCGCCGAGCGCCTCCCAGAGCCGCTCGTGCCGGCCCTCGCCGATGAGGTGCAGGTCCAGTTCGCCCAGGGTCGGCGGGTGGCGGTACGGGTCGTCGTGCGGCTGCCCGTCCAGCTCGACGCGGTAGTCGAGGACCTCGCCGGGGACGGTCGCCTCGAAGACGCCGACGTCGTGCACCCGGGTCATCGGGTACCGCCGGTCCCCGACCAGCAGGCACACCTCGGCCGCGCCCCGGCGCATCGTGCGGACCACCGTGCGCCCGTTCGCCGGGTGGGCCCCGAGCACGGCGTGCGGGTCGTGGGTCTCCCCGGAGATCAGCTGGTCCATCGGGCGTCGTCCTTCGTGGCGGAGGCGGTGCCGCTTGCCGTGGCGGCGGTGGCGGGTGCGGGGGCGTCGGGGCGGCGCAGCACCAGCACGTGCGCGGGTTGCAGGTACGGGTCGAGGCGGACCGCGTTGCGCTGTCCCCAGTCGTAGGCGGCGCCGGTCAGCGCGTCGTGCACGGTGAACCGGTCGTGCCAGTCCAGGCCCAGCGCCGGCATGTCCAGCGTGGTGTTGCCCCACTGCACGGTGTGCGAGTCGAACGAGCAGATCACCAGCACCGTGTTGCCGGTCGTCGGGTCGTGCTTGGACCAGCAGATCAGCGCCGGGTTGTCGATGTCGTGGAAGACCAGGTTCCGCAGCCGGTGCAGGGCCGGGTTCTCCCGGCGGACCTGGTTCAGGGTGGCGATGAACGGCGCCAGCGACCGCCCCTGCGCGAGCGCGCCGGCCCAGTCGCGGGGGCGCAGCTCGTACTTCTCGTTGTCGATGTACTCCTCCGCGCCGGGGCGCGCGACGTGCTCGAACAGCTCGAACCCGGCGTACATGCCCCAGGAGGGGGAGAGCAGCGCGGCCAGCACCGCCCGGATCTTGAACATCGGCGGTCCGCCGTGCTGCAACGAGGCGTGCAGGATGTCCGGCGTGTTCGGCCAGAAGTTCGGCCGCATGTAGTCGGCCGCCGCCACCAGTTCCTCGCAGTATTCGCGCATCTGCGCCGCCGAGGTCCGCCAGGTGAAGTACGTGTACGACTGGGTGAAGCCGACCTTCGCCAGCCCGTGCATCATCGCCGGCCGGGTGAACGCCTCGGCGAGGAACAACACGTCCGGGTCGACCCGCTTGACCTCGCCGATCAGCCAGTGCCAGAAGTCGACCGGCTTGGTGTGCGGGTTGTCCACCCGGAAGATCTTCACGCCCTCTCCGACCCAGTGCCGCACCACCCGCAGCACCTCGGCGCGGATGCCCTCCGGGTCGTTGTCGAAGTTCACCGGATAGATGTCCTGGTACTTCTTCGGCGGGTTCTCCGCGTACGCGATGCTGCCGTCGGCCCGGGTGGTGAACCACTCCGGGTGCTCGGTGACCCAGGGGTGGTCGGGGGCGCACTGCAACGCCAGGTCCATCGCCACCTCCAGGCCGTGTTCGGCGGCGGCGGCGACGAAGTCGCGGAAGTCCTGCGGCGTACCCAGGTCGGGGTGGATGGTGTCGTGCCCGCCCTCGGCGGCGCCGATGGCCCACGGCGAACCCACGTCGTCCGGCCCGGCGACCAGGGTGTTGTTGGGGCCCTTGCGGTTGACCCGGCCGATCGGGTGGATCGGCGGCAGATAGAGCACGTCGAAGCCCATCGCGGCGACCCCCGGCAGCCGCTGCGTGGCGGTGGCGAACGTGCCGGACCGGGCCGGCGCGTCGACGGTGGCCGGGATCGCGCCCTCGGAGCGGGGGAAGAACTCGTACCAGGCGGAGAAGAGAGCCCGCTCACGGTCCACCCAGATGCGGTACTTCTCGCCGGTGGTGACCAGTTCGCGGACCGGGTACGCCCAGAGCAGGTCGGCCAGCGCCAGCGCCGGAGCCACCCGCTGCGGCAGCGGCAGCGCCGTGCCGCCCAGCGCGCGTACCGCCGCGTCCAGGCTCGCCCGCTCGGCGGCCGGGACCAGGTCGGCGGCGGCCCGCAGCACGCGTACGCCCTCGGCCAGGTCGTTGGCCAACTCGGTCGGCCCCTGGCCCGCGGCGATCTTCTTGGTCACCGCGTTGTGCCAGGTCAGGTACGGGTCGCTGAACGCCTCGACGGTGAAGATCCAGTCGCCGACGGCGTCCGGGACGATGGTGGCGTGCCACCGGTCGAGGCCCGGCTCGCCCGGTCTCATCCGGGTGAACGGTCGCGCCAGCCCGTCCGGGCCCAGCCAGACCACGTTGCAGCCGAGCGCGTCGTGCCCCTCGCGGTAGGCGACTGCCGACACCGGCACCACCTCGCCGACGACCGCTCGGGCCGGGTAGCGACCGCAGGAGACGACGGGGGAGACGTCTTCGATCGGGAACCGTCCGCTCACCGCCTCAACCTACTGTGCGAGATCGGCTCGCGCTCGTTCGACCGCCGTACCGTGCCCCACTTGCCCCGCCGCGCCTGCCGCACTCACGCTGCCCCCGCGCGTTCGAGATCAGGCCGGCGGTTCCGGCGACACGAACGATCCCTTGCCCTGGTGGACCTCGATCCAGCCCCGCTCGTCGAGGATGCGGAGCGCGAACCTGATCGGCGTGGGACTCGCCTGGTACTGCTCGCATAGTTGGGCGATGGAGGGCAGCTTCTGGCCGGGCCGCAGTGCGCCGGATCGTACCGATGCGATCACGTCGGCAATGACCTGCTCGTACACGGGTTGTCTGGGCATGGCAACGCCTCTCGTCAGCGCGTCGAGCATGCCACGCCGAGGCTGCACTCTGTGCGTGCAGTGTAGACTGTGTATACAGTGCGCGCTAAGTTGTGGTGGGCCTCTCGTCAGCAACGGAGTGCCTTTGACCAGGGCGGGGCGGGTCCCCGTGCCGCCCCGCCCTGCCGCGCACCTTCTCGATGTGCTCGTCCTGCCCCACCTCCCGCCACCCGCAAGGAGGCACGGATGCACCAGCCCCCGCCCGACATCCCTCGTCCGGTGTTCCGTCGTCGATCAAGGAGTTGTGGCAGCAGATTTGTTGCTGTACGCGGCCTTTGGAAGAACCACGACTCCATGATCGGCGCGGTGGGTGGGGCGGGGTTGGGCGGCGGGGGTGTGGGGCGGTGAGTGAGGTGCCGGTGGGGCGGCGGATCGCGCAGTGGCGGGTCCGGCGGAACATGACGCAGCAGCAGTTCGCCGACCGGCTCGGCAAGTCCAAGAGCTGGGTGGACAAGATCGAACTGGACCATGCCGAGCAGAGTTATCGGCATGCACGGTACCTTGCCCTGCTCAGGCTGCTACCGGACCTGCTCGACACGGTCCGGCAGGTACGGGTCGACCGTCCCGATCCGGTCGGCGACGAGTTGCTGGTCACCGCGTACGGGCTGATTGCTCTGGTGTTGGTGAAGCTGGACCAGCGGGAGTCGGCGTGGCTGGCGGCGGACCGGGGGATGGCCGTCGCCCTGGGGACCGGGAACGCGCTGCTGGTCGCCGTCGCGACCGTACCGCTGAGTCAGGCGCTGCGGGCGGTCGGGCGGCGACGGGCCGCGATGGATGCCACGGTCGTGGCCGCGCAACGGATCGCGCAGCAGACCGGCGACGCGGCGACGCTGCGCACGACGTTGCTGGTCCAGGCGGGTCTGGCCGCCGGTGGGCGGGGCGACGGCCGCAGCGCACGCGAGCTGATCGACCAGGCTGCGGCGATCGTGCCCGAGCTGCCGGATGGCTACGGTACGGCGGCGGTGGAGGCGGCGCGGGTGGTGATCGCGGCCGACCTCGGGGACGTCGGGGTGGCGGCGGCCCGACACGAGCGGCTGACGGCGGGGAGCGGATGGCGGTGGCTGCCGACCGAGCACCGGGCGGCGTACCTGCTCGACGTGGCCCGCGCGCACGCCCGCTGTGGCGACATGCCCTTCCTTACACCAAAAGCCTTACACCACAAGCGAGCCGTACAGGTCGAGCGTCTGGCGGGCGATCGCGTCCCACGAGAAGTGCTCCACCGCGCGCCGCCGCCCGGCCCGCCCGAGGGTCGCCGCGCGTTCCGGGTCGGCCAGCAGCGTGTTCAGCCGGTCCGCCAGATCGGCCTCGAAGCGGGCGGCGTCCAGCGGTCGGCCCGAGCCGTCGGTGGCCTGGTCGATCGGGACGAGCAGGCCGGTCTCGCCGTCGGCGACCACCTCGGGGATGCCGCCGGTGGCGGTGGCGACCACAGCGGTCTCGCAGGCCATCGCCTCCAGGTTGACGATGCCCATCGGCTCGTACACCGACGGGCAGACGAAGATGGTGGCGTGGGTGAGCACCTGGATCACCTCGGACTTGGGCAGCATCTCGGCCACCCAGACCACCCCGGAGCGGCCGGACCGCAGCTCGGCGACCAGGCACTCCACCTCGGCGGCGATCTCCGGCGTGTCCGGTGCGCCGGCCAGCAGCACGAGCTGCGTCTCCGGCGGCAGTTCGCGGGCGGCGCGCAGCAGGTGCGGCAGGCCCTTCTGGTGGGTGATCCGCCCGACGTAGACCACGCTGGGCAGCGCGGGGTCGATGCCGAGTCGCGTCAGCACGTCGGTGCCGGGGTCGGGGGCGTACTGCGCGGTGTCGATGCCGTTGTAGATCACCTTGACCCGGTCCGGGTCCACCGCCGGGTACGCGGCCAGCACGTCCCGGCGCATCCCGGCGCTGACCGCCACGACCGCGTCGGCCGACTCGTAGGCGGTGCGCTCGCACCAGGCGGAGAGCGCGTAGCCGCCGCCGAGCTGCTCGGCCTTCCACGGTCGCAGCGGCTCCAGGCTGTGCGCGGTCACCACGTGCGGCACCCCGTACAGCAGCTTCGCGGTGTGTCCGGCGAGGTTGGCGTACCAGGTGTGGCTGTGCACCACGTCCGCGCCGGCACAGCCGGCGGCCATCTCCAGGTCCACGCCCATGGTCCGCAGCGCGGCGTTCGTCCCGGCCAGGGTCGGCGGGTCCGCGTACGCCCGGACGCCCGGCTCGGTACGCGTCGCGCCGAAGCAGTGCACCCGGACCTCGGTGATCCGGCGCAGTTCCCGGGCCAGGTACTCGACGTGGACCCCGGCACCGCCGTAGACCTCCGGCGGGTACTCCCGGGTGAGCAGGTCGACGCGAAGGGGGGCGGAGTCGGTCATGCCCGGCACCCTAGTGCAGAAGTGTGCCCGTACGAGTGGTGAAGCGGCACGGGGATGGATAGCGTCTGGTCATGGCTGCCAAGGTGCTCGCGATCGTCCTGGCCGGCGGAGAGGGCAAGCGCCTGATGCCGTTGACCACGGACCGGGCCAAGCCGGCCGTCCCGTTCGGCGGGATGTACCGCATGGTCGACTTCGTCCTCTCCAACCTGGCCAACGCCGGCTATCTGAAGATCGTCGTGCTGACCCAGTACAAGTCCCACTCCCTCGACCGGCACATCACCAAGACCTGGCGGATGTCGACGTTGCTCGGCAACTACGTGACGCCGGTGCCCGCGCAGCAGCGTCGGGGCCCCTGGTGGTTCGCCGGCTCCGCCGACGCGATCTACCAGAGCTTCAACCTGATCTACGACGAGCAGCCCGACTACGTGATCGTCTTCGGCGCCGACCACATCTATCGGATGGATCCCCGCCAGATGGTGGAGGACCACATCGCCTCCGGCGCCGGGGTGACCGTGGCCGGCATCCGGCAGCCGCTGTCCACCGCCGACCAGTTCGGTGTCATCGAGGTCGGCGCGGACGGCCGGCGGATCCGGGCCTTCCGCGAAAAGCCGACCGACGCGGTCGGGCTGCCGGACGCGCCCGACGAGATCTATGCCTCGATGGGCAACTACGTCTTCACCACCCGGACGCTGATCGAGGCGGTGGAGCGCGACGCCGAGGACAAGACCAGCAAGCACGACATGGGCGGCAGCATCATCCCGATGCTGGTGGAGCGCGGCGAGGCCAACGTCTACGACTTCCGTGACAACGAGGTGCCGGGCAGCACCGATCGGGACCGGGGCTACTGGCGGGACGTGGGGACGCTCGACTCGTTCTACGACGCGCACATGGACCTGATCAACGTCCATCCGGTGTTCAACCTCTACAACTTCGACTGGCCGATCTACACCGAGCAGCCGCCGTACCCGCCGGCCAAGTTCGTGCACCAGTGGGGGGAACGGGTCGGCCGGGCGGTCGCCTCGATGGTCTCGCCCGGCGCGGTGATCTCCGGCTCGCTCGTGGAGAACTCGATCGTCGCGCCGAAGGTCAAGGTGCACTCCTGGGCGCACGTGGACGGCGCGGTGCTGATGGAGGGCGTCGAGATCGGCCGGCACGCGGTGGTGCGCCGGGCCATCCTGGACAAGAACGTCTACGTGCCGGAGGGCGCGGAGATCGGCGTGGACCTGGAACGGGACCGGCAGCGCTACACGGTCTCCGACAACGGCATCGTGGTCATCGGCAAGGGACAGAAGGTGGAACCTTGAGCAGTCATCCCCGCGCAGGCAAGCCGGCCGAGCCCGCCGACCTGGTCGACGTACCGCGGCTGGTGACGGCCTACTACGCCGAGCATCCCGACCCGGCCGACCCGGCGCAGCAGGTCTCCTTCGGCACCTCGGGGCATCGCGGGTCGAGCCTGCGCAACGCCTTCAACTCCGACCACATCCTGGCGGTCACCCAGGCGCTCTGCGACTACCGCCGGGAGCAGGGCGTCGACGGGCCGCTGTTCCTCGGCCGGGACACCCACGCGCTCTCCACCCCGGCGGCCGTGGACGCCCTGGAGGTGCTCGCCGCCAACGAGGTCACCGTGCTGCTGGACAGCCGGGACGGCTACACCCCGACTCCGGCGGTCTCGCACGCCATCGGAACCCACAACCGGGGTCGCACCAGCGGGCTCGCCGACGGCATCGTGATCACCCCGTCGCACAACCCGCCGGACGACGGCGGGTTCAAGTACAACCCGACCCACGGTGGTCCGGCGGACTCCGACGTCACCCGATGGATCCAGGACCGCGCGAACGCGATCCTCGCCGCCGGGCTCAAGGAGGTGCGTCGCGTCCCGTACGCGCGGGCCCGCGCCGTCGACACCACCGGCACGTACGACTTCCTCGGCGCGTACGTGGACGACCTGCCGGCGGCCATCGACATCGACGCGATCCGCGACGCTGGGGTGCGCATCGGCGCCGACCCGCTCGGCGGCGCCAGCGTCGACTACTGGGGCGAGATCGCCCAGCGGCACCGGCTGGAGTTGACCGTGGTCAACCCGACCATCGACCCGACCTGGCGGTTCATGACCCTGGACGGCGACGGCAAGATCCGGATGGACTGCTCGTCGCCGAACGCGATGGCGTCGCTGATCGCGATGTGCGCCGACTACCAGGTGGCCACCGGCAACGACGCCGACGCCGACCGGCACGGCATCGTCACCCCGGACGCCGGGCTGATGAACCCGAACCACTATCTGGCGGTGGCGATCGCCCACCTGTTCCGGACCCGGGAGCAGTGGGGCCCGGACGCCGCCGTCGGCAAGACGCTGGTCTCCTCCTCGATGATCGACCGGGTCGCCGCCGACCTCGGGCGTCCACTGCTGGAGGTGCCGGTGGGCTTCAAGTGGTTCGTGCCCGGGCTGCTCGACGGCGCGGTGGGCTTCGGCGGTGAGGAGAGCGCGGGCGCCTCCTTCCTGCGCCGCGACGGCGGGACGTGGACCACCGACAAGGACGGCCTCCTGCTCTGCCTGCTCGCCGCCGAGATCATCGCCGTCACCGGCCGGACGCCCAGCGAGCACTGGGCCGAGCTGGCCGACCGGTTCGGTGCGCCCGCGTACGCCCGGATTGACGCGCCGGCCACCCGGGAGCAGAAGGCCGTGCTCGGCAAGCTCTCCCCGGAGCAGGTACGCGCCACCGAGCTGGCCGGGGAGCCGATCACCGCCACGCTCACCACCGCGCCCGGCAACGGCGCGCCGATCGGCGGGCTCAAGGTGACCACCGCCTCGGGCTGGTTCGCCGCCCGCCCGTCGGGCACCGAGGACGTCTACAAGATCTACGCCGAGTCGTTCCAGGGACCCGGGCACCTCGCCCGGGTCCAGCAGGAGGCGCAGGACCTGGTCACCGAGGTGCTGTCCGGCGCCTGACCGGCCCGACTCCGGCTCGGCGGCGGACAGCGGCCGGGCCTGACCGGTCCGTCGGCGTCGGACAGTCGTGGACGCGTACGCCCGCGTGCCGTCACCCGGTGCGGGTGACGGCACGACGGTGGTGTGTCAGCGGGCCAGGGGGATGCCCGGCTGGCGTTCGCGGGGCGTCCCGGGCAGGACGCCGCAGAGCGCGGCGAGCTGGTCGACGATGAGGCCCGGATCACCGAACGGGTCGATCGCGCTGACCTCGAGCGGGTCCAGGGCCGGCACGGTCACGTGCGAGATCAGCGGGTGCAGCGGCCGATGGTCGGCCTCGCCGTGGCCCAGCAGGTCCTCGTGCAGCTTCTCGCCGGGACGCAGTCCGGTGTAGACGACCTGCACCGGGCTGGCCGACTGGGCGACCATGCGGCGGGCCAGGTCGTCGATGCGGACCGGCTCGCCCATGTCGAGCACCAGCGCCTCCCCGTCGCGCCCGATGCTGGCCGCCTGGAGGACCAGGTGCACCGCCTCCTGCACGGTCATCAGGTACCGCGTCACGTCGGGGTGTGTGACGGTCAACGGCTGCCCCGCCTCGATCTGGCGTTGGAAGGCGGTCACCACCGAGCCTCGGCTGCTGAGCACGTTGCCGAACCGGACGCTGAGGAACGTGCCCGGGTGGGTCGCCGCGGCGTGGGCGGTCAGCATTTCGGTGAGGCGCTTGGAGTAGCCGAGCACACTGATCGGGTTGGCGGCCTTGTCGGTGGAGATGTTGACGAAGCGGGCGACGTCCCGGCAGGCGTCCAGGACGGTGAGCGTGCCCCAGACGTTGGTCTTGATCGCCTCGCCGGGGTGCCGTTCCAGCAGAGTCAGGTGCTTCAGCGCGGCGGCGTGGAAGACCACCTCGGGACGGCGGTCCCGCATGATCCGCCGGATTCCCTCGTCGTCGCGGAGGTCGGCGAGGATGAGTTCGGGGCCGTCGAGCAGCGCCCGCCCGGTGAGCGACATCTGGAGGCTGTGCAGGGCGGACTCGTCCCGGTCGAGCATCATCAGCTCGGCCGGATCGGCGCGCATGATCTGCCGGCACAGCTCCGCGCCGATCGAGCCTCCGGCGCCGGTGACCAGCACCCGCCGGCCGGCGAGGCCGTTGTCGTCCAGCTTCAGGTCGCCGACCACCTGGCGGCGGCCGAGCAGGTCGCTGATCTGCACGTCGCGGACGTCGCTGACCCTGATCCGGTGGTCGACCAACTCCCGTACCGGCGGAATGATCTTGAAGGCCGCGCCGGTCCGGAGGGTGATCTCCCGGATCTCCCGGATCAGCGTGGCGTCGGCGTTCGCCACCGAGAAGATCAGGGTGGTCGCGCCGGTGCGGCGGACCGCGTCGGCGAGCTGAGACCGCCCGCCCAGCACCGGCACCCCGGCGATGCGCAGGTCGCGCCGGTCCGGGTCGTCGTCGAGCGCGCCGACCGGCAGGTAGCGGCCCTTCGGGTCGCCGAGCATCGCGCGGACCAGCCCCTGACCGGCCTCGCCGAGACCGAAGAGGAGCACCGGGGTCGCCGATCGGGCGTCCGGACGCATGGCCCGGTCGCGGCGGTGTCGGTGCAGCAGGCGGGAGCAGAGCATGAACAGCAGCGCCAGCGCGCCACCGACCACCGGGGTGCTGGCCGGGATCGGGCGGTCGCCGAAGGCGAGCAGGGCGAGCAGCACCAGCGACGCCGTGGTGGCGGTCGTGCCGGCGAGCCCCCGGACCTCCTCGATGGTGCCCAGCGGCTGCCGGCCGGAGTAGAACCGCCGCAGCGCGCTGATACCGACGTGCAGCACGGCGGTGGCGGCACCGAGCAGTATCACGTCGGCTGCCTGGTCGCCGGAGAGCACCTGTTCGTACCTGGCCCAGCCGGCCACGGTGAAGCCGCCGACCCAGGCGAGGGCGTCGGCGGCCAGGAACGTGGCGGTACGGCGTCGGTTCACTCTGGTCTGGTCCTGGGGCGTCGGCTTTATCTCGGGTGGCATGACGATCTCCCCTGTCCTGTCCGTGGCCGGTGATGACCCACATCAGGTCAGGACCACGTACGTCCCCTAACTACTTAGCGGAGATAAGGTGGTGGGATTCCTGTTTTCACGTTTCTTCGGCCGGATGTCCGATTCTGTGCCGTGAATAATTGTCGCGTGGCGGCGCGGACGGGAAACATTCTCCGAATTCGGGCGTGCCGCGTATTCAGTCCGGTGGTGGTATCCGGCGGTCGAAGCGGTGACGCAGATCCTCCGGAAGCAGTTCCCGCAGTTGCTCGGGCAGCAACGGCAGGTCCAGCAGGCTCAGCTTGAGCTGGTTGCGCTCCTGGAAGCGGTGGGGATCCAGCCGTACCACCAGGCCCGCGTCGTGGCGGTAGCGGATGTCGACCGCGCCGGAGGTCGACCTCTCGCGGATCAGCAGCCCGTCGACCTCCACCGCCACCGGCCCGGACCCGGGCTGCAGCTCCAGCCGGACGTTCTCGTCGGGGGAGAGCACCACGGCCCGCGAGATGCCGGACATCGGCGCGCTCGGGGTCACCACCACCGCCCGCGTGGCCGGGGAGATCAGCGGTCCGCCCGCCGCATAGCTGTAGGCGGTCGACCCGGCCGGCGTGCTGACCACCACCGCGTCGCAGCGGTAGTAGCCGTAGCGGCGGCCGTCGACGGCCAGGGTGGCGGTGACGAATCCCTGCCCCGGTGCGCGGATCAGCGCGATGTCGTTGAACGCGACCACGTCGTCGCCGCACACGTCGCAGGCCAGGCAGCTGTGTCCCGCCACGGTGTAGTTCCGGGCCAGCAACCGGTCCAGCGCCGCCGGCACCTCCGGCGGCTCCACCTCGACCAGGAACCCGACCTTGCCCAGGTGTACGCCGAGCACCGGCTTGGGATCGCCCACTGCCAGCCGCAGCGCGCCCAGCATGGTGCCGTCCCCGCCGATGCTGATCAGCACGTCGCAGCGGGCGACGAGGTCCGCCGACGGCATCGGCCGGACCGCCTCGGGGACCCGGTGGCGGTCCTCGACGCGTACCGCCAGGGTGGCGTCGTGCCGGACGGCCCAGGCCACGATGGTGTCCACCACCGGCGAGGTGTCCCGGGTGGGATGGAGCACCAGCCCGAGCCGGATTCCGTCCATGTGCCCAGCTCACCACAGTCTGGTCGACCGCACCGGGCTACCCGTGAGGCGGGTACCCGGCGATCAGCGCCGGTGCCTTACCCGCGAATTGCGATGTGACGACAATTCACGAACTCGGCTTATTGTGGCCCTTGTTCGATAATCGTCGTCGGCGATGCTAGTTTGATTTTCCGACAGGTGTCGATCGAATATCGCGGAGGCCCGCACATGAGGAATGCGACGAGCCGGATTCGCATTCGAGAGGCGTTCCGCTCGCCACTGCGCCGGTGGCCGACGGATCGCGGTCGCGCGCGGGGTGTCGCCGTGCCGCGTCCGCCCCGTCGGACCGGGGCGGGGAGCAGGTGACGGCCTCGACGTCGTACCGGATCGTCGAGGCACGGAATCCGGCGCCGACCGGGACGCCACCGATCACATCGAACGCGACGAACGCGGTCCGTGGCCGGCGTCGCAAGCTGCCACGGGTGACCTGGCTGCTGCAACTCTTCCCGGTGACCACCGTGGTGCTGGCCCCGTACGCCGTGCTCATCGTCCCGATGGCGGTGCTCAACGACAACCCGGACGTCGGCTTCATCGTCATGCTGCTGGCGCTGGCCCTGCCGGGTTGCCTGGTGGTGGAGTTGGCCTTCCTCGGGCGGATGGGCCGGCGGGGCGAGTGGCAACGCGGCCTGGCCGAGGCCAACGCCGGGTACCCCCACCTGTTCACGATCGCCCGCGCGGTCGTGCTGGTCAGCATCACCGCCGACCTGGTCAGTGTCCAGGCCGGTCAGGGCACCATCTTCACCCAGATCACCGGGGAGGTCGCCTCCTCACCGGCGGCCGTGGTCAGCTCGCTGTTCCTGGGCTGGCGGTACCTCGCGTTCGCTCTGCTGGTCGCGAGTTTGCTCGCCGGTCGGGCAAGCCGGCTGGCCTGCCTGCGCTGGACGCTCTGTCTGCTCGGGACGCAACTCGTGGTCGGCGTGGCGACGGCGTTGACCGCGCCGTTGATGACCTATCTGTCCTTCCTCGTGGCGCTGGCGGCCATCTGCGGGCTGCTGCACAGCCGGTTCGTGGTCGTCGCCCTGATGGCGCTGTTCCTGATCTGGCCGACGGTGTACGCCGCCCGCAACGACCTGCGGGCCGGCGGGGGCGTGGCGGTCGACGAGGCAATGAGCTCCGCCGACCGGCTGCGGCTCGACCTCCAGGTGACCCGGGCCAGCGAGTACGACACCCCGGTCGACATCGAGCGGCCGGGCCCGGTGGAGGTCGTCCGGTACGGCCTGGTGCCCCGGATGTTCGACCCGGACCGGCCGGCCCTGTCGACCGGCGCCCGGATCAACGAGTACCTGGGCGGGACGTCCACCTCCGCGTACACCTTCCTCTCCCTCGGCACGGTCTATTTCCTGGAAGGTCCGTGGGGGGTGGTGCTGTTCCACGCGGGCTGGGCGCTCGTCGGCGTACTGCTGCTGCGGGCCGGCGGCGCACCCGGGCCGATCCGCCTCGCCGTCTTCAGCTTCGCGGTGGCGGCCCCGCTGATGTGGTCGAAGGTCTATCCGGAGTCGATGATCTTGTTCGTGCAGTTCACCGTCGCCGCGCTGCCGGTGCTGCTGCTCCTGCGCCTGAGCCGACGACGACCGCCGTCGCGGGCCGCGCCGCAGCACGCCCGGTCCGGCACGTGACGACCCGGGTGTCGCCCCCGCCCGGCCCGGCGGCCACCGGCGGCGTCACCCGGACGGGCGGGCGGCGCGTGTTCGCCCGCCGGGCGGTGGCGGCGTTGTCGGTGAACGGGCTGTCAAGCGTGGGCAACCTGATGGTCTCGGTCTTCGTCGCGCGGGGCGAGTCGCTGTCGGGACTGGGCCAGTTCGCTCTGGCGTTCTCGGTCTACGTGCTGGTCATCGGTCTGGTGCGGACCGCGCTCACCGAGTCGGTGCTGGCGGCGCGGACAGCCCCGGGGCGGCGGGTGATCGGGCAGGGCGCCCGCCGGGCCGCAGCCGTCGCCGTGGTGTCCGGGGTGATCACGGCGGCCACCGGGGCGGTGCTCAACTCCCCGTACCTCACCGTCGCCGGCCTGGCCCTGCCGGGCCTGGTGGTCTACGACTACGTCAAGGCGATCAGCATCGGAATCGGTGGGACCCGGGTGGCGTGGACGCAGGAGTGCGCCTGGCTGGCGTGCACCGCGCTGTCCGTCGGGACGGTCGTCGTCGCGGACGCGCCGACGGTCATGATCTTCGCCGGGTGGGCGGCTTCCGGTGCCGTCCTCGGCGTCGTGGTCGCCCTCTGGCAGCGGTACGGCGTGCTGCCCGGCTGGGGGCTCGACCGCCGCGAGACCCGGGTCTCCGCCTCCTTCGCCGCGCAGTTCCTGGTCACCACCGGCTCGGCCCAACTGGCCCTGAGCGGTCTGGCCGCCACGGCGGGGGTGGCCGTGGTGGGTGCCCTCGGCGCGGCCCGGACGGTCTTCGGGCCGGTGACCCTGCTGATGACGACGCTCTCCTCGCTGATCGTGCCGTACCTGGCACAGTCCCGCGCCGACACGACACGGGCCCGCGTACGGGCCGCCGGTGCGGTCGTCGCGCTGACCGTCGGCGTACTCCTGCCGCTGGTGCTCGTGGTGTGCCTGCTGCCGGACGAGGTGGGCCGGGCGGTGCTCGGCGACAACTGGCAGGCGGCCCGCCCGCTGTTGCCGCTGCTCTCCGTCGAGGCGCTGCTGGCCCCGATCGCGCTGGTCGCGTTCGCCGGGCACCGGGTGCAGTCGGCCGGCGCGCGGGCGCTGGCCATCGGTGTGGTCCTCGGTCCGCTGCGGATCGCGACGATCGTGGCGGGCGGTGTCCTGTTCGGCGCAGGCGGGGCGGCCGGCGCGTTGGCCGTGCTCGCCCTGCTCAGCGCCGCCTGCTGGTGGTCCAGCTACCTGCGGTTGGACGCGACGCCGGTCGACTCGCGGTGACCGGCGTCGCGTCCGCTCAGCAGCCGATACCGGCAAGCGCGGCGCGGACCCGCTCCACCACCGTCTTGACCTCCGCCTCGCCCAGCTCCGCGTGGGTGGGCAGGTTGATGCCCCGGCGGCTGAGGTCGGTGGTCACCGGGCAGTCCGCCGCCGGATCGTGGTGCGCGGGCAGCTCGGGGATCGGCACGAAGAAGGGCCGGCTCTCCACGCCCTGCCGGTCGAGCGCGCGGGCCAGCGCGTCCCGGTACGCCACGTCCCCCTCGCCGCCCACCAGGAACGCGGCCATCCACGGCCCCCGGCGTACCCCGGGCAGCACCGGCTGGCGGGTCAGGGCGGGCTCGTCGGCCAACTGTTCCTCGTAGCCGGCGATCACCCGGTCGCGCCGAGCGATGATCTCGTCGGCCCGGTCGAGCTGGGCGCAGAGCAACGCCGCGCACAGGTTGGTCATCCGGTAGTTGTAGCCCAACTCCGGGAAGTAGTACCGCCGGTGCGGGTCCATGCCCTGGTTGCGCAGCAGGCGCATCCGGTCGGCCAGGGCACTGTCGGAGGTGGTCACGCACCCGCCCTCGCCCGAGGTGATGACCTTGTTGCCGAAGAACGAGAACGTGGTGACGTCGGCCAGCGACCCGGTGGGGTGCCCGTCGAGCGTGGCGCCGAACGACTCGGCCGCGTCGGCGACCAGGAGCAGGCCGTGCCGGTGGCAGAGATCGCGCAGGGCGGGATAGTCGGCCGGATGGCCGTACAGGTCGACGGCGATGACCGCCCGGGTACGCGGACCGATCGCCGCGCGTACGGCGGCCGGGTCGATGCACCAGCTCTGCGGCAGCACGTCCACGCAGACCGCGCGGGCGCCGCAGTACGCGACCGCGTTCGCCGTCGCCACGTAGGTCAACGCGGGGACGATCACCTCGTCGCCCGGCCCGATGCCGGCGGCGGCCAGCACGAGGTGCAGGGCCACCGTGCCGTTGCCGGTGGACACCGCGGTGCCGGCGGCACAACGGTGGGCGAAGCGTTCCTCGAAGTCCCGCAGGTAGGGGCCGTGCGACGAGATCCACCCGCTCCGGATCGCGTCGACGACGTAGCGTTCCTCCAGCTCGGTGATGCTGGGCCGGGCCACCGGGAAACGCTCTACCGGGCTCACGGCACCACCTCCGGATCGAGCGCGGTGGCGAACGCGGACCGGGGCACCGGGCCGGGCCGCCCGTCCGCCACCCAACGCAGCACGTCCAGGTAGTCGCGGCCGGTGGCCGCCCAGGTGCGGGTGGCGAGCCGGCCGTCGGCGCGGCGGGACGCGGCGGCGTAGTGCGCCCGGTCGTCCGACAGCCGGCGGACCGCGTCGGCGAGGGAGGACGGGTCGGTGGCCCGGAACACCGCCGCCTCGGCCCCGGTGAACTCCAGTTGGGCCAGCAGCGGTTCGGCGTCGGCGCAGGCCACCGGAAGCCCCCAACTGAACGCCTCCAGCATCGTTCCGCTGGCCGCCTCCCACAGCGAGGGCACCACCACCGCGTCGGCGCGGGCGTAGAGGGCGTTCAGTTCGGCCAGGCTGCCGAAGCCGGGGAAGGACACCCGGCCGCGCAGGTCGGGCATTGCGGCCCGGGCGAGCAGGCGACTCGCCTCGGGTTCGACCAGCGGCCCCGGGCAGACCAGGCGGTACTCCGGCAGCAGCGCCATCGCCTCCAGCAGCGTCGCGTGGTTCTTGTGCGTCGCGGTCGACGAGGGGTAGACGAGCAGGCCGGGTTCGGGCCGGGCGCCCGCGCGGTCGGGCGCGGGTTGGAAGGTGGGGGTCGGGATGAGCACGGTCCGCTCCGCCGCCTCGGGGAACAGGCGCAGGGCCTGCCGGTACGGGTGCGGCCAGGTCACCACGACGGCGCTCGCCCGGGCCACGTTCTCCCGAACCACGGCCGCGTACCCGGGGGAGTGGAAGTCGGCGTGCAGGTGCCGCAGGTCGTGCAGGACGACGACCGACCTGCCCGATCGGGTGGGCGCACCGTGGAACGGGTACAACGTCACGTCCGCACCCGGCGGTGGTGGTGCGGAGCGGTGACGCAGCATGTTGACCGTCCGCCGGACGGCCACCGAGTTGCGGACCCGGGGCGGGACCCAGCGCCGCAGCATCTGCCCGGCCGGATTGTCCGACCGCAGCGGCTGGGCCACCTCGGTCCAGTCGATCCGGTCGGTGGGCAGGTGTTCGCGCCACCGGTCCAGCGTGCCGTGAAGCACGGTGACCCGTAGGTCGCAGGAGTCGTCGGCGGCCAACCCCGCCAGCAGGCCGTACGCGAACGCCTCGACGCCCGCGGCGTGGCCGGGCCGGATCGGGGTGGCCTCGACGGTGACCCTCATCGGTCCACCCGCACCAGGCGTCCCATCCGCTCGTCCTCAAGCAGGTGACGGTCGGCGTCGACCATCACCCGCACCAGGTCTCCGAAGAGGGTCTTGGGCGCCCAGCCGAGGCGACGGCGGGCCTTGCCGTAGTCGCCGATGAGGGCGTCGACCTCGGCCGGCCGGTAGTAGGCCGGGTCGATCTGGACGTACTGCTCCCAGTCCAGGCCCACCTGGTCGAAGGCCGCCTCGACGAACTCGCGGACGGTGTGCCCCTCACCGGTGGCGACCACGTAGTCGTCCGGGCTGTCCTGTTGCAGGGCCAGCCACATCGCCTCGACGTACTCCGGCGCGTAGCCCCAGTCCCGTACCGCGTCGAGGTTGCCCAGGTAGAGCCGGTCCTGTAGGCCCGCCTCGATGCGGGCCACCGCCCGGGTGATCTTGCGGGTGACGAAGTTCTCGCCGCGCCGGGGGCTCTCGTGGTTGAACAGGATGCCGTTGACGCAGAACATGTCCCACGACTCGCGGTAGTTCACCGCCGACCAGTACGCGTAGACCTTGGCGCACGCGTACGGGCTGCGCGGGTGGAACGGGGTCTCCTCGCGCTGCGGGGGCGGCGTCGAGCCGAACATCTCCGAGGAGGACGCCTGGTAGTAGCGGCAGTCGATACCGGCGGCGCGGGTCGCCTCCAGCATGTGCAGGGCGCCGAGCGCGGTGACGTCGGCCGTGTAGCCGGGGATGTCGAACGAGACCCGGACGTGGCTCTGTGCGCCGAGGTTGTAGATCTCGTCCGGCCGGATGTCCCGGATCAGCGAGGTCAGCGTGGCCGGATCGGACAGGTCGCCGTAGTGCAGGAACAGCCGGGCCTCGGTGTTGCGCGGGTGTACGTCGAGGCGATCGAGCCGTTCGGTGTTGAACGACGACGAGCGCCGTTTGATCCCGTGCACCGTGTATCCCCTGTCGAGCAGGAATTCGGTCAGGTAACTGCCGTCCTGCCCGGTGATCCCGGATATGAGTGCCACTCGTGACATTAAGTCCCCTAGCGCTGTATCGACGGTGTATGTCGCCTGGCTTTTATAGCGGTTTTCGGTGTCCCTGATTCCGTCTTTGCGCATACTGTTCGGAAGGTGTCGCCTGTCGCGTCCGGCAGTCACCGCAGAGACGTTCGATCGTTGGGCCGAGCAGTGCTGTGCGCGCCAGCGAGGAGCTCAAGATGGTCAACGACACCACCCCCGTGTCGAATGTTCGAGAAGGACTCTCGGAATTCAATGAGAAGCATTTCCGCGTTCTCGTCACGGCGGAGTACTTCGTTCCCGGTTGGCGGGCCGGTGGCCCCGTACGCTCGATCTCCGACGTGCTCGCCAACGCCAGCGCCGACATCGAGACGACGATGTTGACCCGCGACCACGACCTCGGTTCCCGTGATCCCTATCCCGGTCTCTCCGGCCGCTGGGGGCGCTTCGGTCGGACGGACATCTTCTATCTCGGAGTACGCCGTCCGGCGCACTGGCGGCAGCTCTGGCGGGCCCTTCGCGCGGTCCGGTTCGACCTGCTCTACGTGAACAGCGTCTGGTCGACCTTCTCGATCCTGCCCATCGTCGCGGCACGGCTCGGCCTGCTACGGGTGGATCGGGTCCTGGTGGCCCCCCGGGGCGAGTTCGGGTCGGCCGCACTACGGCTGCACGGCCTGCGTAAGCGGATCTTCCTGGCCGGCTGGCGGTGGGTGCTCGGGCAGCCCCGCGTGCTGTGGCACGCCACCACCCCGGCCGAGGCCGCCGACATCCGGCGGGTGCTGCCCCGGGCCCGGATCGCGGTGGTCGCCGTCGCCAGCGGTCCGGAGCCGGAGCAGGCGCCGGTGGCGCTGCCGCCGACCGCGCAGGCGCGGCTGGTCTTCATCGGACGGATATCCCCGATGAAGAATCTCGACCTGGTGCTCGGCGCGCTCGCCCACGTCCCGGTGCCGGTCCGGCTGGACATCTACGGTCCGCTGGAGGATGCGGGGTACTGGCGGCGGTGCCAGGACCTGATCGCGGCCCTGCCCGACTCGGTCACCGTGAACTACCGCGGGGAACTGCACCCCGACCAGGTACGCGAGACCTTCTCCCGGTACGAGGCGTTCGTGCTGCCGACCCGGGGCGAGAACTTCGGCAACGCCATCGCCGAGAGCCTGTCGGCGTACTGCCCGGTGGTCTGCTCCGACCGCACCCCCTGGACCCCGGTGCTGCGCGACGGTGGCGGGATGGTGCTGACCGAACTGACCCCGTCGGCCCTGGGCGTCCTGGTCACGCAGGTCGCCACGGCCGCGCCGGAGCAGCGGCAGGCGGCCCGGGTGGCCGCTGGGGAGGCGTACCGCCGCTGGTGGGCGAGCCTGACCCGGGTCAGCGTGCTCGACCAGGCGCGGCGGGTGATCCGCGACCCGGCGTACCGGGTCCCTCCGCAGGGGCGTAACCCCTAAAGCGGTGGGCCGCGCCGCCCACCGCACGGTCCACCAGAAACCGCTGTCCGCTGGCTGTGAGGAGATGCCCCGTGACCCGGGTGATGACAGTTGTCGGGACCAGGCCGGAGATCATCCGGTTGGCCCGGGTGATCGACGCGCTGGACCGGACCGTGGAGCACACGTTGGTGCACACGGGACAGAACTGGGACCCGGCCCTGTCCGACATCTTCTTCACCGAGCTGGGCGTCCGGTCGCCGGACCGGTTCCTGCGGGCGGACACCAGCTCGCTCGGCAGCCTGCTCGGCGCGGTCCTGGTCGGCACCGAGACCGCGATCGCCGAGTCGCGTCCGGACGCGCTGCTGGTGCTCGGTGACACCAACAGCGCGATCTCGGCCCTGATGGCCCGGCGGATGAAGGTGCCGGTGTACCACATGGAGGCCGGCAACCGCTGTTTCGACCTGAACGTGCCGGAGGAGACCAACCGGCGGATGGTCGACCACGTGGCCGACTTCAACCTGGTCTACTCCGAGCACGCCCGGCGCAACCTGCTCGCCGAGGGCCTGCACCCCCGGCGGATCCTGCACACCGGCTCGCCCATGCGTGAGGTGCTCGATCACTACCGGCCGCAGATCGACGCGTCCACCGTGCTGGCGCGACTCGACCTGGAACCCGGCGGCTACTTCGTGGCCAGCGCCCACCGGGAGGAGAACGTCGACCACCCGGACCGTCTCCGCCGGTTGCTGGACTGCCTCTGCGCGGTCCGCGACGAGTGGGGGCTGCCGTTGCTGGTCTCCACCCACCCGCGGACCCGCAAGCGGCTGGAGTCCCTCGCCGTGGACGGGACGCGCCTGGAGGCCATCGCCTTCCACGAGCCGTTCGGCTTCTTCGACTACGTCACCCTGCAACGCCACGCCCGGTGCACGCTGTCCGACAGCGGCACGGTCAGTGAGGAGTCGGCGATCCTCGGCTTCCCGGCGGTGACCCTGCGCGAGTCCATCGAGCGCCCGGAGGCGCTGGACACCGGGTCGATCGTGATGACCGGCCTGGACCCGGCCGGGGTGGTGGAGGCGGTACGCGTCGTCGTGGCGCAGGCGGACGCCGGTGTCGCCGGGTGCCCGCTCGACTACCAGGTCCCGGACACGTCACGCCGGGTGGTCGACTTCATCCTGTCGACCGTGCGCCGCCATCACGACTGGGCGGGCATCCGGCACTGAGGGCGGCGTCGGCCGGGCCGGCACCCCGGTGACCACGACACCGGCCGGGACGTCGCGGGTCACACAGGCCCCGGCCCCGACGACGGCGTCCCGGCCGACCGCCAGTCGGGGCAGGACGGCGGCGGTGGTGCCGACCATCACGCCGTCGGCCAGGCGACAGTGGCCGGAGACGGCGGCCAGCGGGTTGACCGACACGTAGTCGCCCAGTACGGCGTCGTGCCCCACGGTGCAGTTTTGGTTGAGGTGCACGTGCCGGCCGAGGACCACGTTCGTCGTCACCCGCGCGCCACCGGCGGCGAACAGGCCCGCGCCGACCACGCAGTCCGCGCCGATCTCGGCGTCCGGGTGGATGACCGTGGCGGCGGGCAGCCCGTACCGGGCGATGGCCTCCGCGGTCTCCCGGCGCAGCCGTGGCCGGCCGACGCCGAGCGCCACCCGCGTGCTGGGCGGCAGCCCGCCCAGTCGGCGGGTCGAGCCGAGGAAGGGCACCCCGAGGCGGTGCACCAGCGCGACGTCGGGCTCGGTGGGGTAGTCGTCGACGAACCCGAGCACGCGCCATCGGGGCTGATCGGGCTCCGGCGTGTTGAGTAGACAAATTACCCGATACACCTCACGGCCCATCCCACCGACTCCTACGATCACTACGTCGGTCGTCACCCGTGGCTCCCTCGTTTGCGGAGAACGCCGATCGCTCTCCGCCAACTGAACCGTCCCGAAGCGTCGATGGTGACGGTCGCGCCGAGGGGTCGGGCCGGTCTCGGGCCCAACCGGGGCCCGGACGGTGCGTCTGCCGCCTGCGGGGACGACACCCGCTTCCTGAAGGGGAGCCACAGTGAACGAGCTGGCGAGGACCTGCCCGCCCGACGCCGCCGGGGCACCCCGGTCGACCCCGGGGTCCGCCGTCGCGTCGGACGGCTACCGGGTCGTCGCGACCGCCGGTGTGTTCGAGCCCGGCTTCCGGGGCGGCGGACCGATCCGCTCCCTGCGGTTCATCCTGGACACCCTGCCGGACGATCTCGACGTCACCCTGATCACCAGGGACCGTGACCTGCGCTCACCGGTGTCCTACCCCGGGCTGTCCGGGCGGCTGCTGCGCCGCGACGACCGTTCCGCCGTCTTCTACCTCGATCCGTTCGCTCCCCGGCACTGGGCGCGGCTGCTGCGGCACGTCCGGTCCCGACCGGTCGATCTGCTGTACGTCAACAGCCTCTGGTCGCCGTTCTCGGTGGTGTCGATCGTGGCGGTCGCCTCGGGCGTGCTCCGGGTCGGTGCGATCCTGCTCGCGCCGCGCGGCGAGTTGTCGCCGGCCGCCCTCGGCATCAGGTCCCGCAAGAAGCGACTCTTCCTCACGGTGTGGGCTCCGCTGCTGCGCCGCCTCGACGTGAGCTGGCAGGCCTGTAGCCGGCGGGAGGAGGAGCAGATCCGGGCGGTCGTGCCGTGGGCCAAGGTGATGGTGAACGGCAACGAGTGCGCCGTGCCGGAGGACCTCGCCCCGCCGGCCGAGCCCCGCGACGGGCCGCTGCGGCTGGTCTTCGTCGGCCGGATCTCGCCGATGAAGAACCTGGCCACGGCCCTGGAAGCGGTGGCCGGAGCGACCCGGCCGATCCGGTTCGACATCTTCGGGCCGGTGGAGGACGAGCCGTACTGGGCGCGGTGTCGCCGGATCGTCGAGTCGATGCCCGCCCACGTCCGGGTCACCTACCGAGGGGAGCTACCGGCGGCGGAGGTGCTGGCCACCTTCGGGCGGTACGACGCGTTCCTCTTCCCGACGCTGGGCGAGAACTACGGGCACGTCATCGTCGAGAGCCTGGCCGCCGGCTGCCCGGTGGTCTGCTCCGACGAGACCCCCTTCAGCGAGTTGATCGCCGAGGCCGGGGGAGCGGTGGTACGCCCCGCGACGGCAGCCGCCTTCAGCGCGGTGCTTGACCGGCTCGCCGACCGGTCGGTCGCGGAACGGGCCGAGGCGAAGCGGATCGCGGCCGAACGGTACCGGATCTGGCGGGAGCAGAGCCGGGAGCTCAACGTGCTGGAGCACGCTCGCCGGTTCTGCCGCTGACCGGCGGGACCGTCACCCGTACCCGGTCCGGATCGTTGCGGTAGGTGTCCGGCGGTGCGGGCGAGCCCGCCCGTCGCCGCGTACTTCTCGCAGGGGAGGACGCCAGGTGTCCAGTCGCGTTCGTACGCTGGTCCAGCGGGTGCGGGACCATCTCGCCGCCACCCGTGATCCGGAGGCGTTCGCCCGTTCCCTCGGGGTGAACCTGACCGGCCGGGTCCGGTTCTACGGGATCAGCAGGGCGATGTTCGGTTCGGAGCCCTGGCTGATCACCCTCGGCGACAACGTCTTCATCACCTCCGAGGTCCAGTTCGTCACGCACGACGGCGGGACGCTGATCCTCCGCAGGGAGCACCCGGACCTCGACTGGACCGCGCCGATCGTCATCGGCGACGACGTTTACATCGGGATGCGGTCGATGATCCTGGCAGGCGTCACCATCGGCAACCGCTGCGTGATCGGGGCGGGTTCCATCGTCACCCGGGACATCCCGGACAACACCGTGGCCGCCGGGGTGCCGGCGCGACCGTTGCGGACCACCGACGAGTACCTCGCGCGGTTGCAGGCCAAGTCGTTGGGGATCGGCCACCTCCCGGTGCCGGCCAAGCACGAGGCGATGAAGCGGATCTACGGCGTGACCACGGCCTGAGCGTCTCGCGTCAGGCC
The DNA here is from genome assembly GCF_014764405.1 of Micromonospora craniellae. Taxonomy (NCBI): domain Bacteria; kingdom Bacillati; phylum Actinomycetota; class Actinomycetes; order Micromonosporales; family Micromonosporaceae; genus Micromonospora; species Micromonospora craniellae. The sequence continues at coordinate 662,016 of NZ_CP061725.1, read as the reverse complement.
CGCCGGTAGGCGACGCGTGGCGGCGGGAACTGGTGCACGCCGCTGACCCTGATCGCGCCCAGGGCGCCGGTCACGCCGGTCACCTGGTAGCCGTAGCGGTCGCCGGACATCGCCTCCCGGTCGGTGCCGAGGTTCAGCGCCGTCCCGCCCCCCGCCCCGGCCAGCAGCGTCGGCGCGGTGGTGTCGGTGCCCTGCCAGACGAGCGCGTACCAGTGCCAGCCACCGGGCAGCGTCACCGGCGTGCCCAGCACCGACTCCTTGATCCCGGCGGTGGTCACGCCGACGGTGCCGAAATCGGCGATCGGGCCGAGGAGCGCGGGCAGTCCGGTGGCCGGGTCGTGGGCGTACACGCCGTGGCGCAGCACGCCGGTGCCGGGCACCGTCACCTCGACGCAGACCCGGTCGACCGGCGTCGGCTCGGCCAGGTGAACCGGGTGCAGCAGGAGCCGCTGGAACGCGTCGGTGCAGGTGCTGCTCCGGGTTGGGCCGGCCAGGGGCAGGAAGTAGCTGCCGACGCCAAGCGTGGCGCCGGGCAGTTGCGGCGTGGTCGGTGGGGCGGGCTCGGCGCGCCACATCCCGTAGCCGGGCGAGACCGGCACCGCGTACGGGATGCCGTCGACGGCGACCCGGTCCGGCACCGTGAGGTTGGTCGGTCCGACCGGGACCAGCCTCCGGTGGCACAGCCGGGGCGCCGGCATCCGGGTCTGGGCGACCGGGTCGACCCGCTCGATCACCACCACGTCGTGGGTGCCGGTGGAGACGACGATCTCGGTGGCGGTCGAGGGCGGCGCCAGATAACGGCGGTACGCGGTACCGGTCACCGACTCACCGGGCTCCAGGGTGCGCCCCCACACCAACTGCGGGTAGTTCTTCTTCAGGCTGGAACTGACGAACCAGCACTTCGCCGTGGTGTGCCGGGCACGCGTCGACGGCCGCCCGTCGTCGAACGGCAGCAGCCCGACCGCGATGCCCCACTTCTGCGCCCCGTCGGCGTCCACGACCCACTGCGTCATGCTGCCGGCCGGTGTCAGCGGTTCCCGCAGCGCGGCCGGGGTGATGTCGGTGAGGGCGGTCAGCGTGTCGAGCTTCGCCCAGGTCGACCAGTTGAGACTGCCGGCGACCCCCACGTTCGGCATGAACTGCCGGCGGCTGGCGCCGGTAGGCACGGTCAGCGCGGAACACTGCGTGACCCCGGCGTTCAGGGCGAAGCGATCCAGCGCGGTGACCGTCTGCGAGACCAGCAGGCCGTCCGTGCTCCAGCGGTAGACGTTGTCGATCCGGCACAGCGACGGGATCCGCGACATGATCGTGGCGATCGGCGTACCGATGTTCGCCCGGGCGGTGTCGATCATCCCCCGGTAGGAGGGGATCAGGTAGGACTCCCGGATCCACAGCTCCTGGCCGGTGCGGCGACCGTCCGGCAACGGTCTGCCGTCGAGTTCCACACTCACCACGTGGGTGTGGGTGACCGGCCGGATCTGCACGTCGGGCGTGAGTCCCGTGATCGGCACGGTGGTGCGGTTCGTCGCGCCGGCCACGTGACTCAGCGGCGCGGTCGGCCGGCCCCGTACGCCTTGGGCGATGCCCTCCACGACGGCGTACGGGCTGCCGAACAGCAGGCTGTCGGCGTTGGTGACGGCGAGCAGCGTGAACACTGCGATGCCGTCGGTCCACCGGGAACCCACGTCGACGGTGGTCTTGCCGTGGCCGGTCACGGCGATCTGGTGGCCCACGTTGTAGCCGTGGTTGCCGCCCACGTACGACCAGCCGGTGTTGATCGGGCAGTTGTCGTCGGAGGTGTCGTGGATCGGGGTGCCCACGGCCGACGGGGAGGGCCACACCTGGGTGTCGGTCGCCGTCGACGGGACGAGGGTGACCTGCGGCAGACCGGAGTGCCACATGCCGACCATGCCCTGGGGATAGGCGAGGTTCACCGGCATCAGCAGGTCCCGGGTGCCGTCGAAGCGCGACCGGACGGACATCAGGGCGTTGGAGCGGTAGACGATCAGTTCGGGCATGGCCGGCACCTCCGCCGTGACGCGTACCGATGGTGTCACTGTGCGGCACGTCGTGCCGGGTCGACGGCACACGGTCGGTTCCCGGACAGCGGCGCGGAATTCCCGGAACGCGGGACGGCGACCCAGATGAGTCGATATACAGATGTTTGACATTCATTCGGGGGTTCTGTCCATGCGTGTTCTCGTCACCGGCGGGGCCGGTTTCATCGGAGCCAATCTGGCCTGCGCCGCGTCGGCCGATCCCGCCGTCAAAGAGGTGACCGTCCTCGACGATCTCTCGGTCGGGCTGCCCGCCAACCTGGACGGACTCGGCGTCGACCTGGTCGAGGGCTCCGTCCTGGATCCGGTCGCCCTGGACACGGTGATGGCGGGCCGGGAGGCCGTGGTCCACCTGGCCGCCCTGCCGAGCGTGCCCCGCTCCCTGCGCGACCCGATGGCCTCCCACCAGGCGAACGCGACCGGCACGCTGATGGTGCTGGAGGCGGCCCGTCGGCACCAGGTCGGACACGTCGTCGTCGCCTCGTCGTCCTCGGTGTACGGCACGAACCCCGCGCTGCCCAAGACGGAGCTGACCTGGACCCGCCCGATGAGTCCCTACGCGGCGAGCAAACTGGCCGCGGAGGCGTACGCGCTGGCGTACCAGGCGTCGTTCGGCCTGCCCACGCTGGCCTTCCGGTTCTTCAACGTGTTCGGGCCGGGGCAGCGGCACGACCACGCGTACGCGGCGGTGATCCCGAGGTTCGTGCACGCCGCCCTGCACGGCGAGCCGGTCGTGCTGCACGGCGACGGCACCCAGTCCCGCGACTTCACCTATGTCGGCACGGTCTGCCAGGTCATCCTGGACGCGCTGCGCCGCCGGGTGCAGCATCCGCACCCGGTGAACCTCGCCTTCGGGGCACGGGCCACCCTGCTCGACGTCGTCGGCGAGCTGGAGAGCCTGCTCGGGCGGTCGATCGATCGCGAGTACGCCGCCCCGCGCGTCGGCGACGTGCCGCACTCCCTGGCCGACGACACCCTGCTGCGGGAGCTGTTTCCGGACGTGACCCCGGTCGACCGCCTCGACGGCCTCCGCGACACCGTCGAGTGGATGTCCGGGCGCGTCGCACCTGCCGGGACCCGGTGAACCGGGCGGCGAGTCGGGTCGCACCGGCGCGGCCGGTCACACCGGACCCGGTCCCGACGTCGGAGGCGGCGGGCGATCGGGACCGGCGGGTCACCGTCGACCTCGCCGCCGCGATGGTGGCGAAGGGGATCGGCCTGGCCGCGCCGCTCGTCGTCACCCCGGCCTGCTTCGGCTACCTCGGCGACCAGCGGTACGGCCTGTGGATGGCGGTCACCGCGCTGACCGGGATGGCCTGGTTCGCCGACCTGGGGCTGGGCAACGGACTCCTGACCCGCCTGAGCCACCACGTCACCGACGTGCGGGCGCAGGCGCGGGAGATCTCCAGCGCCTTCGCCACCCTCGGCGCGGTCGCGGTGGTGCTGGTCACCGTGCTGGTGGCGGTCGGGCCCACGGTGCCCTGGGCCGGACTGTTCGGCGTCACCGACGCGCGGGTCGCCTCGGACGCGTCCGCGATGGTGCTGCTCTGCTTCGGAGCCTTCGCCGTCAACATCCCGTTCTCGCTGATCCAACGGATCCAGTACGCCCGTGGCCAGGTGGTGCGCAGCAGCGTCTGGCAGTCGGCCGGTGCGCTGGTGGCGATGGTCGCGGTGCTCGGCGCCATCACCGCCGGGTGGAGTCCGCTGGTGGTCATCGGCTGCGCGGTGCTGGCCGTGCCGCTGACCAACCTGCTCAACACGGTGGCGTACTTCTGGTTCCAGGAGCCCGCGCTGCGGCCCGGTCCGACCCTCGTGGACCGGACCACCGCCGTCGTCCTGCTCCGGCTCGGCCTCCAGTTCTTCGCGCTCACCACGATGTCGTCGCTCGCGCTCAACATGGACAGCCCGCTCGTCGCGTACCTGCTCGGGCCCTCGGTGGCGGCCCACTACGCGGTGGTCGGGAAGCTGTTCGCCGTACTGTCGGTCTTCGTCGGGCTGGTCGGCATGACGATCTGGCCGGTCAACGGCATCGCCCTGGCCCGGGGCGAGGTGGCCTGGGTACGCCGCAACACCCGGCGCATGGTGCTCCTCTACGGCGTGATCGTCGGCGTGGTCGGCGGTGCGCTGGTCGGCTTCGGCCCGCGGCTGATCGAGCTGTGGGTGGGCGACATCGACCGCGCCGAGGTGTCGCTCGCGCTCCTGGCCGGGCTGGCCGGCTGGTCCTTCCTCGTCGCTGTCACGTCCCCGTTGATCATGGTACAGAACAGCGTCGGCCTGCTCCGGCCGCAGTTCGTCGGCTGGGCGTCGTTCCTGGTGCTGGCGGCCGGGCTCAAGGTCTGGGGACTGCGGCAGTTCGGGCTCGCCGGACTGCCGGTCGCGGCCTGCCTGGCGTACGTGCTGACGATCTGGCCTGCGGTGTTCGTGGGCTACCGGCGGGCGCTCGCCGGTGACCGGCCCCGGCGACCGGTACGACGAGCGAAGGAGCGGACAGATGCCCACCTTTCCGGATGACCTGGCGGTGCCCGGCGCGCGCCGGCCCGCCCGTACGTGCCGGGTGCTGCGGATCGTCGGTGAACTGAACTTCGGCGGCACCGAGATGCGTACCGCCGAACTGCTGCCCCGGCTGGCCGCCGCCGGTGTCGAGGTGCACCTGGTGACGCTCAGCGAACGGATCGGTCCCGGCCCGCTGGCGGAGACGGTCACCCGGCACGGCGGCACGGTCACCCCGATCGCCCTGGACGCGCACTTCGCGCCACGCCTGATCGGGCTGCTGCGGCGGCTGCGGCCGGACGTGGTGCACGTCGACTGCGCCAACTTCTCCGGCGTACCGCTGGCGCTGGCCCGGCTGCGGGGCGTACCCGTCCGGGTGGCGCACTTCCGGGGCGACGACAACCTGCGCCGGAGCCTGCGGCGGCGCGTCTACCGCCGGCTCTGCGGTCGTCTGCTGCAGCGCAGCGCCACCGACATTCTCGGCGTCTCGCCCAGCGCACTCACCTTCGGCTACGACCGGGCATGGCAGGACGACCCGCGCTGCCGGGTGGTGCTCAACGGCCTCGACCTCGACCGGCTGCGGGCACCGGGCCGCGACGACCTGCGGGCACTGGTCGGCGCCGAACCGGGCGCACTCGTCTGCGTCAGCGTCGGGCGGGCCTCGCCGGAGAAGCGGCGCTGGCTGCTGCCGCCGATCCTGGCCGAGCTGCGTGCTCTGGGCGTGTCGGCGCACGCGGTGCTGGTCGGTCCCGGCGACGACGCGGACGACGACGCGCGGGTCCGCGCCGCGGCGCGTGCCGCCGGCCTCGCCGACCGGGTGCACCTGATCGGCCCCCGCGACGACGTGGGCGACCTGCTCCGGCAGGCCGACGTGGTAGTGCACCCCTCCTGCCTGGAAGGACTGCCCGGGGGAGTGCTGGAACCCGTCGCGCTGGGCATCGGCGCCGTCGCCGCCGACCTGCCCGGGGTGCGGTTCATCGAGGCGCACCTGCCCGGTGTGACGGTCGTCGACACCGACGCGCCACCGAGGGCCTGGGCCGAGGCGGTGCGGACCGCCGCGGCGTATACCGCGGCGACGACGCCGGAGACGGCCGCCGCGCGCTTCGCCGACAGCATCTTCGCCATCGACGCCGCAGCCGCCGCCCACCTCGCCATCTATCGACCAGAAAAAGATTCGACAGCGCAGCAGAGCCGGCTGACCGCCGGCTCGGAACGGTGAGGACGATGAACGACCGGACCCTGGTACGCGGCCGGGCCGATCGGGGCCGATCGGCGCCTCGGGTACGCCCGGCCCGGACGTTGCTCGTCGGCGCGTACGCCTTCCCGCACGGCGACGCCACCTCCAACCGGCTGCGGCAACTCGCCCGCAGCGCCGCACCCGAGGGGGAGCGGACCCTGGTGGTGAACGACTGGCCCTGCGAGCTGCCCTTCCCCGGCGACGTCGGCGACCTAGCCGGCATCGACCTGGTCACCCTGCGGATCCGGGGCGGCAACCGGCTCACCCGGATGTCGGCCCGCCTGACCCGACCGGTACGCGTCCTGCGTGCCCTGCGTCGACTGGGCGTGGACCGCGACGAGATCGGCGTGGTGCTGCTGCCGATGGCGATGATGACCCTCGGCAACTGGGCGGTGCTGCGGCTCGCGTTGCGCGCTCCCGTGGTGGTGGACGCCAGCGAACGCCACGACCGGCACCAGTTCGCGCGCGGCTGGCTCACCCCGTACTTCGTGCGGCACCGCTGGTCCACGTTCCTGGCGACCCGGCTGGTGCACCGCGCCACGGCGGTCACCGGCGCGCTCGCCGACCACCTCACCGGGTACGGCCTCGACGTGCTGGTGGTGCCGCCGCAGGTGGACTGCGACGAGTTCCGGCCGCCCCGGACACCGTCGCTGGCCGACGGGCTACGGCTGCTCTACGCCGGCACCCCCGGCCGCAAGGACATGCTCGACGTGATCGTGCGCGGCATCAGCCGGCTCGCCCCGGCCGACCAGCGGCGGGTGAGCCTCACCATCGCCGGCGTCACCCGCGAGCAGGCCGCCACCCGGTCGGACCTGGATCCGGCGCTGCTGGACGCGGTCCGCGCCGAGGTGACCTTCCTCGGCCGGGTGCCCCGCGACTCCGTGCTGGCGCTGCTCGGCGGCGCGCACTTCTCGGTGCTGGTCCGGCCCACCGGCGGGTACGCCGCCCACGGCTTCCCGTCCAAGGTGCCGGAGAGCCTCGCCGCCGGGTGTCCGGTGCTGCTCAATCACACCAGCGACCTGGCCGCGTACGTGCACGACGGCGCCGAGGGCCTGGTGCTCGACGGCAACGGCCCGGACGACGTGCGCCGGGGGATCGAGCGGGCGCTGCGGCTGCGGGACGAGGAGTGGGTGGCGATGAGCCGGGCCGCCCTGTCCCGGGCCCGCGAGTCGTTCGACCACCGGGCCTGGCAGGCCCGGGTCACCGCGTTCCTGGCCGACGCAGGTCGTCGCTGAGGCGAGGGCGCGGACCGCTCGCGCGGGGCGCGGTGATTCAGCCGGGCACCACGGCACGGTGGCGCGGTCGCCGGTCCGTCCGCCCGTGGTCGCTCCCGCCGCGTTCCCCGTCCGGGTCGGCGGTGGGCCGGTGCAGCAGGGCGGCGACCGCGAGCCAGAACACGTACGGGTACGGCTGACCCGTGCCGAAGATGGCGGACTCGGTCAACTGGATCAGCAAACCGCTGACCACGAGCCACACCAGGCCCGAGTTGGCGCCGCGCACCGGTGCGCGGAGCGCGCCGTGCCCGGCGGCCAGCAGCAACGCCACCAGCGGGGCGACGGCGGTGAGCCCCAACTCCAGCAACAGTTGCAGGTAGCTGTTGTGCACCACGCTGACGCTCGCACCGAAGAACTCGTCCAGACTGGCGAGTTCGAACAGGTGGTTGCGGGACGCGTACCCGAAGCCCAGCGTGGGCCGGTTCTGCCACCACAGGTCGACGGTGGCCTGCCACATCTCGGTGCGGCCGTTGGACAGGTCGGCCCCCTCCGGATCGGTGAAGCGCCGCACGATCCGCTGCATCCACGGCGCCGAGAAGACGACCGGCAGCAGGTTAACCAGGTGGGCCACCAACAGCGTCGCGGTCACCGCCGAGGCCAGGCGCACGACCGGTCTGAACCCGTGCCGCAGCAGAACCCAGGCGGCGCCGACGAGCACGGCGACGATCCCGGTCCGCGACTGCGACAGCAGCAGGCAGATGCCGACCGGCACCACGCCGAGCAGCAGCGCGAGCCGGCGGAACTGCTGGTACACGGCCCAGCCCAGGGGGACGGCCAGGGCGCACACGATGGCGAGCATGTTCGGGTTGTTGTAGATCCCCTGGAACCGCTCGCTGCTGGCCAGCGTGGCGGTCAGCATGCCGCCGGTGAACCCGTATCCGAGGCTGACCAGGGCGGACAGGCTGAGGACCAGGTACACCGTACGCAGGTCGCCCAGCATCACCCCGTGCTCGGACCACCGCCGCCGGACCAGCACGTGCACCAGGGCGGCCAACAGCACCAGGGCCACACCACGCTGGAAGGTCTCCATCGGGACCACCGACCAGACGGTGCTGAGCGTGGCGAGCCCGGCGACCGACCAGAGCGCGACGACGAGGACGCCGGTCCACGGGGCGAGCCGGACCGGGGCCCGTACCGGTCGGCACAGCTCCCACACCACCAGGCCGGCGACCGCGGTGTAGCGCGGATAAAAGCTCAGTTCGACCAGGGCGGGGATGTCCGACGAGGCGCAGACCAGCAGTGCCGTGGTCAGGCCCAGCAGCCACCGCCAGCCGTCCATCCGACGGACCAGGGCGACCAGCAGGAGCAGCAGGGTCAACCCGATCGCGGCCAGCGGAGCGTCGACCGCGACGAGGGTCGTGACCACGACCAGCCCCGCCGCCCCCGCGACGACGCCCCACTCGCCCAAACGGTTCATCACCTGGTGTCCTTCGATTCGCGTCCGACCCGCGCACCTCGCGGGCCGGCGGGTCGTTCTCGTCCGCCGTCAGACCCGGACGCCCGGCCGGTCCGTCGACGCGTCGGACCAGCGGGCCCGGGCGGCGTGCATGGCGCGGACCATCTCCGGCCAGCCCGGCGGCCGGTAGCCGGTGGCCCGGGTGAGCGCGTCGGCCCGCATCGAGCGGTCGCAGACGAACCCGTCGTCGGGCACCAGTTCGCCCGGCCACCCGTACACCTCGGCGACCAGCCGCAGGAGGTCGTGCTTGGAGATCGGTTCGGCCGCGACGTGGTAGAGCCCGGTCAGGTCCTCGCGGGGCAACACCACCGTGCGCAGCAGCCGGGCGAACTCGACGGTCGTCACGCCGGTGTAGATGGCCCGGGTGAAACCGCGTACCTGGCCCCGTTGGGCGAGGAACCAGTCCACCAGGGATCGGTGCGTGGCCAGCTCGTGCCCGATGATCGAGGTACGCAGGGTGAGCGCCGACGGTCCGGTCGCCTCGCCGAGCAACTTGGACCGCCCGTACAGGTCGGGGGGATCGGGCAGGTCCTCCTCGGTGTAGCCGCCCCGTCGACCGGAGAAGACACAGTCTGTGCTCACGTGCACCACCCGGCTGCCGAGGTCGGCACAGGCGTCGGCGAGCAGGTGGGGCAGGAGTGCGTTGAGGGTGACGGTCGGCACCGCCTCCTGCACGTCCGGCCGCTGCTTGATGACGCCCACGCAGTTGATCACCACGTCCGGGTGGAGCGTGTCGAGGAGCCGGCGGACGTCGGCGAACCGGGTGGCGTCGACGCCCGGGGTGATCCGGTCGCGCAGGTGCGCCGGGAACCACCCCGCGTGGTCGTCGACGCGCCGGGCCAGACCGTGCACGTCCAGGTCGGGGTCCTCGCTCAGGTCGCGCAGGACGGCGTGACCGAGCATGCCGGTGACGCCGAGGACGAGCACCCGCCGTGCGGCCGGACGCGCCGCAGCGTCGGCCTGGTCACGCCGCCGGGGCACCCGTTCCGTCCCGCCGCCGCCCGCGCCCGGGTCGGTGCCGTGCCGCTCGTTCATGCGGGCACGGCGGTGGCCGCCGCGGCATTGAGCTGCGCCCGTACCTCGGGCAGAGTCCGCAACAGCGACTCGATCTCCGGTACGGAAAGCCGGCGGGCGTTGTGCGAGTGGAAGTCGGCGAGCGCTCCCCGCTCGACGTTGCCCTCCTCGAAGTAGAGGGCGTAGTTGAGGTCGCGGCTGTCCACCGGCACCCGGAGGAAGTCGCCCAGGTCCACGGCGTGGGCGAGTTCCTCGCGGCTGGCCAGGGTCTCGTACAGCTTCTCTCCGTGCCGGATGCCGAGCACGTCGACCTTGGCGGGCACCCCGAACAGGTTGCACAGGGCGGTGGCCAGGTCGCCGATGGTGCAGGCGTCGGCCTTGCGGATGAACACGTCACCCGGCTGCCCGTCGCGGAACGCGTGCTCGACCAGGTCGACCGACTGCGCCAGCGACATCAGGAATCGGGTCATCGACGGTTCGGTGACGGTCGGCAGCGCACCTCGGCGGATCTGCTCGATGAACAGCGGGATGACCGAGCCGCGCGAGTACATGACGTTGCCGTACCGCACGCAACAGACCCGGGTGCGGGCCTGCGGGTTGTTCCGGGCGTGCGCCTGCGCCACCTTCTCCATCAGGGCCTTGGTCATCCCCATCGCGTTCACCGGGTAGACGGCCTTGTCGGTGCTGAGCAGCACCAGCGTCTCGACGCCGACCCGCTCGCAGGCGTCGACGACGTTCGCGCTGCCGAGCACGTTCGTGCGGACCGCCTCCAGCGGGAAGAACTCGCAGGACGGCACCTGCTTGAGGGCGGCGGCGTGGAAGACGAACTCCATGCCCCGGGCGGCCTTGAGCACGCTGTCGTAGTCGCGGACGTCCCCCACGTAGTACCGGACCCGGTCGTCACGCAGGCGGTGCCGCATCGCGTCCTGCTTGGATTCGTCGCGGCTGAGGACCCGCACCTCGGTGGCGCCGGCGTCGAGCAGCCGGGACACCATCGTCTGGCCGAACGACCCGGTGCCACCGGTAATCAGATAGCGCCTGCCGGAAAGCGAGGAAACCACATCTCCCCCTGCCTGTTTCCTGTCGAATGTCGGGCGGTGATATCGGGACAGCGTCCACCGGCGACCATACCGATTCACAAACCGGCCGGGGTCGGCTTTCCTGAATTAGAAAGAGAGTTTCATTCGGATTGAGGGTGCCGGGTCGCAGGTGAGCGCGATTCATTCTTTGGCCCTGTCCGAATGGCGCGCGCCACGAAATGTGAAAGCGCGATCCGGTGCGCCGAGAAATGATATGCGTATCGCATGCCAAAAGTTGCTCTCCATGCGACGTCCACGCGTGCCGGGGCTCCCGGCGGGGCGGGGAGTCGGCACGAATTCGCCGAGGATCCCGTCATCCGGCGACCGTACGATCGGTGGAAGCGGCTCCTCGACGTCCTGGGCGCCCTCCTCGTCCTGATCGTGGGCGCACCGCTGATGGCCCTGGTGGCCCTCGTGGTGCTGGTCGCGCACGGCCGTCCGGTGCTGTTCCGACACAAGCGACCCGGCCTGCACGGCGAGTTGTTCGAGATGGTCAAGTTCCGGACCATGCGCCACCCCGACCCGGACCGGGGACTGGTGACCGACGCGGAACGACTGACCCCGATCGGCCGTTGGCTGCGGGCCAGCAGCCTGGACGAACTGCCGGAGTTCTGGAACGTGCTGCGGGGCGAGATGAGTGTCGTCGGTCCCCGCCCGCACCTGGTCCAGTACCTCGACCTCTACAGTCCGGAACAGGCCCGCCGGCACGACGTACGGCCCGGCATCACCGGGCTCGCGCAGGTCCGTGGCCGCAACGCGCTGGAGTGGCACGCCAAGTTCGCCCACGACGTCGAGTACGTCGACCGCCGGTCCTTCCTGCTGGACCTGAGGATCCTGCTGGCCACCGTCTGGGTGGTGGTCAGCCGCCAGGGGATCTCCGCGCCGGGAGCGGCCACCTGGCACGAGTTCACCGGCAATCCACCCGCGCAGTCACCGGCCGGCGAACCGGATCCCGCGTACCGCCGATGAACCGGGTCCTGCTGCTGGGCGCCGGTGGGTTCCTGGGGCGGCACGTCCGGGCTGTGCTGGCCGCCCACACCGACGTCCGGTCGCCCGACCGGGTGGCCTGCGACCTGGTCCGCATCGACCTGCCGGCGCTGATCGCGTTGCTCGCCCGGGAACGGCCCGACGTGGTGGTGGCTGCGGCCGGCCGCATCGTCGGCTCCGGGTACGACTTCGTCCGCGCGCACGTGCTGGCCACCGCCAAGCTCATCGAGGCGATGGCCGAGGCCGTACCGGCGGCCCGGCTGGTCCGGATCGGGTCGGCCGCCGAGTACGGCGCCGTGCCGTACGGCCTCGCGGTGCCCGAGGACCACCCGTGCGCGCCGGTGAGCGAGTACGGGCTCAGCCACCTGACCGCCACCCGGCTGGCGGAACTGGCCGGCGCGGCGGGCCGGGTCGACACGGTCGTGCTGCGCGTCTTCAACCCGGTCGGGCCGGGCATGCCACCGGGCAACGTGCTCGGTCGGGTCACCGCGCTGATCAGGTCGGCGTGGGCCGCCGGGGACGACGGGATCTCGGTGGGGCTGCACGACACGTACCGCGACTTCGTCGACGTGCGGGACGTGGCGGCGGCGGTCCTGGCGGCGGCGCGCAGCGCGTCCACGGCCGACCGCGTCGTCAACGTCGGCAGCGGCCGGGCGGTGGCCCTCCGCGATGCCGTCCGGCTGCTGGCCGAGGTGGCCGAATTCAGCGGCGGCATCCGGGACGGCGGCTTCACCGCCGACGCCGGGCGCTCCGCCACCGTGCCGTGGATGTGCGCGGACACCGCCTGTGCCGGGCGGGTGCTCGGCTGGGCGCCCGCGTACGACCTGCGCGAGTCGCTGACCGCGCTGTGGCGCGCCGACGGTGCCGCGCCGCCGGTACGCCCGTTGGCCCCACTGGAGACGGGATGAGGCGGATGCGGATCGGCCTGCTCACGCAATGGTTCGACCCGGAGCCCGGCCCGGCCGCCCTGCCCGGGATGCTGGCCACCGCCCTCGCCGGGCGGGGGCACGAGGTGCAGGTGCTCACCGGGTTCCCCAACTATCCGACCGGGCGGCTGAGCCCCGGCTACCGGATGGCCCGCCGCCGCGACGAGACCGTCGGGGCGACCCGGATCCGGCGGGTCGCCCTGTATCCCAGCCACGACCGTTCCGCGCTGCGCCGGGTGGCCAACTACGGCTCCTTCGCCGTCTCCGCGCTGGTCTCCGGCACGCCGGCGCTGCGCGGCCTGGACGCGCTCTGGGTGGGTAACTCGCCGATCAGCGTCGCCCTGCCGATGTGGTTCGCCCGGTACGCCCACCGGGTGCCGGTGCTGCTGCACGTCCTCGACCTCTGGCCGGACAGCGTGGTGGCGAGCGGCTTCCTCGGCACCGGCCGGCTGTCCCGGACCGTCGAGCGGGGCATGGGCGGCTGGTGCGGCGCGATGTACCACAGCGCCGCCCGCGTCGCCTGCGTCTCGCCCGGCGCCGTCGACCTGCTCGCCGGCCGGGGCGTACCCCGGGAGAAGCTGGTGCACATCCCGATGTGGGCGGACGAGACGCCCCGGGCCCGGGGCGGTGACCTGCGCGCGGACCTGGGCCTGCGACCCGACCAGGTGGTCCTGGTGTACGCCGGTGCGCTCGGTGAGGCGCAGGGGCTCGACTCGCTGGTCGACGCCTGCGCCCGGGTGGCCGACCCTCGGCTGGTGTGCGTGATCGCCGGCTCCGGCACCACCGAGGAGCGGCTGCGCCGGCGGGCCGTGGAGGTCGGCGCGGCGAACGTGCGGTTCCTCGGGCAACTGCCCCGGGAACGGATGCCCGCGCTGATGGTCGCCGGCGACGTGCACTACGTGAGCCTGCGGCCGGGCGGCATGTCGGCGTACACCATGCCGAGCAAGGTGCAGGCCACGCTGGCCGCCGGACGGGCCCTGCTGGTGGCCGCCGAGGGGGACGCCGCCGACGTGGCGCACGACAGCGGGGCCGGGATCACCGCCCGGCCGGGTGACCCCGACTCGATCGCCGCCGCGTTGCGGGAACTCTGCGAGCTGGGCCGGGAGAAGCTCGACCTGCTCGGGCAGGCCGGTCGGCTGCACTACCAGCGGGTCTTCTCGGTGGCCGCCGGTGCCGAGCGGGTGGAACAGGCGCTGTCCGAGGTGGTCGACGGCCACCGGCGGTGACGGCCGACCGGCGCGGAGCGGCCCGGCTGCGACGGTCGGACCGGCATCGGGTGGTCAGGGCCAGTCGTCACCGGCGGCGAGGCGCCGGTCGATCAGCTCCGCCAGGGGCAGCGACTCGCCGTCGCGGCCGCCCCGGCCGACCACCAGTGGCGGCGGCACCGGCGGGCAGACCGCGCCGAACAGCAGCGCACGCACGCTGTTCGGCACGGTCAGCAGATAGAAGTCTCCCCGGGTGTCCACCGCCCGGGATCGCGCCCGGTCGACGTACCAGCCGGTCAGGCCGGTGCGGTAGCGGTGCCGCCCGTCGTACGACGTCACCCGCAGCCGCTCGGTACGCAGCCCGCGCGCCGTCGCGTCGGCGGCGAAGCGGGTCACCAGCTCCGCCGCCGCGGCCTGCTCCACGGCCCGGGCCCGGGAGTCCGCCTCGGCGTGCGCGTGCACCGCCCGCCGCCGCTGCTCCCGCCAGTCGTCGTCGCCCGCCATGGCGCTCACCGTACGCCGCCCGCCGGGGGAGGACTCAGGCCAGTCCGGCCCGGCGCAACGCCTCGGCCATCGCGTCGTTCGCCGGCCCGGACGGACCCCGGCCCTGCCGTTGCTGCGGCCCGCCGCGCTGCCCGCCCCGGTCACCACGCCCGCCGCCGCGTCCGCCCTGCCCGGCACTGCCCTGCCCGCGTCCGCTCTGTCCGCCGACGTCCCGGCTGCCCCGGGCGGCATCCGCGTCGTCGTCCAGCCGCAGGGTCAACGAGATGCGCTTGCGCGGTACGTCCACGTCCAGCACCTTCACCTTCACCACGTCGCCGGACTTCACCACCTCGCGCGGGTCCTTGACGAACGTGCGCGACATCGCCGACACGTGCACCAGGCCGTCCTGGTGCACCCCGACGTCGACGAAGGCGCCGAACGCGGCCACGTTGGTGACGACGCCCTCCAGCACCATCCCCGGGGTCAGGTCGCCGATCTTCTCGACCCCCTCGACGAAGGTGGCGGTCCGGAACTCCGGACGCGGGTCCCGCCCCGGCTTCTCCAGCTCGGCGAGGATGTCGGTCACCGTGGGCAGACCGAACGTCTCGTCGACGAAGTCGGTGGCCCGCAGCCCGCGCAGGATGGTCGACCGGCCGATCAACGTCCGCAGGTCCTGCCCGGTGCTGGCCAGGATCCGGCGCACCACCGGGTACGCCTCGGGGTGCACGCTGGAGGAGTCCAGCGGGTCGTCGCCGTCGGGGATGCGCAGGAAGCCGGCGCACTGCTCGAACGCCTTGGGCCCGAGCCGGGGCACCTTGCGCAGGTCGGAGCGGCTGCGGAACGGCCCGTTGGCGTCCCGGTGCAGCACGATGTTCTCGGCCAGCCCGGCGCCGATCCCGGAGACCCGGGTCAGCAGCGGCGCGGACGCGGTGTTCACGTCCACCCCGACGCCGTTGACGCAGTCCTCCACCACGGTGTCCAGCGACCGGGAGAGCTTCACCTCCGACAGGTCGTGCTGGTACTGCCCGACGCCGATGGATTTCGGGTCGATCTTGACCAGCTCGGCGAGCGGGTCCTGCAACCGGCGGGCGATGGAGACCGCGCCGCGCAGCGACACGTCCATCCCGGGCAGCTCCTGCGCGGCGTACGCGGAGGCGGAGTAGACCGAGGCACCTGCCTCGGAGACCATCACCTTGGTCAACCCGAGCTGCGGGAAGCGCTTGATCAGGTCACCGGCGAGCTTGTCGGTCTCCCGGCTGGCCGTACCGTTGCCGATCGCCACCAGCTCCACCCGGTGTGCTGCGGCGAGCCGGGACAGCGTCTCGATCGAGGCGTCCCACTGCCGGCGCGGCTCGTGCGGATAGATCGTGTCCGTGGCGACCACCTTGCCGGTGGCGTCCACGACGGCCACCTTCACCCCGGTCCGCAGCCCCGGGTCCAGACCCATGGTGGGCCGGGCCCCGGCCGGCGAGGCCAGCAGCAGGTCACGCAGGTTGGTGGCGAAGACCCGGACGGCCTCCTCCTCGGCCGCCTGCCACAACCGCATCCGCAGGTCGGCGCCGAGGTGGATGAGGATCCGGGTACGCCACGCCCAGCGCACCGTGTCGGCCAGCCACCGGTCCGCTGGCCGCCCCTGGTCGGTGACCCCGAACCGGCCGGCGATCGCCGCCTCGTACCGGGTCGGGCCGGTGACCGCCGCATCGATGTCGCCGTCGGCCTCCGGGTCCATGGTCAGGTCGAGCACACCCTCCTTCTCGCCCCGGAACATGGCCAGGATGCGGTGCGAGGGCAGCTTCGGGTACGGCTCGGCGAAGTCGAAGTAGTCGGCGAACTTCGCCCCGGCCGACTCCTGGCCCTCACGTACCCGGGCCACCAGCCGGCCGCGCGACCACATCTGCTCGCGCAGCGTGCCGATCAGGTCGGCGTCCTCGGCGAACCGCTCGATCAGGATGGCCCGCGCCCCGTCCAGCGCAGCGGCGGCGTCGGCCACGCCCTTGTCCGCGTCGACGTAGCCGCCCGCCGTGTCGCGCGGGTCCCGCGACGGGTCGCCGAGCAGCGTCTCGGCCAGCGGCTCCAGCCCGGCCTCGCGGGCGATCTGCGCCCGGGTCCGCCGCTTGGGCTTGTACGGCAGGTAGATGTCCTCCAGGCGGGACTTCGAGTCGGCCGCCATGATCTGCGCTTCCAGGGCCTCGTCCAGCTTGCCCTGAGAGCGGATCGACTCCAGCACCGCCGCCCGCCGCTCGTCCAACTCACGCAGGTAGCGCAGCCGCTCCTCAAGCGTACGCAGCTGTGTGTCGTCGAGCAGCCCGGTGGCCTCCTTGCGGTACCGCGCGATGAACGGCACGGTGGCGCCGCCGTCGAGCAGCTCCACGGCCGCGCGGACCTGGCGCTCGGCGACGCCGAGCTCCTCGGCGATGCGCTGATCAACTGAGAGGGTCACGATGGGCTCCGCCTTCTGGTGTGGGTTCCGTGTTGCATTCTGCCGGGCTACCGTGGCGATCATGGAACCACCTGTGGAGCCGCGCGCCCGACGCCTCTTCGGCGGCAGCGCACGGACCCTCGGCGACCTCGCGACCAGCCCGTTCCGCGCGGACCGGGACCGCATCGTCGGCTCGCCGTTCTTCACCCGCCTGGGTGGCGTCACCCAGGTGGTCAGCCCCGGCGGTTCCGGCCTGCTGGTGCACAACCGGCTCACGCACAGCCTCAAGGTCGCTCAGGTGGCCCGGGCGATCGCCGAACGGCTCACCGCCGACGGGTGGCAGCGTGACCTGGTGGAGAAGCTGGGCGGCTGTGACCCGGACGTGGTGGAGGCCGCCGCGATCGCCCACGACCTCGGCCACCCGCCCTTCGGGCATCTGGGCGAACGGGTGCTGGACCGGCTGGCCCGGCACCGGCTCGGCCTCACCGACGGCTTCGAGGGCAACGCCCAGTCGTACCGGATCGTCACCTCGACCGAGATCCGTGGCGCGGCCACCACCGGCCTGGACCTGACCGCGGCGGTACGGGCCGCGATGCTGAAGTACCCGTGGACCCGGCTCGACCACCCCGACCCCCACCCGCGCCTGCTGGACCCGCCGCCACGCGGGGCCACCCCGCCGCCGGACGACCCGGACAGCGGCTCGGCGAAGTTCGGGGCGTACCGCACCGAGCTGGAGGACCTTCGGCAGGCGCGGGCGCCGTTCGCCGGACGGATCGCCGACTGGCAGCAGACCGTCGAGGCGTCGGTGATGGACACCGCCGACGACATCGCGTACGCCATCCACGACGTGGAGGACTTCTATCGGGTCGGGGTGCTCCAGCAGGGCGCGGTCGCCGCCGAGCTGATGGCCTGGCAGCGGGAGGGCGGCAGCCTGCGGGCCATCACCGACGCGGCGTTGCAGACCTCCGCCCGCCGGCCCGGCTCGGCGATCGAGCGGCTGCGCCGCCAACTGCACCGCAAGGACGCCTGGATCGCCGACGACGACGCCTTCGCGGCGGCCGTCGAACACGTCCGGGAGGAGCTGGTCGAGGGCCTGCTGGCGGTACCGTTCGACGGCTCGATCGAGGCGGAGCAGTACGTCGCCCGCTTCTCCGCCCGGTGGACCACCCGATTCGTGGACGCGATCACCGTGGTCGAGCAGCCCGGGATGCGCTCCGGTCACGTGCTGCTGGCCCCGGCGCAGTGGCACGAGGCGCAGGTGCTCAAGTTCGTCCACCACCGCTTCGTGCTGGCCCGCCCCGACCTGGCGCTGCACCAGCGGGGCCAGGCCCGGCTGCTCGGCACCCTGGTCGAGGCGCTGCTGGAGTGGCTGCTCGACCCGGAGGAGGAGTCCCGCCTGCCCCGGCGGCTGCACGACCTGGTGGAGCTGGCCGAGGCGGAGCTGCACCCGCGTACGCCGGACCGGCTCGGCAAGGCACGGGGCCGCGCCATCGTGGACTTCGTCGCCCAGCTCACCGACGGCCAGGCGGTGGCGATGCTGGACGCCCTCTCCGGCCGTTCCGGCGCCCTCTGGACCGACGCCTTCGTCCTCTGAGGTGTGAGGTGATGCAAGGAGGGGTCAGGCGACCGCCTGCCACCAGCCATCGACCGGCGGCGGGTCGTCGACCACGACCCGTTCGCCGGGGCGGGGCACGGCCAGCCGCACGTCGCGGGCCTTCGCCTCGGCCCAGAGCCGGTTCACCGGCTCGGACCAGTCGTGCATGGCGAGGTTGAACGTCGCCCAGTGCACCGGCACGAACAGCCCGCCGCGCAGGTCCAGGTGGGCGGCGACGCCCTCCTCCGGGAACATGTGGATCCCCGGCCAGGCCCGGTCGTACGCGCCGATCTGCACCAGCGTCGCGTCGAACGGCCCGTACGCCGCCCCGATCTCGGCGTACCCGTCGAAGTAGCCGGAGTCCCCGGTGTAGTAGACCTTCCGCTGCCGACCGGCGACCACCCAGGAGCTCCACAGGGTGCCGTTGCGGCGCAGCCCCCGGCCGGAGAAGTGCTGCGCGGCGGTGCAGGTGATCTCCAGGTCGGCGATCCGGTGCGTCTGCGACCAGTCCAGTTCGATCACCCGGTGCGGCGGCACCCCCCACCGGTCGAGGTGCGCGCCGACCCCGAGCGGCACCAGGAACGGTGCCGACTGTCGGGCGGTCAGCTCCCGCACCGTGGCCATGTCGAGGTGGTCGTAGTGGTCGTGGGAGATCAGGATCGCGTCGAGCTGGGGCAGTTCGTCGAGGCGTACCGGGGGCTCGTGCAGCCGACGCGGACCGACCGCGTCCGACGGCGAGCACCTGTCGCTCCAGACCGGGTCGAGCAGCACCCGGCGGCCCTCGATCTCGATCAGCGTGGAGGCGTGGCCGTACCAGACGAGGTTCAACTCGCGGGCCCGGTCGACGTCCGGCGCGGGCGCCGGCCGGACCAGCGGCACGGCACCGGTGGGTCGGCGCTGTTGCTTACCGAAGATCATCTCGCGGAACAGGTTGCTGTCCGGGGTGGGCGCCGTCCGGCTGCTCGCCCGGTTGTGGAACGTCCCGTCGCGGAACTGCGGCGACCGGGCCGCCCGCTCCGCCCGCGCCCCGGCCAGTCGGCCACCGAGCGCGGCCGGTACGCCCCGGGTCGCCCAGGCCAGCCCGGCCAGCCCGGCCAACGCGACCACACCCGCCACCGAACCACCGATTCGTCGGCCGGTGACGCGCGTCTGCTCCTTCGGCGTCCGCATGCCTGTCCCCTCTGCTGATCCCCGCAGACCACGGTAGTCGGCCACCGGCGGGTTCAGCCGCTGTTGCCGGGGCGGTGCGAGTGAGGCTCACGGGCGGCGAGCCGGTCGGTCAGGTCCAGCAGCCGTCGGCCCAGCCGGGCCCGGGCCTGCACGGCGGCGTGGGTCGCACCGAAGTCGTCCGCTCCCGGTTGGCCGGCGGCGAAGAAGGCGTACGTCAGCCGGGGCGCCCCGGTCGTGTCGCAGATCACCCCGGCCTCGTGCCGGGCGTCGCCGAACCAGCCGGCCTTGGTGGCGATCCGGGCCCGCTCGGCCGAGGACATCGTGCGTCGGACACCGTCGGTGTACGCCACCGGCGAGCGCAGCAGCCGCAGCACGAACTCCGTCGATCCGGGGGAGAGCAGGGTGCCGCCGACGAGCGCCCACAGCAGGTCGTGCGTCTCGCGGGCCGTACTGGTGCCGAGGTGGAACCGGGGTGAGTCGCCCACCGGCCGCACCTGCGTGTGCGGGAAGCCCTTCGCCGCCAGGATCCGGTTGACCTCGGTGGCCGGGCAGACCAGCGCGCACAGCCGCACCGCAGCGTCGTCGGAGACGGTCAGCAGGTTCGCCAGCACGTGCCCCAGCGTCACCTGGCTGGGGTAGGCGCCGTCCAGCCCGAAGATGCCGTCGCCGCCCGGCCGGGCGAGCTCGGCGGTCACCTCGACCCGCTGGTCGAGGGCGAGCAGACCTCGATCGACCGTGTCCAGCACCGCCGCCGCCACCGCGATCTTGTTGACGCTGTACGCCGCGACCCGCTGCTCCGCCGACTCGTCCACCGCGACCAGCGGGCCGTCCGGACCGGCGAGACTCACGTACGCCTGCCAGTCGCCGCCAGCCCGGGTGCGCTCGCGCCGGTACGCCGTCCTCACCTGTGCCGCGATCCGGCCCAGGCCAGCCCGCGGTTCGTCCGGTTCGCGAATGGTCCTCTCCCGTCGGCCCGGAATCCGTCACGGACACCCTAGGCCGACGGAACGCCGATCATGGACCGCAACTCCATGATCGGCACAGCTGGGCGGGCATGGCCAGGGGGTAGACGCCGGGGGTCAGGTGCCGGGGGTGTCGCTCCGCTTGGTGGTGGCCGAGAGGTAGTCGCGGTTCAGGCGGCCGATGGTGGTCAGCGGTATGCCCTTCGGGCAGACCACGGTGCACTCGCCCGCGTTGGTGCAGCCGCCGAAGCCGGCCTCGTCGTGGGCGTCGACCATGCCGATGACCCGGGTGTACCGCTCGGGCTGGCCCTGGGGGAGCAGCGAGAGCTGGGTGACCTTGGCGGCGGTGAAGAGCATGCCGGAGCCGTTCGGGCAGGCGGCCACGCAGGCGCCGCAGCCGATGCAGGCGGCCGACTCGAAGGCGGCGTCGGCGTCGGCCTTGACCACCGGGACCGAGTGGGCCTCCGGGGCGCTGCCGGTGGGTGCGGTGATGAACCCGCCGGCGGCAATGATCTTGTCGAAGGAGTTGCGGTTGACCACCAGGTCCTTGATGACCGGGAAGGCACGGGCCCGCCACGGCTCGATGTGGATGGTGTCGCCGTCGGAGAACTGCCGCATGTGCAGCTGGCAGGCGGTGGTGCCGCGCTGCGGTCCGTGCGCGTCGCCGTTGATCATCAGGCCGCACATGCCGCAGATGCCCTCGCGGCAGTCGTGGTCGAAGGCGATCGGCTCCTCGCCGGAGAGGATGAGCCGCTCGTTGAGGACGTCGAGCATCTCCAGGAAGGACATGTCCGGGGAGACGTCCTCGACCTGGTAGGTCACCATCCGACCCTTGTCCTGGGGGCCGGACTGACGCCAGATGCGCAGGGTCAGGTTCACTTGTAGCTCCGCTGCGTGGGGTGGACGTATTCGAAGTTCAGGTCTTCCTTGTGCAGCACCGACGGCTGCCCGGTGGCGGTGAACTCCCAGGCGGCGACGTACGCGAAGTGCTCGTCGTCGCGCTGGGCCTCGCCGTCGGGAGTCTGGTGCTCGGCGCGGAAGTGGCCGCCGCAGGACTCCTCGCGGTGCAGGGCGTCGATGCACATCAGCTCGGCCAGTTCGAAGAAGTCGGCGACGCGGCCGGCCTTTTCCAGCGACTGGTTCAGTCCCTCGCCGTCGCCCGGCACCCGCACCCGCTGCCAGAACTGGTCACGCAGCGCGCGGATCTCGTCGATCGCCTTGCGCAGCCCGGCCTCGGAGCGCTCCATGCCGCAGTGCTCCCACATGATCTGGCCCAGCTCGCGGTGGAAAGAGTCCACTGTGCGGTCGCCGTCGATCGCGAGCAGCCGCTGGATCCGGTCCTCGACGTCGCGACGCGCCTCGACGGCCGCCGGGTGGCTGCCGTCGACCTGCTCGAACGGGCCGGCGGCCAGGTAGTTGGCGACCGTGTTCGGCAGCACGAAGTAGCCGTCGGCCAGCCCCTGCATCAGCGCCGAGGCGCCGAGCCGGTTCGCGCCGTGGTCGGAGAAGTTCGCCTCACCGATCACGAAAAGTCCGGGGATGGTGGACTGGAGGTCGTAGTCGACCCAGAGGCCGCCCATCGTGTAGTGCACGGCGGGGTAGATGCGCATCGGGACCTCGTACGGGTCCTCGCCGGTGATCCGCTCGTACATCTCGAAGAGGTTGCCGTACTTGGCCTCGATGGCCTTGCGGCCGAGACGCGCGATGGCGTCGGAGAAGTCCAGGTAGACGCCGAGCTTCGTCGGGCCCACACCGCGGCCCTCGTCGCAGACGTACTTCGCGGCCCGGGAGGCGATGTCCCGGGGCACCAGGTTGCCGAAGGAGGGGTAGATCCGCTCCAGGTAGTAGTCCCGCTCGTTCTCCGGGATGTCCTGCGGGCTGCGGTCGTCGCCCTTGGTCTTCGGCACCCACACCCGGCCGTCGTTGCGCAGCGACTCGCTCATCAGGGTCAGCTTCGACTGGTGGTCGCCGGAGACCGGGATGCAGGTCGGGTGGATCTGGGTGTAGCAGGGGTTGGCGAAGTACGCGCCCTTGCGGTGCGCCCGCCAGGTGGCGGTGACGTTGCAGCCCTTGGCGTTGGTGGAGAGGTAGAAGACGTTGCCGTAGCCGCCGGAGGCGAGCACCACCGCGTCGGCGAACTCGGTGCTGATCTCGCCGGTGACCATGTCCCGGACGACGATGCCGCGCGCCTTGCCGTCGATCATGATCAGCTCCAGCATCTCGTGCCGGGCGTTCATCTCCACGTTGCCCAGGCCGATCTGCCGCTCCAGCGCCTGGTACGCGCCGAGCAGCAACTGCTGGCCCGTCTGACCCCGGGCGTAGAAGGTGCGCTGCACCTGGGCGCCACCGAAGGACCGGGTGTCCAGCAGACCGCCGTACTCACGGGCGAACGGGACGCCCTGGGCGACGCACTGGTCGATGATGTTCACCGACATCTCAGCCAGCCGGTGCACGTTCGACTCCCGGGAGCGGAAGTCGCCGCCCTTGACGGTGTCGTAGAAAAGCCGGTGCACCGAGTCGCCGTCGTTGCGGTAGTTCTTGGCGGCGTTGATGCCACCCTGCGCGGCGATCGAGTGGGCCCGGCGCGGGCTGTCCTGGTAGCAGTACGACTTGACCCGGTAGCCCTGCTCGCCGAGCGTGGCGGCGGCGGCACCGCCGGCCAGGCCGGTGCCGACCACGATCACGGTCATCTTGCGCCGGTTGGCCGGGTTGACCAGCTTGGCCTCGAAGCGGCGGCGTTCCCACCGGGTCTCGATCGGCCCGTCGGGTGCCCGGGTGTCGGCGATCGGGTCGCCCTCGGTGAACAGATCCATGGTCAGGACACCAATCCGGTGAGTACGGCGAACGGGACCAGGAGGTAGCCGGCGCAGAGCACGACGGCGAAGGTCAGCGCCACCAGGCGGGCCCGCTGCTCGCCACGGGGGGTCTGCTGCCCGAGGCTGCGCAGCGCGCTGAAGATGCCGTGCCGCAGGTGGAAGCCGAGCGCGACGATCGCCAGCGTGTAGAAGAGGGTGACGTACCAGCGCGCGGGCGCGAAGTTGGCCACCACGTTGGCGTACGGCCGGGACGGGTCACCGACCGGGTTCAGGTGGCCGGTGGTCAGGTCCAGGATGTGGTAGATCACGAAGAGCAGGATGATCACGCCGCCCCAGCGCATGGTGCGGGCGGCGTAGCTGCCCCGGACCTTCTTGCGGTGGGCGTAGCGCACCGGGCGGGCGGTGCGGGCGCGCAGCGCGAGGACCGTGGCCGCCCAGATGTGGCCGAGCACCGAGACCAGCAGGCCGACCCGCATGATCCAGAGGAACCAGACGTTCGGCAGCACCGGGCCGCCGATCTCGCGCAGCCAGTGCGCGTAGCCGTTGAACGACGCGTCACCGGCGAAGACCTTCAGATTGCCCAGCATGTGCGCGATGAGGAAGAACACCAGGAAGATGCCCGTCACCGCCATGACGGCCTTCAGTCCGACATTGGATCGGATGGGCGACCGCGTTCTCGTCGTGACTACCACGCGACCGACGCTAGGAGCACATTGATCAGTCGTCCAATGCATCGACACCGCAGTCTTGATAGCCATAAGCTATGTAGATGCAGCTCCATCAGCTGAAGTACTTCGTAGCGGTGGCAGAAGTACGACATTTCACCCAGGCGGCCGACGTCGTCGGCATAACCCAGCCCTCGTTGAGTAAGCAAATTCACGCCCTGGAGGACAGCCTCGGCGCCCCGCTGTTCGAGCGGGTAAGGGGGAACATCACCCTTACCGCCGCCGGGGAGGTGCTGCTGCCGCTGGCCAAGCGGATCCTGGCCGACGTCGAGACGGCCACCCGGGAGGTGCAGGAGCTGGTCGGCCTGCGCCGGGGCCGGGTACGTCTCGGCGCCACCCCCAGCCTGGCCACCTCGCTGGCCCCGCCGGTGCTGCGCCTCTTCCGCGACGCGCACCCCACCGTCGACCTGCGGGTGGAGGAGGGCGGATCGCAGGACCTGGTCCGCGACCTGCTCCGCGGCGACCTCGACCTGGCGTTGATCATCATGCCGGCCCAGGGCATCGACCCCGGGCTGCGCGCCGACCCGATCCTGCGGGAGAGCCTGGTGGTCGCCTCCGTCGATCCGCTGCCGACTGCCTCGACCGGCGGCGACCTGCGCATCACCGACCTGCGCGACCAGCCGCTGGTGATGTTCCGCGAAGGCTACGACCTGCGCGACGCCACCCTCCAGGCGTGCCGCGACGCCGGGTTCGAGCCGACCCTGTCCGTCGACGGCGGCGAGATGGACGCGGTCCTCAGCTTCGTCGAGGCCGGGCTGGGCGTCGCCCTGGTCCCCGGCATCGTGCTGGCCCGGCGGCCCGGTATCCGGGTCACCCGGCTGGCACCCCCCGGGGTACGCCGCACCATCGCGGTGGCCCGCCGCCGCGACGTGGTGCCCACCCACGCCGGCCGCGAACTCCGCCGCATCCTGCTGGAGTACGTGCACACCGCCACCGCCGGGGCGCAGCTCCCGCCCGGCGTGGAACCCCTGGCCTAGCCGTTCTCCGCGTCGTCCATGGCGCGATAGATCCGCTGCTCGGAGACCGGGTACGGGGTACCCAGCGCCTGGGCGAAGATGTTCACCCGCAACTCCTCGATCATCCAGCGGATCTGCCGCACGGCCGCCGAGTTCCGCCGGGCCACCGGCAGCGCCGCGACCATCTCGTCGTACTCCCGCTGGACCACCACGATCCGGTCCTGCTGCTGCTTGTCCCGCTGCGGGTTGGCCGCCAACCGGTCCATCCGCCGCTCGATCGCGGTCAGGTAGCGCAGCAGGTCAGGCAGGCGGGCGTACCCGGCCTCGGTGATGAAGCCCGCGTGCACCAGCCGGGTGAGCTGGGCGCGGACGTCGGCCAGGGCGGCCACCACGGCCAGGTTCCTGGTCGCGCCGAGCCGCTGCTGCACCGCGTACGCGGCGGTGAGCACCGCCCGGACCCGCTCCATCACCTCCACCACCGTGTCCACCAGCCCCGCCCGCACGGTGTCCCGCAGCGCGGCGAAGCCGTCGGCGTCCCAGGCCGGTCCACCCGCGTCGCCGACCAGCTTGTCGATCGCCGCCCCGGCCGCGTCCTCGATCAACGCCTGCACCCCGCCGTGCGGGTTACGGGACAACGCCAGCTTCGCCTCGTTGGACAGCCGCCCCTGAAGGAACTTCGCCGGTGACGGCACGGTCAGCCGCAGCAGCCGCCGGGTACCCGCCCAGTGCGCGGCCTCCTGCTCACCCGCCGAGTCGAACACGCGTACGCCCACCGTGGCGCCCTCGTCCACCAGCGCCGGGTACGCGGTGACCGCGTACCCGGCCCGGACCTGCTCGATGGTGCGCGGCAGGGCGCCGATCTCCCACCCGGCCAGCCCGGTCCGCGCCACGTCCGGCGCGGCGGCGGCCACCACCTGGCGTACCTCCGCCTTGAGCCGGCGTTGCAGGGACGGCAGGTCCTTGCCCTCGGCGACCGGCTTGTCGTCCTCGCCGAGCACCCGGAAGGTGACCCGCAGGTGCGAAGGCAGCTTCGCCGGCGCCCAGGCGTCCCGGGGCACCGTCACCCCGGTCATCCGGCGCAACTGCCGGGTCAACGCGTCCAGCAGCGGCTCCTCGCCGGGCGTGATCGCGGCCAGCGCGGCGCGGGCGTAGTCCGGCACCGGTACGAAGTTGCGGCGCACCGGTTTCGGCAGCGAGCGGATCAGCGCGATCACCAACTCCTCACGCAGCCCGGGCACCTGCCAGTCGAAGCTCTCCGCCGGCACCTGGTTGAGCAGCGGCAACGGGATGTCCACCGTCACCCCGTCGGCCGGGGCGCCCGGCTCGAAGGTGTACGTCACCGGCAGGCTCACCCCGTCGGCGCTCCACGAGTCCGGGAAGTCGGCCTCGTCCACCCTGCCCCGGCCCGCGTTGACCAGCAGCTCCCGGGTGAACGTCAGCAGATCCGGCCGTTCGCGGCGGGCCGTCTTCCACCAACTGTCGAAGTGCCGCCCGGAGACCACGTCGGCGGGGATCCGCTCGTCGTAGAACTGGAAGATCGTCTCGTCGTCGACCAGGATGTCCCGCCGCCGGGCCCGGTTCTCCAGCTCCTCCACCTCGGCCAGCAGCCGCTGGTTGTCCCGCCAGAACTGGTGGTGGGTGGACCAGTCGCCCTCCACCAGCGCGTGCCGGATGAACAGCTCGCGGCTCAGCGTCGGGTCGATCCGGCCGAAGGTGATCTTTCGAGAGGTGACCAGCGGTACGCCGTAGAGCGTCACCTTCTCGTACGCCATCACCGCCGCCTGCTTCTTCTCCCAGTGCGGCTCGCTGTAACTGCGTTTCACCAGGTGCTGGGCGAGCGGCTCGACCCACTCGGGTTCGATCCGCCCGTTCACCCGCCCCCACAGCCGGGACGTCTCCACCAGTTCGGCGGCCATCACCCAGCGCGGCGGCTTGCGGAACAGCGCCGACCCCGGGAAAAGTCCGAACTTCGCCCCCCGGGCCCCCAGGTACTCGTGCTTCTGGGCGTCCTTCAGGCCGATGTGGGACAGCAGGCCGGGCAGCAGCGACTGGTGCACCCGGGGCGTGTCGATCTCCTCCGG
Organism: Micromonospora craniellae; assembly: GCF_014764405.1. Taxonomy (NCBI): domain Bacteria; kingdom Bacillati; phylum Actinomycetota; class Actinomycetes; order Micromonosporales; family Micromonosporaceae; genus Micromonospora; species Micromonospora craniellae. The sequence goes on along the minus strand of NZ_CP061725.1, from coordinate 635,085 downwards.
CAGGTCCGAGTTCGGCGTACGCAACACCTGGCGCAACTGGCTGACGATGTCCTGCCACTCGCGTACCCGTAGGTAGTTGAGGTACTCGGCCTTGCACATCCGCCGGAACGCGCTCGACGACAGCGCCCGTTGCTGCTCGCGCAGGTGACGCCAGAGATTGAGGTACGCGACGAAGTCCGACTCTTTGTCGGCGAACCGGGCGTGCGCCTGGTCCGCCTGGGCCTGCCGGTCGGCGGGCCGCTCGCGCGGATCCTGGATCGACAGCGCGGCGGCGATCACCATCACCTCGACGGCACACCCGTTGCGCTCGCCCTCCAGCACCATCCGGGCCAGCCGGGGATCGACGGGGAGTTGCGCGAGCCGCCGCCCCAGCGAGGTCAGCCGCCGGGCCGGGTCGGTCTCGGTCGGGTCGATGGCACCCAACTCGTGCAGCAGGTTGACGCCGTCGGTGATGTTGCGCCGGTCCGGCGGGTCGATGAACGGGAAACCGGCGATGTCGCCCAGCCCGATGGCGGTCATCTGGAGGATGACCGAGGCCAGGTTGGTCCGCAGGATCTCCGGGTCGGTGAACTCGGGCCGGGCCAGGAAGTCCTGCTCGTCGTAGAGCCGGATGCAGATGCCGTCCGAGGTACGCCCGCAGCGGCCCTTACGCTGGTTGGCGCTGGCCTGCGAGACCGGCTCGATCGGCAGCCGCTGCACCTTGAGCCGCTGCGAGTAGCGGGAGATCCGCGCCGTGCCCGGATCCACCACGTACTTGATGCCGGGGACGGTCAGCGAGGTCTCCGCCACGTTCGTGGCCAGCACCACCCGCCGCCCACTGTGCGGGGCGAAGACGCGGTGCTGCTCGGCGACGCTGAGCCGGGCGTACAGCGGCAGGATCTCGGTGCCGAGCAGCGAGCGCCTGTTCTGCACCAGTTTGCCCAGCGCGTCGGCGGTGTCCCGGATCTCCCGCTCGCCGCTGAGGAACACCAGGATGTCGCCGGGCCCCTCGGCGGCCAGCTCCTGCACGGCGTCACCGATGGCCTGGACCTGGTCGCGGACGTTCTCCTCGTCCGTGTCCTCGGCGCCCTCGTCGATCTCGACCAGCGGGCGGTGCCGCACCTCGACCGGGTACGTCCGACCGGACACCTCGACCACCGGCGCCGGCGCCCCGTCCGGGTGCTCCTCGGTCGGCGGGCCGGCGAAGTGCCGGGCGAACCGGTCGGTCTCGATGGTCGCCGAGGTGATGATCACCTTGAGATCGGGGCGGCGCGGCAGGAGCTGCCGGAGGTAGCCGAGAACGAAGTCGATGTTGAGGCTGCGCTCGTGCGCCTCGTCGATGATCAACGTGTCGTACTGGCGCAGCATCCGGTCGGTCTGCAACTCGGCCAGCAGGATGCCGTCGGTCATCAGCTTGACCAGGCTGTTCTCGCCCACCTGATCGGTGAAGCGCACCTTGTAGCCGACCACGTCACCGAGCTGGGTGCCCAACTCATCGGCGATCCGGTCCGCGACCGTACGCGCCGCCAACCGCCTCGGCTGGGTGTGCCCGATCAGCCCGTGTACCCCACGCCCCAACTCCAGGCAGATCTTCGGCAACTGGGTGGTCTTGCCCGAGCCGGTCTCGCCGGCCACGATCACCACCTGGTGGTCCCGGATCGCCGCCGCGATGTCGGCGGCACGTTCGCTGACCGGCAACTGCGCCGGGTACGTCACCGCCGGCACCGCCGCCCGCCGGGCGGCCAGCCGCCCCTCGGCCTCGGCCACCTCGCCCACGATCTCGGCGAGCGTCTCCTCCCGACGCTGCGGATCGCGTACCTTTCGCAACCCGTCCAGCCGCCGACGCAGCCGACGCTGGTCACGGAACATCAACGGGGAGAGACGACGGTGCACCTCGCGAACGGGATCGGTCGCGGCGGTGGTGGCTGGATTCTGCATGTCGTGGCCAAGGATAGGCAGCCCGCCGCCGACCCGCCTCCTGGTTTAGAACGTGAAAGGAGGGGACCCTTCCTAACGCCTCAGGTATAGGAAGGGTCCCCTCCTAACACCGGCGTGCTTGCGCACCGGGCGTGCTCGCACCGGACAGGGCGAGCGGAGCGATGCGAGCAGAGCGAGCAGAAGCCGGTGGCGGCGACGTTCTATCGTTGACCACCGAGCAGGAGCGAGCACGGGAAATGCCGATGACGATGCGCGACACCGACCGGGCGCTGGTGCAGGCCGCCCGTGCCGTGGCCAAGCTGCGCTGCCGCAGCGCCGCCCACACCCTCGCGGCGGCGGCCCGCACCGTCGACGGCCGGATCGTGTCCGGCGTGAACGTCGTACATCCCACCGGCGGTGCCTGCGCCGAGGTGGTCGTGGTGGGCACCGCGGCGACCCAGAACGCGGGCGAAGTGGAGACGATCGTCACCGTGGGCGACCGCGGCCGGCTCCTGGTGGCTCCCTGCGACCCGTGCCGGCGGCTGCTGGCCGAGCACTTCCCGGCGCTGCGGGTGATCGTCGGCCCGGTCGAGGCCCCGCAGGTCGTACCACTGACCGAGGTGCCCACCGTCGTCGACGTTCCCTGACCGGGACCGCCCACCACCCCCGGATGATCCACCTTGTCGCGCGCTGCGCGCGTCCTCATGATCCGAGCAACTTCACTGGTACTGGCACCTCCGGGAGTGCCTGAGGCAGCAACATCGCTGACGTTGCGCGGATCTTGCAGCAGCGCACTCGATCACGCCACCGGGCAGGTCGGGGCCGTCGACAAGCGGGTCGAGGCTGGCGGCGGGGTGGGGGCCTTCTCGGCCTGGGGGGAGGGGCGAGGTCAGGGGTGGCGCTGGGCCAGTGCGTGGCGGAGTTCGGTGAGGAACCGTCGACGTCGTCGCGGAGACGTTTGGCGGTGACGTGGAGGACCAGCCAGTCGGTGCCGAGCAGGCGGTTGAGGCGGCGTCGGTCACGATGGAACTGGTCCGGGTCGTGGTGCCAGAGCCCGTCGTACTCGACAGCCACCCGATGCTCGGGCCAGGTCCGCCACCTCGTCGAGTCGGACGACACCTGCGGACGCCAGCCGGTCCACCGTCGCGACCGCGTCTTCGAGGGGATACCACTGGGCGAGGTCCCAGCAGGTACGTCGAGGAGTGGTGACCGGGATGCCGGCGTACGAGACGATCTCGTCCCCGGTCACGCCGGCGCGGTGGACGGTCAGACCCACCACCGGCCCGCGCCGCAGGGCGGTGGGGACCAGGACGTCTATCGGTTCGTCGACACGGACCTCGCCGACTCCGAACGGCGCGGCGGCACTGCGGCCCGCGACCGCCGCGCCGGATGGGAACACCAGCCGCGCCGCGCGGCAGCGGGTACGGTGCGTTACCGCGAGTTGGGCGTCGACGTAGATGTCCCGGAAGAGCGGTCGCCAGGCCTTGCTGCGCAGGCTCGGTACGGGTGAGCAGTCCACGGGCCACCACCTCGGAGCCTCGGAAGAGGCGCCCGCGTAGTTCCGGGGGCTGCCTGGGGGACACCGGCATGGGCCCACCCTGGACGAGTGGACCCTTCGTCGCTGCCCTTGTGGACAACCGTCGCCCGCCATCAACCCGGCCCTGTGGACAACGGTTGCGATCGGACGGGTGGCGCGGGCGGGGTCAGGCGGCGGCGGACCAGATGGCGCGGAAGGCGGCGGCCTCGCCGGCCAGCCAGCGTTCGATCTCGTCGGGCTTGGCCCCGTCGGGCATCCGGTGGGTGGTGCCGCGCCGGACGTCGACCAGGACCGGCTCCGCGTGCGGTAGGACGGCGTCCATGTGGCGGGCGGTCAGGTGCAGGGCGGCCAGCGTCGCCTCCTCGCTGGGCGGAGTCTCGTCGAAGTGCAGTCGGACCGCTTCGGCGTGCCCGTCGGCGTATCGGATGCCGAAGTGGGGGTTGATCTTGATGGGTAGGTCGCCGAGCATGGCCAGCGCGTCGCGGGTCTGTGCGAGGTCGATGGTGGCCGGCTCGCCGAGCGAGTGCAGCCAGGTCGTCGCGCCGGGCACCAGCGCCTGGTAGAGCGGTCGCCAGCGGGGCTTGACCACGTCGGCCACCTGTGCCAGGTGGGTGCCGCCGGTGTGGAAGGCGATGTCGGCCTTGAGCGCCTTGACGAACTGGCCGTGCGGGTTGAACCCGGAGCGGCTGGCGCGCTGTCGCCGCAGGCCGCCGACGAAGGTGGCCTTGGTCGGCCCGGTGCGGCCGACGTACCGGGTGAAGCCGAGGAGGGTGGCGTACGGCGTGAGGGGGGTGGAGGTGGGCGCGGTCACGAGCATCCTCCCAGGTCAGAAACTCGATTAGTACATACATTCTAATCGACGGGTCTGACATCGCCCAGGGGAGATAAGGGGCTACTCGGACTCCACTCCGGCTTGTTTGCCGACCGCGAACCGGACCCCTCCGGCCGGTACGAACTGGCCGGCTGACACCGCAGGTCGCCGGGAAGCGGGCACCACCCGCCGTGACGCGCGCGGCGCCGTCGCCGGTGCGGGCGTCGGGGGAGCCGGCCGTGCCACCAGCAGCAGGGCCACCAGCAGCCACACCACCGTCGACACGCGGTTGACCGTGGTGGTGGGCAGCCCCAGGGATCCGACGACGACCACGACCAGCAGCCCGGCACCGAACCGCACCACGGCACGGTCGGCCCAGCGGCGGGACCGCCACCACAGCACGACCAGCATGGTGAGGATCGCGGTCTGCGCCACCACGCCGATGAGCCCGGCCATCACCAACGCCTCGACCCAGGCCGAGTCGTAGGCGATCCGCAGGCCGTCCATCCCGAAACCGATCCACGGCGAATGGGTGAACACGATCCCGGCGGCGTCGGCGAGCGTCGAGTTCTCGCCGAAGCGGCGGGCCGAGTACAGCGACAGGAGGCTGCCGGACTGCTCGCCGGGGGCGAGCCACGCGTCGAGGAGCATGCCGCCGATCGGCGAGTCGGGCCGCCGCGCCTGATGATCGAAGACGGCCAGGACGCCGGTGACGGCCAGGGCGGCCCCGACGCGGGTACGCCACGGCGAGCCCGCCCACGTCTGCCAGACGGCCACCGGCAGCCCGACCAGCAGGAAGATCTTGGACGCGGTCAGGAGTCCACCGATGGTGAGGAGCACCCCGGCGGCGGCGAGCAGGACGGGCCGGCGACGCAGCATGAACACGGCGGCGACCAGTCCGACGCTGTACATGACGCCGGCCTCGGCGGGCTGGTTGAAGATGCCCGAGTAGCGGCCCATCGTGGCGGCCCGTTCGGCGGTCGTCACCGTGCCGGTGTCGCCACTCCACCAGGCGGTCAGGACGTGGTCGTACGCGCCGGGGTCCATCAGCATCGCGTACGCCAGGATCGCGTTGGCGGCGAGGATCGTGACGAGGGTCCCGGCGGCGAAGCGCACCAGCCGCAGGCGGTCGACGTCGCCCGAGACGATCAGGTAGCCGGCGGCCAGGATGATCGCCGGCAGGAGCAGGTTGTCCAGCCCCGCCCAGAAACCGACCGTGCGCAGCCCCGTGGAGAGGTGGGCGTCGCCGACCGACGCGACGGCGGCGACCGCCGGGTAGGCGACGAGCAGGGCGGCGAGCGCCACGACCGGCGCGGGGGCGGACGGCAGGCGCCGGGCGCGGACCAGGAACGCGATACCCGCGACGGCGCAGACGGCAAGCTGCTCGGTGCGGACGCCGGACACCACGTACGGGCCGAACGACGCCGCGACGAGCAGTACGACGGCGCAGTCGGCGGCCCGTTGCCCGGGATAGATGCGTCGCCTGTGTGTTGGCATGTGAGCGTCGACCCCCACTGTCGAGATACGCCCATTTTGTCCCGACGGGCCGGTGCAGACGGCGAGCCCGGGCCGCTCGGCGCGTCACGGCGACGGCCCGCGTGGGGGACGTACTACAGTTGGCCGACGTCGATGACGCGGACCACCGCCGCCCCCGCCTCGTCGGAGGCGGCCAGGTCGACCTCGGCGCTGATGCCCCAGTCGTGGTCGCCCTCCGGGTCGTCGAGGATCTGCCGCACGCTCCAGCGGTCGCGGCCCTGCTCGATCATCAGCAGTGCGGGCCCGCGGGCGTCCGGGCCGGTGCCGATCTCCGGGTACGACTCGAAGTACCGCTCCAGCGCGTCCGCCCAGGCGTCGGCGGTCCAGCCGGACTCGGCGTCCAACTCGCCGAGGGCGTCCCAGTGTCGCAGCGCCGCCAACTCCACCCGGCGGAACAGGGCGTTGCGCACCAGCACCCGGAACGCCCGCGCGTTGCGGGTCACCGCGGCCGGACGGTCGTCCAGCGCGGCGGCGACCTCGGGTAGGTCACTCGGGTTGCGCAGCCGCTCCCACTCGTCGATCAGGCTGGAGTCGACCTGCCGGACCAACTCGCCGAGCCATTCGATCAGGTCGACCAGTTCCTCGGTCTTGGCCTCCTCGGGCACCGTCTGCCGCAGCGTCTTGTACGCGTCGGCGAGGTAGCGCAGGACCAGCCCCTCGGACCGAGTCAGCCCGTAGAACTGCACGAACTCGGTGAAGGTCATCGCCCGCTCGTACATGTCCCGGACCACGGACTTGGGGGAGAGCTGGTGGTCGGCCACCCACGGATGCCCCTGCCGGTACATCTCGTACGCGTTGTCCAGCAGCTCGGCCAGCGGCTTCGGCCAGGTCACCTCGTCGAGCAGTTCGATGCGGACCTCGTACTCGATGCCCTCGGCCTTCATCGCGGCGACCGCCTCACCACGGGCCTTGAACTGCTGCGCGGAGAGCACCTGGCGCGGGTCGTCGAGGATCGACTCGATCACCGACAGCACGTCGAGCGCGTACGACGGGGACTCGGTGTCCAGCAGCTCGATGGTGGCCAGCGCGAGCGGCGACAGCGGCTGGTTGAGCGCGAAGTCGAGCTGGAGGTCGACGGTGAGCCGGACCCGCCGCCCGGTCTCGTCCGGCTCGGGCAGTTCCTCGACCACACCACCGGCCCGCAACGCCCGGTAGATCGCGATCGCCCGGCGGATGTGCCGGCGCTGGGCCGCCGCGTCCTCGTGGTTGTCGGTCAGCAGGTGCCGCATCGCGGCGAACGCGTCACCGGGGCGGCCGATGACGTTGAGCAGCATCGAGTGGCTGACCTGGAAGCTGGAGATCAGCGGTTCCGGCTCGGCCGTCACCAGGCGGTCGAAGGTGGGCTGGCCCCATCCGATGGAGCCCTCCGGCGGCTTCTTCTTGACCACCTTGCGCCGCTTCTTCGGGTCGTCACCGGCCTTGGCGAGCGCCTTTTCGTTCTCGATCACGTGCTCGGGTGCCTGCACGACCACCCGACCGAGGGTGTCGAAGCCGGCCCGCCCGGCCCGGCCGGCGATCTGGTGGAACTCGCGCGCCTTGAGCAGCCGGGTACGCACCCCGTCGTACTTGGACAGGCCGGTGAACAGCACCGTGCGGATCGGCACGTTGATGCCGACGCCGAGGGTGTCCGTACCGCAGATGACCTTGAGCAGGCCCGCCTGGGCGAGCGTCTCCACCAGCCGGCGGTACTTGGGCAGCATGCCGGCGTGGTGCACGCCGATGCCGTGGCGGACCAGGCGGGACAGCGTCTTGCCGAAGCCGGAGGTGAACCGGAAGCCGCCGATGGCCTGGGCGATCATGTCCTTCTCGGCGCGGGTGCAGACGTTGACGCTCATCAGCGCCTGTGCGCGCTCCAGGGCGGCGGCCTGGGTAAAGTGCACGACGTACACCGGGGCCTGCTTGGTCTGCAACAGCTCCTCGAGCGTCTCGTGCATCGGCGTCATCGCGTACGAGAAGAGCAGCGGGACCGGCCGCTCGGCCGAGCGGACGACGGCGGTCGGCCGACCGGTACGCCGGGTCAGGTCGTCCACGAAGCGGGTGGTGTCGCCCAGCGTGGCCGACATCAGTACGAACTGCGCCTGCGGCAGCTCGATCAGCGGCACCTGCCAGGCCCAGCCCCGGTCGGGCTCTGCATAGAAGTGGAACTCGTCCATCACGACCTGGCCGACGTCGGCGCGGCTGCCCTCGCGCAGCGCCAGGTTGGCCAGGATCTCGGCGGTGCAGCAAATGATCGGCGCGTCGGCGTTGACGCTCGCGTCGCCGGTGAGCATCCCGACGTTCTCCGCGCCGAACACCTCGCAGAGCGCGAAGAACTTCTCCGACACCAGGGCCTTGATCGGCGCGGTGTAGAAGGTCGTGCGGTTGTCCGCCAGCGCGGCGAAGTGCGCGGCGATCGCCACCAGGCTCTTGCCGGAACCGGTCGGCGTATTCATGATCACGTTCGCGCCGGAGACGATCTCGATGACCGCCTCCTCCTGGTGGGGATAGAGGTCGAGACCGCGCTCGGACGCCCAGCCGGCGAACGCGTCGTAGAGGGTGTCGGGGTCGGCGGTCTTCGGCAGCACGGCGGTGAGTGTCATGGCCGGTCCATGGTGCCTGTCCCAGCCCCACCAACGCCAACCGGGGATGCATGTAAGGAGGGGTCCCCTGCTATACACCAGGCGTTAGAAGGGGACCCTTCCTTACACCGGAAGCCGGCGCGTCAGCGGCGGCGGTAGATCAGGTCGGCGATCGGTCGCCCCGCCCGCAGCGCCCGCCGTTCGAACCGGGTGACCGGCCGGTGGGCCGGCCGGGGCGCGACACCGTCGTACGGGTTGACCAGGCCCGGGTCGGCATCCAGCGTGACCCGCATGGCCGCCGCGTACTCCGCCCAGTCGGTCGCGCAGTGCAGCGTGCCGCCCGGGGCCAGCCGGGACCGCAGCAACGCGACGTGGGCCGGCTGGATTAGCCGCCGTTTGTGGTGCCGGGACTTCGGCCACGGATCCGGGAAGAAGGCGTGCACCGCGTCCAGCGAGTCCGGTGGCAGCAGTCGGACCAGGTCCAGCGCGTCGCCCTCGGCGATCCGGACATTGCCCAGCTCCCGTTGGTGCACCAGGTCCAGGAGGTTCGCGATTCCCGGCGTGTGCACCTCGACCGCCAGATAGTCTCGATCCGGGTCGGCGGCGGCCATTTCGGCGGTCGTGTCGCCCATGCCGGACCCGATCTCCAGAACCAGCGGTGCCCGCCGGCCGAAGAGGTCGACGGGGGCGAGCCGGTCGATGTCGGCCACCCGCAGGCCGTACACCGGCCACAGGTCCGTCAACGCCGCGGTCTGTCGGCCGCTCATCCGACCGCGACGCGGGTGGAAGGTACGGATCGCCCGCGCCGGGTGCGGCGCGGGCACGGTGGGAATCGGGTCGGTGGAGGTCACAGTGAACCGAGCCTACGCGAGCATCGCGCCGGATCGGATGTGAGGTACGACCGGGAGTGAGACCATCATCCCGTACGGCAGACCGGGTGCCCGCAGCGGCGCCCGGCGACTGCTCCGGCGCGCCGGGAGGGGGCATCGTGTCAGTGACCCGCACTCGTCGGGCGACCTCGGCCGCCGGGCCGGCACTGCTCCTCTGCGCCGCCGTACCGCTGGTCGCGGCCGTCCTCGTCGCACCGGTGCTGCAAGCCGGCCCGGCCCGGGCCGCCGGCCCGCCGGCCGTGCTCGCCGCCCCGCAACCCGGCCCGAACGTCTTCGTCGAGGTCATGCCGAGCACCGTCGAACCGGGGCACATTGTCGGCCTGCGAGCCAGCTGCCAGGACAACTCGGTCGGCGCGATCGTCGTCTCGGACGCCTTCGGCCGGGTCGCCGTGCAACCGCAACGCGGCCTGCTCTTCGGGACGGCCATGGTCAAGGACCGGGTGCTCCCCGGCAACTACCGGGTCAAGCTGGAGTGCCGGGGCGGGGAGACCGCATCCACCATGCTCCAGGTGGTACGCACGATGAAGCCGAGCCGAGGCCCGGCGACCGGCTTCGGCGGCGGTGCCGGTGGCGTCGCCGCCGACCTGCTGCTGCCCGGCGGGCTCGCGCTGACCGTCGCCGGCATGGTCGTCTGGGCCGCCGCCCGCCGTCGCGGCACGGGCGGGTGAGCCCGCCGTGCCCGCCGCTCGCGCGCCCCGACCCACCGGTTCCGGCGGTACGCCCCGCGCCGGCCGTCCGTCTCCCGCCGCCGGTGCCCCACGTAGCCGTCCGCTGGGCAACCCGCCCCGCCCCGCCCTCTTCGTATCATCCCGTCCCGACCTCTTCGTGCCCGATCCGCCGCGTCCCGGCCCCCGCCCACCTGCGGCCGTCTCGCCGGGCACATCTCACCCGTCCGTGGCCGCCTCACCGGGCACACCCCGCGCGCCGCGTCCCTGGGCACATCTACCCGTCGCCACCCCGCCTCCCGGGCCGGGTCAGCCCCCATCCGGACCGGCTGCGCCCGGACGGCGGTACTCGACCGACCTGGACGGGCCGATCCCGCCGGACGTGGAGGGCCGCGCCCCGATCGGCGCTGGCGCCCGGGTCCGGGCCCGCCGCGCGGAACGGGTCGAGCGGTCCGGTCGCCGCCCGTGGTCGATGCCGCTGGCCGTGGTGCTGGTGCTGGCCGGCGTCTTCGCCACCGGCGCCGGTCTGGGGCGTACCGCCGGTTCCCCGCTGAGCTGGGCCGCGACCGGTGGCGAGCAGACGTCGACCACCGCGCCCGCCGCGCGTACCGCGGCCCGACCGGTGAGCCTGTCGGTGCCCTCGATCGAGGTCTCCGCCCCGGTGAAGCCGGTCGGCGACGCACCGGACGGCACGATCGGGGTGCCGCCGTTGAGCCGACACGAGGAGACCGGCTGGTACGACCGGGGACCGGTCCCCGGCGATCCCGGCCCGGCGGTGATCGTCGGGCACGTGGACACCAAGAGCGGCCCGTCGGTCTTCTACGACCTGGGCAGGCTCCGGGTGGGCGACACGATCGAGGTGACCCGCGAGGACCGTTCGGTGGCGGTGTTCACCGTGGACTCCGTCGAGCACTTCCCCAAGGACCAGTTGCCGGCAGACCGTGTCTACGGGCACGACGGCCCACCGACCCTGCGGCTGATCACCTGTGGCGGCCAGTGGCTCGGCGGCCGGGACGGCTACGCCGACAACGTCATCGCCTTCGCCAACCTCACCACCACCCGCCCCGCCTGACCTGAAGTCCTCGGCACCGGTCCTCGGCACCGGTCTGAGGGGTGGATCGGCTCAGGGAACCTGCTGGACGACCTCGAACTCCAGGAGGGTGGCGCCGGAGGCGACCGGGGGACGCTGCTCGCCGCCGGGCGGGGCGGCGTGTGCGGCGCGGGCGGGCCCATTGGCCCAGTCCTGGTACGCCTGCTCGGTCTCCCAGCGGGTGTAGACGAAGTAGCGGCTCTCGCCGGCCACCGGCCGCAGCAGCTCGAAGCCGAGGAAACCGGGGGAGCCCTCCACCGCGCGGGCGCGAGCGGCGAACCGCTTCTCCAACTCCTCGCCGGCGCCGGGCGGGACGTCGATCGCGTTGATCTTCACAACTGCCATGTCTCCACCCTAGACCTGGATGAGCGAAACAGAGCTTGGTACGTCGATGCCCCGCGAGGGGCCGTTTCGTACCAAGATCGCGGAAGGGGCGGGGGTACTCAGAAGGACTCCACCGACGGTACGAGCTCGACGTCGACCACGATCGGTGCGTGATCGGACGGGCCCTTGCCCTTGCGGGCCTCCCGGTCCACGTACGCGGAGCGGACCGCGCGGGCCACCGGCGCCGAGGCGTACACCAGGTCGATCCGCATGCCCTTGTTCTGGTGGAACATCCCGGCCCGGTAGTCCCAGTAGGTGTACGGGTGCGGCCCCTTCATCGGGGTGGGCAGCACGTCGGTGAGACCGAGGTCGCGGAGTGCCGCCAGGGCGGCCCGCTCGGCGGGCGTGACATGGGTGGAGGTCACGAACAGCGCAGGGTCCCACACGTCGTCGTCGGTCGGGGCCACGTTGAAGTCGCCGCAGACCGCGAGGGCCGGCCCGCCGGTGAGTTCTGCGTCCAGCGCGTCCCGCAGCGCCGCCAGCCAGGCCAGCTTGTACGCGTAGTGCGGGTCCTCGGGGGTGCGGCCGTTCGGCACGTACACCGACCAGACCCGCAGCCCGTCGCAGGTGGCCGCGATCGCGCGGGCCTCCGGCTCGGGGAACCCGGGTTCACCGGGGAACCCGACCGTGACGTCGGCCAAACCGACCCGGGACAGCACGGCCACGCCGTTCCACCGGCCGTCGCTGTGGCTGGCCACGGTATAGCCCAGCTCGCCGACCTCGGCCACCGGGAACGCGCCGTCGGGGCACTTGGTCTCCTGGAGGCAGACCACGTCCGGCCCGGTGCCGGCCAGCCAGTCCAGCAGCCGGGGCAGGCGGGCCTTCACCGAGTTGACGTTCCAGGTGGCCAGGCGCATGGTGCCAGCCTGCCGTATCCGGGCCCGGTCCGCCGGGCGGCGCACGAGCCCGGCGGCTCCCGGCTCCCGGCGGCTCCCGGCGGGCGCGGCGGTTCGCGGCGGGCGAAGTGTTAGGAGGGGACCCCTGCTATGCACGAGGCGTTAGCAAGGGGCCCTTCCTTGCACGTGACCCGGGTGCCGTCACGCCTCGGGCGGGCGAGTCTGCTCGGCGAGGAAGCGTTCCAGTTCGGCGCCGAGTTCCTCCGCCGTGGGCAGCGGGCCGTTCTCGGCGGCGAGCAGGTTCCGCTCGCCCTTGCCTCGGGCGAACGCGTCGTACTGTTCCTCCAGCGCCTGCACCAGCGCACTGGCCTCGTCGTTCTGCGCGACCTGCCGGTCGATCTCGACCCGGACCACCTCGGCGGCCGAGTGCAGCCCGTCGCGGGGCAGCAGCAGCCCGGTGCTGCGCGACACCGACGCCAGCAGCACCTCGGCGGCGGCCGGGTACTCGGCCTGCGCCACGTAGTGCGGCACGTGGGCGGCGAAGCCCAGCGCATCGCGGCCCGCCTCGCCGAGGCGGAACTCCAGCAGGTGACCCACGCTGCCGGGGACCTGCACCTGTTGCAGCCACGGCTCGTAGCCGGCGATCAGGTCACGCCGGGTGGCGTGCGCGGTCACGCCGGTCGGGCGGGTGTGCGGCACCGCCATCGGGATCGCGTTCAACCCGACGGTGAGCCGGACGTCCAGCCGCTCGGCGAGGCCCGCCACGGCGGCCACGAACCGCTCCCACTGCAGATCCGGCTCGGGGCCGGTGAGCAGGAGGAACGGAGTCTCGTCGTCGTCGCTCAGCAGGTGCAGCTCCAACGCCGGGGCGTCGTAGCTCTCCCAGTGGTCCTCGACGAAGGTCATCACCGGGCGACGGGAGCGGTAGTCGAACAACTGGTCGAGGTCGAACCGGGCGATCGGGCGGGCGTCCAGCGATGTGAGCAGCTGTTCGCGGGCCAGCCGGCTGGCGTTGCCGGCGTCGACGAAGCCGGTGAGGGCCTGGATCAGGACCGGTTGACCGAGTTCGGG